>CAMTOO010000013.1 GCA_947074185.1 uncultured Negativicutes bacterium
AAAAAAATATGAAAGACATGCAAAGTATTTAATGCATAATAGTATGCCAAAGTGGTAATAAAATGAGTATGTATCATAAAGTAATGCTTGCTCCTGAACTAACAGATCACACTGAGCAAGTAGTACAGGCCTTTTATAGTGCATGTCCAAAGATGGAGACAGAAGTATTTCTTGTACATGTAATTGAAAGCGAATCAGATGTAAATGAAGATAGCGGTTATTACAAAAAAGTTTATGCTCAGTTAGAAGCAATAAAAAATGATTTGTTCAAAGCTGGTTATGATGATGTAAAATTTATCTTGAAATCAGGCTCGATCTATGATGTTATCTTAGACAGTGTTGAGGAAAATGATATTGATTTAACTATGTTATATTCTCATAAAAAAGGCCTTATCAAAAGTAAATTGTTAGGTAGTACCACCTTTGATATAGCTCGTTCTACTACTGTTCCTCTTTTGATTATAAAAGGGGAAGAAACACATGCTTTATGGAGAAAAATATTAGTTCCTACAGATTTTTCATCTAAATCTTTAGCCGCTCTTAATGTTATTCGTAACGTGAGAGAAATCGTTGAAGAAGTAGTTTTTGCACATATTGTTGAGCGTTCTCGCAATCAAGAACAACTTTCTGAAAAACTGGAATTGGCAAAAGTAATGTCAGAAGAATTAGTAGAAGAATTAAATGTTTTTGGGATCAAGTCCTCGTATATAATTAAACATGGAGTTCCCTCTAAAGAAATTTGCAACCTAATAGATGAAGAAGGAGTATCTTTAACCTTCACTGCAAAAACAGGTGCAGGTTTAGTTAAAGGTTTATTAATGGGTAGTACTGCTCAAAATGTCATTCTTAACTCTAATGGTCCGATTTTTATTATGCCAGACGGTAATGATGACGTAGAATAAAAGTAATGCTTGCGCCATTCTGTGTTAGTACTTGACAGAATGGCGTTTTTTATTTATACTATGGTTTGTGATTACTATAATAATGAAGGTAATTACAACAACTAAATAACAAAGGAATAATCAACTGGAGAGATGACCGAGCGGTTGAAGGTGCACGCCTGGAAAGCGTGTGTGCGTTAACTCGTACCGAGGGTTCGAATCCCTCTCTCTCCGCCATTAAAAAATCCGCGCAAGCGGTTTTGTTTTTCTGTAGGGTTGTAAAAGTATGGTCCTGCGCAATGGAAGCCTGTGAACCATGTCAGGTCCGGAAGGAAGCAGCATTAAGCGGATACTTTTATGTGCCGCAGGGGTGCCTGCTTTTGCAGCCCTACAGGAAAATAAATAAAAAGTAGTCGTAAGGGCTACTTTTTTTTGTGCGTGGATTTTGGTATAATATATAGGTAGTTAAAATTCTTGGAGAAAGGGGTGTGAATTATGGCCTATGTAGCATTGTATCGTAAATGGCGACCAATGGATTTTGATGCTTTAGTTGGACAAGACTCTATTAAACAGGCTTTAATGAACGCTCTTGATTCAAAACGAATTGCTCATGCGTATCTTTTTACAGGACCACGTGGTACAGGTAAAACAAGTACAGCACGTATCTTAGCAAAAGCTTTAAATTGTGAAAAGGGACCAACGTCTCATCCTTGTAATGAATGTTCCAATTGTACGCAAATTACTTTAGGTAATGCAATGGATGTTTGCGAAATGGATGCTGCTTCTAATAGAAGTGTAGATGATATAGAAGAATTATGTAAAAATGCAGTTTTTGCGCCAGTTAATGGTCGTTATAAAGTGTATATTATAGATGAAGTGCATATGCTCACTAAAGAAGCTTATAATGCACTTTTAAAAACTTTAGAAGAACCACCAGCTCATGTTGTCTTTATCTTGGCAACAACTGATCCGCAGCAAATACCGGCAACGATTCACTCTAGGTGTCAACGTTTTGATTTTAAACGCGTTACAGTAAATGAAATTATAGCTCATTTGAAATTTGTTGCTGAAGGTAGTGGTATCGATATTGATGATGAAGCAGTAAGACTTATTGCTGTTCATGCAGAAGGCGGTATGAGAGATGCACTTAGTCTTTTAGATCAATGTGGTGTATCTGGTTCTAAAGTTACCGTGGAAAGCGTACGCAATGTTTTAGGTTTAGTAGGACGCGAAGGTCTGCGAGAATTAGTAACGCTTATTGGCAAAAAAAATGTAACTGGAGCATTAGAAGTTCTTAATGAGTTAGTTTTACATGGCAAAGATTTACGTCAAATTTTAGTGGAAATCGCGGAATATTTACGAGCAGTATTGCTTTATCAAGCTTCCAAAGATTACCAAGAAGTATATATTACAGATTCAGCAGAAGCTTTTGATACAGTAGTTCCGTTTTTTAGCCCAAATAGAATTATGGCAGCAGAAGAAACTATTCATAAAGCGCTTACTGAATTAAGATGGGCAGTACGTGGTCGCATTGTAGTAGAAATGTGTATGTATGATTTGTGCCGCATGGAAGGCAGTACAATGGCTGCTCTTGTAGCAAGAGTAGAGGAATTAGAAACAGCGCTTAGAAGTGGTAATGTTGCTAAGGTGGCTAGTGGTGCACCTGTAACTTTGCAAGCTTCTGCTCAAAAACCAGTAGAAAAGGTTGCGCCATTGAAAGTTGAAACTAAGGTAGAGCCTATTGCTGAGCAAAAGCTAGTTCCAAAACCACAACCAGTTCCAGAAGTTAAAAAGCAAGAAGAACCAGCTGTGAAGTTAGAAGTTCCGGTTGTAACTGCGCCAGCACCAAAAGCAGAGCAAGTTGATGCAGCATATACACCATATACAGGCGATTGGGCTGTAGGTGATGAGGCTTGGCATAAAGCTCTAGACCTTTTAAATGGTGAGAAAAAGCGTGCTATGGTAGCCTGTGTATCAGGAGCTTCGGTGCTTGCTTTTGAGAAAAATATATTAACGATTGGCTTTAAGAATGACTTTAGCTGTAAACGCATGAAACAAGATGATTACAAAACAACGTTTGAAGATGCATTGCTACGAGTATCGCGCTTACCAATAAAGCTTAATTGCGTGGTAGATGCTGGTGCAAAAGCTCAAGCTGAACCAGTTAAGGTCGAAAAAGTTGTAGAAGAAAAAGTAGAAACTTCTGTAGAATTTTCGCAAGAAACTACAGCTCCAGTAGAGACTAAAGAACCAGCTGAAGATTTGACGCAAAAAGCTTTAGGGGTTTTTGGTGGAACTGTACATAAGGCAGATTCTTAGGTATAATAAATTTTGAAAATAAATTTAGGAGGCAATATAGATGGCAAAAGGAATGAAATTCCCAGGAATGGGCGGAGGCATGGGTAACATGCAAGGAATGCTTCAAAAAGTGCAAAAAATGCAAGCTGAAATGGCAAAAGTTCAAGAAGATTTACAAAATCGTAACTTCGAAGGTTCTGCTGGTGGCGGTGCTGTTGTAGCAATCGTAAGCGGTAAAAAAGAATTAGTAGAAGTAAAATTAAATCCAAGTGCAGTAGATCCAGAAGACGTTGAAATGTTACAAGATCTTATTGTGGCAGCAGTTAATGATGCAATGCGTATTATTGATGAAACAACTGAAGCAGAAATGGGTAAAGTAACAGGCGGCATGAATCTACCAGGAATGTTTTAAAAATGGCTAGGATGATTAAACCCTTAAATAATGTTTATGAACAATTGAGGCGCTTGCCAGGTATTGGGTCAAAAACAGCTTTAAGGCTTGCCTATCATATAATAGATTTGCCAGAAAGTGATGTAATGCGTTTAGCTGAAGCACTTGTTACGGCTAAAAAGAATGTGCATCTATGTGAAGAATGCTATAATTTTGCAGATAGCACTAAATGTTCTGTTTGTACGGATCAAGAACGAGATCAAAGTTTGATTTGCGTTGTTGAACAACCGCAAGACGTTATGGCGATGGAAAGAAGTAATGGTTACAAAGGGTTGTATCATGTGTTGCATGGTGCATTATCACCATTAGATGGTATAGGACCTGATGATATTAGAATTAAAGAACTTGTAAAAAGATTACAAGGTTCAACAGTAAAAGAAATTATCGTTGCAACCAACAGCAATGTTGAAGGTGAAGCAACAGCAACTTATATTGCTCAGATTTTACAGCCTCTCAATGTACAGGTTAGCCGTATAGCACATGGCTTACCAGTAGGAGGAGACTTAGAATATGCAGATGAAATCACTTTAGCCCGTGCGCTAGAGAACAGAAGGAAATTGTTCTAAAGGAGGTAAAAATGGGGATTTTAGAAGCACTAACAGCAACAATTGCAGGACTTGGTGGGATGGTGACTTTAATAGTAGCAGTATTAATTTTATGGCTATTAGTAGTACTTTTCTCCTTGCCAATGAAACTTTTGTGGAATGGTATCATGGGTGCCATTATGCTTTGGGTAATCAATTTAGGAAGCGGACTATTGGGCTTTCCACAAATTAACATTAACATCATTAAAGCGCTAATAGCTGGTATCTTTGGTATACCAGGCGCAATAGCAGTTGTTTTCTGGGAATTTGTAATGAAATAAATTATGCTAAGAGAGCACAAAAGTGCTCTCTTTTTTTATTTAAAAATACTGTATACATAGGGCTAACACCTTTTAAAAAAAGATGTTTTAAGGTAGAATAGGGATGTATTATTTTAATGAGGAAATATGGAGGGAAATTATGAACTTATCAACTAAAATTCTTATTGGTTTAGGCTTAGGTGTAATTGTCGGTCTAAACATGGGGGCAGAGGGTGTAAACTTTGCTAAATTATGGATTGCACCATTAGGCGCAATATTTATGAATATGATCAGAATGGTAATTATTCCATTGGTAGTATCATCATTGATTTTAGGTGTTTGTGGATTAGGTGATATTAGTAAAATCGGGCGTATTGGTGGTAAAACAATTGCGTTTTATTTAAGTACAACAGCATTTGCTATTATCTTAGGTTTATTATTTGGTACTATATTAGAACCTGGTGCTGGACTTAGCATGCCAGGTGCTGATGTTAAAACAGCAGCAAAAGCTGCTCCGCCACTAATGCAAGTAATTGTTGGTATTTTCCCGACAAACCCATTAGATGCAATGCTTAAAGCAAATATGCTTCAAATCATTGTATTCTCACTATTTATGGGAACAGGTATTATGGCTGTAGGTGAAAGAGCAGATACTTTATTGAAATTCTTTGATGGTCTTGCAGAAGTATCCTATAAAATCGTTGGTTTCATTATGCAAATAGCACCTATTGGCGTATTTGGTCTTATTACTCCAGTTGTTGCAGCAAATGGTCCATCAGTATTATTGCCACTACTTAAAGTAGTTCTTGCAGTATATGTAGGTTGTTTTTTACATGCAACACTTGTATATGGCGGCTTGATCCAATTCTTTGGAAAAATCAGTGTAGGTAAATTCTTCAAAACAATTTTCCCGGCACAGCTTATTTCTTTCACAAGTTGTTCTTCTGGTGGTACATTACCAGTAAGTATGAATTGTGCAAAAGAATTGAATATTAATAAAGAAGTTTCAAGTTTTGTACTTCCTTTAGGTGCAACAATCAACATGGATGGTACAGCACTTTACCAAGGTGTTTGCGCACTTTTCGTAGCTCAAATTTATGGTGTTGATTTAACAATGGGCCAATATATGACAATCATCATCACTGGTACATTAGCTTCTATTGGTACTGCTGGTGTTCCAGGCGCTGGTTTTATCATGTTAACAATGATATTAACCGCTATTGGGTTGCCATTAGAAGGTTCAGCTCTTATTGCTGGTATTGACCGTATTCTTGATATGCCTCGTACTTGTGTAAACGTTACAGGAGATTTAACAGCTTGTTATATGATTCACCAAAGTGAAGAAGGTAAGAAAGAAGAACCATTATATTAATATAGGAAGAAAACAATATAGGGCTATAGGTCTTCAGGTTACGGAATAATAACCTGAAAATCTATAGCTTTTTTTATTTGCGAAAAAATATAATTAAAAGCAATAGTAACTTGAGTAAATTCTATTATTGCTTGAGATACTAATGGTTTTAATCGTAACGAGCAAAGCTATTGCTTAGTAAATATGTCAAAAAGAAACACTGTATTGTGTGGGTGGGAATTTTGTGTTAAAATTAATTAAAGTTACGAAAAGTTCACAAATAATAAAACAATATAAGATATTAGTTATTTTGCATTAATTTGCATTTATATATATTTATAAAAAATTACAAGGAAAGTAAAGGGTGGTGTATTTATGAAAAATTCAGAAAAAAGCACAGGTAAAAAAATATTGGCCTCACTTGTTATGGGTGTTAATGCTGTAAATGTATTTGCGCCAATGGTACAAGGTATTGATGCATTAAGTAAGTTTGAAGGTAATAAGGAAATTAAAAATCGACAAGAAATTGCGATGAGTAAAACGGAAAGTGATAAAACTACTGGTTACGAAACTCTATCTACTGTAGCCGGCTATGTTGATGGATTAGTATTTGGTAAAGTTTATGCAGCAAGTATGAATATTACAGCTGGTAGTACTACTGTTGATAATTGGCTAGTCGGCGACGTTATGAATATCACTAATGCAACAGGTGTAATTGGAACTAATGCTGGTAGCCAGGGTATTTATACTGGTGGTACAGGTGTAGTGTCAACAAATCTTGTTACGGGGCTGCAAAATATTAATTTTGGTGTAGGTACGATTATTGACAATAAAGACGGTTGGCAAGTTGTACAGGCAGGCGGCGGAACAGGTATTATTATAAATAATACGGGTTGGCAAAGGATATATTCAGGTGCGGTAGGAAGTATTGTGAATTTTGAAGGAACAACGCAAATGCAACAAGTATCGAATTCCGGTACTGGTATCATTGACAATCTGTTAGGTGGTCAACAGATGATAAATCCTAATGCAACAGGTATAATTGCTGTAATGGAAACTGGTCACCAATATGTATATCAAAATGGAACTGGTTTAGTAAAATCCATGAATAATGGAACACAACATATTTCTGGAGGCACAGGCACAGTAGAAACCATGAACAGTGGTCATCAAATGATTGCTAACGGCGGCACAGGCATTGTCGAGATTTTAAAAGATGGGGCTCAATGGGTTAACAGCGGCACAGGCATTGTCGAGATGACTATGCAAGGTGACAGCGGCTTCCCTCAACAATATATTATTGGTGCTAATGAAGGCACAATAAAAACCATGAACGGTGGTCAGCAAAATGTTTGGTCCGGCGGCACAGGTACTATAGAGACTATGAATGCTGGTTACCAAGCTGTTTCAACCGGCGTAGGCACAATAGTGACCATGAATGATGGTGGACAAGGTGTGCAGTCCGGCGTAGGCACAATAGTGACTATGAATGATGGTTTTCAAGTCATATCGATCGACGGCGCAGGTACTATAGAGACTATGAATTATGGTGGGCAACATATTTCTAGTGGCGGTACAGGTACAGTAGAAACTATGAATTTTGGTGTGCAAATGATTTCTAGTGGCGGTACAGGTACAGTAGAAACTATGAATGAAGGTTGGCAATGGGTTTCTAGTGGCGGTACAGGTACAATAGAAACTATGAATGCTGGTTCTCAAAGGCTTTTTAGTGGTGGCAGCGTAAGTATAAATAAGTTCCTTGGAGGAACGCAAACTTTAGCTGACGATGGCGCAAGTATAACTGGGCAAGTTGTAAATGGTGGTACTCAGCATATGGAAGCTGCAGGATTATTTGAAGGCACTATTTTAAATGATGGTATGCTTGCATATGAAAATGCTGGTGGTGAAGTAAAAGACCTTACTATGAATGGTGGTCGCGTAGTTTTAAATGCGGATACTAATATTTATAAATTAACTGGTATGTTCAAAGCGGCTGGTGGTACTGTAGATATGACTGAAGATTTTATAGGTAATGCACCAAGAAGTTATGAAACACTTACTATTGAACACTTAGGTGGTAGTGGTGGTGCTTTCAAAATCAACACTGATCTTGCAAGTGAAACAGATAGTGATAAGATTGAAATAACTACCAGTGATCCTGGTATAACTCAATATGTACAAGTGGTAGACGAAAGTTTATTTAATGGTACAGAAGTAATTGGTTTGAAATCGTTGTTATTCGCCACAGACCCATCTGGAAATGTAACATTCCAAGGTGTTTCATTAGATAATGGTGGACTATGGGAATTAACTCCTACTGTGGATAGCCCAGATGGAAGCAACTGGTACTTAAGAACAATTGAGAAAAAAGTTAATCCATCTACAGAAACTCTTATTGGTAATGTAGAATCTACTTATGGTTTATGGAGAAGTGCTCTTACAGATGATACTCTCCGTAAACGTTTAGGTGATTTAAGAATAGGTGTAGAAGAAGCTGGCGGCGTATGGGCTAGAGCAAAAGCTGGTAGTTTAAGTGGAAATAACTACAATTCTAAATATCAAACATTCCAAGTAGGTATTGATAAAACTGTAGGTAATAAAACTTATGGTATGGCAGTAGACCACAGCAATACAAGTAGCGATCTTGCTTCTGGTAGCGGTGATGGATCTATGACTGGCTTGAGTCTTTATATGACTACTTATAAAGATAGTGGTCTTTATAGTGATGTAGTACTTCGTGGTGGTAAATTAAGAAGTGGTGTTAATACTTATGGTCAGTATCCAGATAGCCTCGATTTTGATGCTTATGGTTATAGCGCTAGTTATGAAATTGGTAAAACTAATACACAAGAGAACGGTTGGTTTACTGAACCACAAGCTCAATTAGTATTAGGCCACTTAAATGGCGGTGAATATCGCACTGCAAGAGACACATATGTTGATAGAAACGGTGTAAATACTTTGATTGCACGTGTAGGTGTTGTGGCAGGCCGTAAGATTAATAAAGATAGTGACTATTATTTCAAAGCAAATGTATACCATGAATTCCTTGGTAAAGACAAAATGGATTTATTAGCTGCAAACGGCGAAAGAATGTCTTATGAAGGTGAAAATAGTGGTACTTGGTTTGAAGTAGGTGTAGGAACAAATATTAAACTTTCTAACCAAACATATTTCTATGGAGATGTATTAAAAACATTTGGCGGAGATATTAAGAAGAAATGGCAAGTTAATGCTGGTTTAAGATTCGCATTTGGCGGTCCTAAAAAAGTAGCTCCACTACCAGTAGTAGCTCCAGTAGTAGCAAAACCAGTTGTTCCTAAACACGAAGAATTCTTAGATTCAATCTATTTTGATTTTGATGTTGATACTCCAAGAGCTGGAGAACAAGTAAAAATAGATAACTTTGTAAAAGTTGCGAAAGAAAATCCAGATAGAACTTATTCAATGGTAGGTCACACAGATGCTATCGGTACAGATGAGTACAACATGGAACTTTCAAAACGCAGAGCAGCTAACGTAAAGGCAGCTGCACAAGCACAAGGTGTGCCAGCAACACAAATGGAAGAAGCTTACCAAGGTAAGGCTGAACCAGCTGATACAGATTCAACTGCAGAAGGTCGCGCTAACAATCGTCGCGTAAATATTTTCGAATATACAAATAAATAATAGTAAATAAAAATAAAATATAGGCTCTCTAATATGAGAGCCTATATTTTTTATTGAGGAAATCTATAATGGTAGGATTCTATTGGTCTGCCTTTATTATTTCACAAAAAACTTGCAAAGTTATAAGTAAATGTGATAAAATTGAAACATAGATAAAAGACAAAAGTCTTTTTAAAAAGTATTGCGCAAATAAGTATTAAACACATTGGCTTAATGACAGAATGTTATAGGGAATAACATTGTCTTTACATATACAAATCAAGTATGAATTTATAAGGGAAAGCAAAGGGGTGTATTTATGAAATCTACAAGTAAAATTTTAACAGCTACTATTATGGCAACACTTTTAAGTGGTGTAAGTATTAGTAATGCTAATACTACAACTACACCAGTTACTTCAAGTAACACGGCGGGGACTGCATATAGCTTGATTGATATTACAAGTAATGCAATTGGTCCGATTTATGCAGTTCTTGGACCAGGTTCATTGGATTTATATATGAATGACGGTGGGGTTATTCAACATGTTAATACAGGTGCACCTGGTTCGTTAAAACATGGAGAGGCAGTAGGTATTTCTAATACAAATCTTATTGTATCTGGTGGTACAGTAAATATTAATGTTGCTACACGTACTGCAGATATTCCTAGTCCAGTAGTAATTGCTCGTAACTGGGCAAAGGTTTGGGGTATGGATATTGCTTCTACAGGGCACAAGAATTTGGTTGATGGAAATGTAGTAATGAATTTAGAGGCAATTGCTGGGAATAATGCAACTGCTGTTAGCAATGGCGGTGGATCAGCGCAAAGTAATACAATGGCGTATGTTATAGGTGCAAGAAATATTGGTACAGGAGCTATGACAAATATTGCTGGCAATCTTACAATTAATGCAAATGCTAAATCAGGCGACAACGCGTATGCTGGAGGGACTAGTACCGCAAATGCAACCTTGTACGTAGATGCTTTAGCTTATGCTATAACTACTTATAATGGTGGTAAGTTCAATCTTGGAGGCAACTTCGATGCTAATTTGACAGTTAAAGCTGGTAATAATGCCGTAAATGAAGCAATCAACCTTAATCCTAGTTCGGCTACTGCTTTAGGATCTGTGTTGTTAGCTAATGGTACAAATGCTGTGAATACAATAAATGGTAATTTAAGAGCCACTATTGATGCAGAAGGTGGCGATAATTCAGATGTTTCTGGAGATGCAGCAATTAGAGCTGTTTGGGCTGATACTGGTGGTGCAAATATAATTTATGGAAATGTTGATTTAGACTTGAAGGCAAGAAGCGGTGCAAATAATGCAGCGAATGGCTTAGATAATTATGCTATAATACATGCTATTAGAGCAAATGATGGTAGTAATGTTATTGGCGGCGATGTAAAAATAAAGGCTGAATCAATAGTTCAAGCAAGTAGCACTGGTAATGCATGGGCTTATGGTATTAGAGCTGAGAATAATGGTAGTGTTATTATTTCGGGTAATGCTGATATGGATATTACTACAAAAGCTAGTCATGCTACAAATTCTGCGGCTTATGCATATGGTATTTTAACAAGAGGTAATAGTTCTACGTGTTTAGAAGGTGACATTAAAATTGTAGCTAATGCAGATGCAACAGCTGGCAATAACTTTAAATCATATAGTGTTGTTGCGTCAAATGGTGGTGATAACCAACTAGATCTACCAGGATTTGTAAAACAATTTGAAGGTATAGTTGAAGCTGTAGGTACAGGAACAAATCCAAGTAAAAATACTATCTTATTAGACATGCCAGGATCTTACCTTCAAGGTAATATTCTTGATGATGGCACTGGTATTAATGATATCACTCTTGAAAATGAAGGTACTTGGAGACCAGTTTATGACAATCGTTATGGCGAATTCTTTGATCCAGCAGATAGTGCAACGCATACTAAAACATATACAGTAACAGATAATAGTGTTCCTGAAATCACAATGAAACAAGATGGTATCATCGATATGGTTTGGGATGGTACAAGAACACATTATAGAAATCTTGATATTGAAACTTTAAATGGTAGTGGTGGTAACTTTAAAGTTGCAACAGATTTGGCAAGTGGTACTAATGGTGATAAAGTTGTTGTTACCAATGGTGAAGCAAGCGCAACACATTATATTGGTGTAACAGATGCAAGTCTTTTAACTGGTCAAACAGTAGTAGGGCCAGCAAAACTTCTTGTAGCAACAGATCTTTCTCAAAACATTACTTTCTTAGGTAAAACATTAGATACTGGTGGACTTTGGCAAACAACTCCAACTATCGAAAATTTAGATCCAGGCAATTGGTACTTAACAATGGTTCAAGCAGAAGCTAATCCATCTACTGCAACTCTTATTGGCAATATGGAATCTACTTATGGTTTATGGAGAAGCATTCTTACAGATGATACTCTTCGCAAGCGTTTAGGTGATTTAAGAATGGGTGTAGAAGAAGCTGGCGGCGTATGGGCTAGAGCAAAAGCTGGTAGTTTAAGTGGAAATAACTACAATTCTAAATATCAAACATTCCAAGTAGGTATTGATAAAACTGTAGGTAATAAAACTTATGGTATGGCAGTAGACCACAGCAATACAAGTAGCGATCTTGCTTCTGGTAGCGGTGATGGATCTATGACTGGCTTGAGTCTTTATATGACTACTTATAAAGATAGTGGTCTTTATAGTGATGTAGTACTTCGTGGTGGTAAATTAAGAAGTGGTGTTAATACTTATGGTCAGTATCCAGATAGCCTCGATTTTGATGCTTATGGTTATAGCGCTAGTTATGAAATTGGTAAAACTAATACACAAGAGAACGGTTGGTTTACTGAACCACAAGCTCAATTAGTATTAGGCCACTTAAATGGCGGTGAATATCGCACTGCAAGAGACACATATGTTGATAGAAACGGTGTAAATACTTTGATTGCACGTGTAGGTGTTGTGGCAGGCCGTAAGATTAATAAAGATAGTGACTATTATTTCAAAGCAAATGTATACCATGAATTCCTTGGTAAAGACAAAATGGATTTATTAGCTGCAAACGGCGAAAGAATGTCTTATGAAGGTGAAAATAGTGGTACTTGGTTTGAAGTAGGTGTAGGAACAAATATTAAACTTTCTAAACAAACTTATTTCTACGGTGATGTAGCTAAAACATTCGGCGGAGATATTAAGAAAAAATGGCAAGTAAATGCTGGTATGAGATTTACTTGGTAAGTAATTAAATAATAAAAATAAATATAGGGGTAGGCCTTTAGGTTTAATTAGAATTAACCTTTAGGCTACCCCTATATTTTATTTACTAAACATTAGACATATTACTACTAATAAGGTAAAATCAAGAGAGATACCAATAATCGAGGTGAAAAACGTGAAAAAATTACTTTTATTAGCAGTAGTTTTAACAGCAACAATCATGTGGGGAATATTTAATTTTATGCAAACAGGCTTCGATGGTTTTTTTGTAAACCAAGAGCTACTAGCAGAAAAAAAGAATATAGTTGTAATGGGAGCTGATTCTAGGAAAAAAGATAATGATCCAGGAAGAAGTGATACTTTATTTGTGGTGATGGTGGATACTAATAAAGCTAGAGGATCTATTTTATCTATACCTCGCGACACAAGAGTTAAAATTAAGAATAAAGGTTTTGATAAAATAAATCATGCTTATGCTTTTGGCGGAGCAAAATTAACCCGCGATACCGTACAAGATTTTCTAGGTCTAAAGGTAAACAATTACATAGTAATAGATTTTAGTGGCTTTGAAGCTATCGTAGATTCTATGGGCGGTGTTACCGTAGACGTAGAAAAACGTATGTATTATAAAGACGATTGGGATGGATTTGTTGTAGATTTGCAACCAGGTGTGCAAGAACTAAACGGTGCAAAAGCAATGCAATATATTCGCTATCGTGATGAACAAGGTGATATTGGCAGAATTCAACGTCAACAAAAATTTATTTTAGCAGTTTACAATAAAATTCATTCAGCAGAAATATTACTTAAAGTTCCTGGTATGACGAAACAATTAGCTTCAATGCTAAATACCAATATGAATTTAAAAGAAATGGTTGAGTATGGCACAGCAATGTACAGCTTTATGCAAGAAGGAACTTTAGAGATGGAAATGGTACCAGGAAAACCAGAATATATTAACCAAATTAGTTACTGGATTCCAGATGTAGAAGCAACTCGAAAATTGGTAGAAAAAATGCAAGGGGTATTAAATAATAAAGCTTTTGAAAAACAATCAAACAGCCTTGCTGATGAGTATAAACGCAGTTTAGAATAAGTTTGTGTTAGGAAAACTAATTGCATAATGTATACAATTATGCTATAATAAATGTAACTTAACAAGCCCCTCATTTGGCCCTTCTCGGAAGGGCTTTTTTTTTGAATGAAACAAAAATATCACTCCCTAAATTGTGGTATTTTTTGCTTAAATATGATAAAATATATAGTAGAATATGCATAGGATAGGAGAACTTTATGCGAGACGATGTCCATATAGTATTAGATAGTATCGCTGTGTCGGAAGAAACTTCTCTCAAAGACGACCCTCGTTGCCATGTTGTAAAGTTAATAGTTGGTGTTGGTGATGAAGAATGGATAGATGGAGATAAATCTTTAAAAGAGATGTTTAGCTTGGTAGAAAAGCATGATAAATTACCAAAAACATCCCAACCACCAGTAGGACAATTTTTAGACCTTTTTACCAAACTATCACAAGAAGGGAAAAAGGTTATTTATATTGCTGTAGATAGTAAATTAAGTGGTACATATCAAACCGCTTGTATGGTCGCTAAAGAAGTTAATGCTACAGTGCCGGGGGCAGATGTACGCGTTGCAGATGGCAGAACTGCTGGTTGTCCACTTAGCGGAATGGCTTTAGCAACTTTAGCCTATGCTGAAACTGGTGCTAGCATGGATGAAATAGAACAATATTTGTTTGATGTGATACGTCGAACCGAAACTTTTTTTTCAGTAGAAACTTTAGATTATCTAGAAAAAGGTGGACGTATTGGTGCGGTAGGCGCATTAGTAGGCAATATCTTAGGTATTAGACCAATAATTTCTTTGGAAAAAGATGGATCGTTATTTATCAAAGATAAATGCAGAACGAGAAAGAAAATTTTGAATCGCCTTATTGAATTAGGGGCGGCAGAAGCTCCTATAGAAGCTATGTATGTAGCTCATGCGGAAGCTCATGAAGATGCAGAATATTTAAAGGCACAATTATTAGAATTGTTTCCTGATGTACCATTAATATTAACTGGTATTGGTACAGTATTAGCAGCACATTTAGGACCAGGTGTTATCGGGGTATTTGTAAGAAAAAAACTATAATCGGGAGTGTCCTGTTTAATGGAATCTAAACAAACAATGATTATAACGGGTGAACAAATTAAAAATATGCTTTTAGGCGCACATAAATGTTTTCAACGCGACTACATTATGATTAACGACCTAAATGTTTTTCCTGTGCCAGATGGCGATACAGGGACTAATATGCTACATACTATGGACTCTGTAGCTAAGGAATTAGTCAAACTAAAAAATCCTACTGCAGGGGAAGCAGGAAGTGTTGCTATGCGTAGTGCAATTATGGGTGCGCGTGGTAATAGTGGGGTAATTTTATCCCAACTTTTACGTGGTATTGGTAAAGGTCTTGCGGGTAAAAGTGAAGTAACTAGTAATGAAATAGGTAAAGCTTTCCAATTTGGAGTACTTTACGCATATAGGGCAGTATCAAAACCTGTTGAAGGAACTATTTTGACGGTAGCTCGTGGAATGGCAAAAGGTGCATATCACGCTGTCCGCAAAGGCGAAGATTTTATTGAAATTTTAGAAGAAGTAATTGAAGCGGGTAAAGAAGAGCTTAAAAGAACTCCAGAATTACTTCCTGCATTAAAAACTGCAGGTGTAGTAGATGCTGGTGGACAAGGCTTAATCACATTCTTTGAAGGCTGTTTAGCGGGCTTTAGAGGTGATGAAATAACTACAACTGATGTTAATACTGTAAATGCTGACGGTGTAGTGAAAACTATTGCAGCAAATACTGGTGAAGTTTTTGATTTGCGTTATCCTTATTGTACAGAATTTGTTGTATATGATGCTAAGGTTGAAAGAAATCATGTATATGAATGCTTAAAAGATATGGGCGATTCTTTAATAATTGCTGTAGTAGATGATATTATTAAAGTGCACATCCATGCAGAAGATCCAGGTGCTGTTTTGAGTCATGCTATTACTTGGGGTAGTTTACATGATATAAAAATTGATAATATGGTTGACCAACACGAAGGCAAGGCAACTGATAGAAGTATTACAGAGCCTATCGTGAAAAAAGGCCTTTCTGTATTATCTATTGCAGCAGGCGATGGTATCGCAGATATTATGCGTAACCTTGGTGCTGGTGCAATTATTATGGGTGGACAAAGCATGAATCCATCTGTAGAAGATTTTATTGATGCTATCGAAAAAGGTACAGCAGAAGATTATATTATTTTACCTAATAACAAAAATATTATTTTAGCTGCTGAACAAGTGCGTAAGATGCTAGGGGTAGCCCATGTTTCTTATGTACCAACAACAAATTTAGCTCAAGGCTTAATGGCGTTAATAAAGTTTGATCCACACAAAACTATTGAAGAAAATACTACTTTGATGACTGCTGAAGCAAAAACTGCTAAGTGTATTTCTGCTACTATTGCAGTTAGAGATAGTGTAGTAAATAATATTACGATTAAAAAAGATGACTACTTAGGTCTTGTAGATGACAAAATAGTTGCTACAGGAAAAACCTTAGATGCTGTTATTAAATCAGCTATTGAAACACTTGATGAAGATTATGAATTAGCAAGTATTTATTATGGAGCAAATTTATCTGAAGCAGATGCTAAAGCAATTGCCCAAGAAATAGAAACACTTGATAAAGATTGGGAAGTAGAGGTATTTGAAGGTGGACAACCTTTATACCCAGTAATTATTTCCTTAGAATAGTAAAGGTAGATTTAAAAGATGACTGAAATAATGGTGGCAATCGTTTTAGGGATTACTCTTGGTTGGACGGATGTTTTGTCTTATACAACTAAAGAAAGATTAAATAAATTATCCATGTTCTGTCTTCTTGTTATGCTATTCTGCTTAGGTGCTAAAATAGGCTGTGACCAAGAACTTTTAAATAATTTAGGGGTACTTGGGAAGCAGTCTTTATTTATGGCTATGGCAGTTATAACAGGAAGCATCTGCATGGTATTTTTGGTTTATAAAATTTTCCAAGCAGAAGTGGATGATGCTGTAGAGAATGGTGGTGAGCACCATGGCTAAAAGTATCTTTGCAGCGATGTTAATAGGCGGTTTAATAGGCTATTTCTTTTTCGGCGTAGAAGATAAAGATTGGCTGGATACTACTTTAATGTCTGCATTATATGTAATGGTATTTATTGCGGGGATTGAAATTGGTGGTAATAGACATTTATTAAAAAAGATAGCTACTCCTCGTAGTATGGCGTTGGCACTTATGATTCCTGCAAGTATTATCGTAGGTTCTTTAGGCGCAGCGTATCTTGTAGCACCACTAATCGGTATGACAAGACCAGATGCAGTTCTTGTAGCTTCAGGCTTAGGCTGGTATAGCCTTTCCTCAGTAGTTGTTAGTACTCAATACAATACAGAAATTGGTACAATCGCATTTTTAGCAAATATGTTCAGAGAAACAGGGGCAATTTTAATATTACCTTTTTTGGCAAAATGGAATAAGCTTATTATTTTAGCACCAGCAGGTGCTGCTACTATGGATTCAGGCTTGCCTATCGTAATAAATAATAGTAATGTACATATAGGAATGTTTGGTTTTATAAGCGGACTCGTAATAACTTTAGTAGTACCAGTTTTATTGGCATTTTTCTTGCCCGGTTAAGTAAATTTAAGGAGGTTGCGTGATGCATAAACTTACTAATTTAATTAAAGAAGATATGAAACCAGCTTTAGGGGTAACTGAACCAGGTGCAATTGCATTTGTTTTAGCTACAGCAAAAGAAAATTTACAAGCCGAAGTTGAAAAAGTTTATTTACGATTAAATAGTGGCATGTTTAAAAACGCATTTACTTGCGGGATCCCAAATAGTTCAGAATTTGGCAATTACTATGCAGCAGCTCTAGGTGTTGTTGCAGGGGATGCAAGTAAAGGTTTAGAGTGTTTGGATAAAGTAAGTAGCGAAGCTGAAATTAAGGCAAAAGCAATGGTAGAAGCTGGTAAAATACAAATAGATTTAAGTGAAATTACAAGCCGAATTTTTATTGAAGCAAAAGTAGTTAGCGGGACATCTGAAGTGGTTGTAACCGTGCGAGATAGTCATACTAACATAGTTGAAATTCGTAAAGATGGTGTAGTAATTTTTGAAAAAGAAACAGATAAAACTGAAGCTGAGCAAGGCAAACATATGATTCACGAGTATTCTTTAAAAGAGCTTTGTGAGTATGCAAAAACTGTGGATATTAAAGAGTTAGAATTTATTAAAGAGGCCTATGATGTAAATTTAGAGCTTTTTGAAGAAGGGCTAACTAGCACAAAAACATCTTTTGCTAGATATCTATTAGCAGAAAATGGTGGAAAAATAATTTCTCGAGACGAGCAAAAAACTGCGAATTTACTTTGTAATGCAACAATAGAAGCAAGAGTTCTAGGGTTATCTAAACCAGCAATGAGTATTACTGGTTCTGGTGCTCATGGTATTATTGCAACTATGCCTTTATATGCAGCTTATAAAGTAAATGACTATACAGAAGAAACTTTACTACGAGGAACTGCTTTAAGTTATTTAGTATGCATGTATATAAAAGAGTATTCAGGCAAACTTTCTGCTTTCTGTGGTTGTGCAATAGCAGCAGGAACAGGAACTGGTTGCGGACTTATAGCAATGGCTGGCGGTGATGAAGAAGTAATGACTAGATTCATTAATAACGTTGCAAGTAGTATTACGGGTATGATTTGTGATGGGGGTAATCAAGGCTGTACTATGAAAGGTGTTGTGGCCGTTGATACTATTTATACAGCTATGAAAATGGCTTTTGCAGGAGTTAGCATTGCAGATATACACGGTATAAATGGTGCAACGCCAGAAACTACTATGAAAAATATGGGACTCATTGCTTCTCCTGGTATGGAAGGAACAGAAAAAACTATTATCGATATTTTAGAAACAAAGAAAATATAAAAACGCATAAAAAAACCTGTTAATCGAAAGATTAACAGGTTTTTAATTTAGTCTTTTTTAGGCATTTGTTTTAAGCTAAGACCTATGCGATTGCGTTCTTCATCAATGTTGATAATAATTGCTTCTACAATTTGTCCTACATTTACAACGTCTAAAGGATGTTTGAAGTATTTAGTAGAAAGTTCTGAGCGGTGAATAAGACCACTTACCTTCAAACCAATATCTACAAAACAGCCAAAGTCTACAACATTTTGAACAGTACCTTTAACTACGCTACCAACTTCAAGATCGCTTAATTTTTTAACATTTTTACGACTCATTGGAGCAGGAGAATCTTCACGAGGATCGCGACCAGGCTTAGCAAGAGCGCCCAAAATGTCAGTTACAGTAGGGACACCAGCATTAAGTTCACCAGCTAATTTAACAGGATCAGTTTTACTAGCAATTAATTGCACGTTAGCATCAGTACAATTTTTAAGAGTGCAACCCATGCTAGTGATAATTTGTTCAGCTAAATCATAACTCTCTGGATGAACAGAAGTGTTATCTAGAGGGTTTTTGCCATTTTGGATACGTAAGAACCCAGCACATTGAGTAAAGGCAGCAGGGCCAAGACGAGCAACTTTTAATAACTCTCTACGACTTTTGAATGCTCCATTATCATTACGATAAGCTATAATATTTTTTGCTACAGCGCTGGAAATACCTGCTACATAACCTAAAAGAGCAGGTGATGCTGTGTTAAGCTCTACGCCAACATGGTTAACGCAGGATTCAACAACATTTCCTAAGGTATTAGCAAGTTCTTTTTGATTAACGTCATGTTGATATTGACCAACGCCGATAGCTTTAGGATCAATTTTTACAAGTTCTGCTAATGGATCTTGTACTCTACGAGCGATAGAAACCGCGCCACGAATAGACACATCTAAATCAGGTAATTCTTCTCTTGCGAGTTTAGAAGCAGAGTATACGGACGCACCAGCTTCGCTTACGATAATATAAGACATGTTAAAATTATGTTTAGCAATCATCTTAGCGGTAAATTCTTCTGTTTCAAAAGAAGCAGTACCATTACCGATAGTTACTAAAGTAATATTATGAGCTTTTACTAATTTTACAAATTCAGCCTCAGCCATAGCTTGTTGATGATCACTACCTGTAATATAGATAGTAGCAATATCAAGTACTTTGCCTTGAGGGCTAATTACAGCAACTTTACAACCGGTGCGGTAACCAGGGTCAAGACCTAAAACAGTATGACCGCCAATAGGTTGTTGTAAAAGTAATTGGCGTAAATTTGTACCAAAAACACTAATAGCTTGTTTTTCAGCAGTTTCAGTAAGTTCGTTGCGAATTTCACGTTCAATAGAAGGGAAAATCAAACGTTTATAACTATCTGCAGCTGCATTTTGATACATTTCTGTATAAGCACCAGTAGGGTGAATTTTCAAGAAACGATATAATTTTTCAAGCATTGTTTCCACAGGATAATTTAAAGAAAGTTTTAAGAATTCTTTATCTTCACCACGATTAAGAGCAAGTACTCTATGAGGTGGAAGTTGGCGAACAGGTTCGCTATATTCTTTGTACATTAAGAAGTCTTTACCAGTTGCTTCGTCTACTGTAAGAGTAGATGAAATTTCTGCATTTTGCCAAAGAGTTTTACGAATCATTTCTCTTACAGCAGCAGTATCAGAAATATTTTCAGCAACGATATCACATGCACCAGCCCAAGCTTCTTCGACAGTATTAACACCTTTTTCAGGGTCTATCTGCATTTCTGCAAGTTTATCAAGAGGAATACTTGGTTCGTTTTGTTCCATAATTAAATCAGCTAAAGGTTCAAGCCCGCGTTCTCTTGCAATTTGAGCACGAGTACGTTTTTTAGGTCTGTAAGGAAGATATAAATCTTCTAATTCTTGCATTTTAACTGCTTTATTAATTTGTTCTTCAAGCTCAGGAGTAAGTTTTTCTTGAGCAGTGATAGAAGCTAAAATTTCTTGACGACGGTCTTCTAAGTTGCGCAAATATTGGGCACGTTCTTCGATATTACGAATTTGTTCTTCATCTAAAGAACCAGTTGCCTCTTTGCGGTATCTAGCAACAAAAGGTACAGTATTTCCTTCATCTAGTAGTTTTAAAGTAGCTTCGCATTGACCATATTTAATATGCAATTCTGAAGCTATGAGTGTTATAATTTTATCCATTGCTACCTCCGCATTTAGTAATTCACATTATTTATTTTAAATCTTTTGAAAAGTATTGTCAAAAGAGAACTTTTTTGATAAAGTATATAATAAGAAGTAATGAATAATTATTATCAATTAAAAATTCTTTGAAATTAGTTTAGAAAGGAGTGTGCGTATGTTAACAGGCAAAGAACTTTCAAGTTTATTAAGAGATAATGGCTACAAGGTAACGCCACAAAGATTAGCTGTTTATGAATCTTTAGCTAAAACAAAAACACATCCCAATGCAGAAATGTTATTTAAAACTTTGCAACCGAAATTTCCAGCGATGAGTTTTGCAACAGTTTATAAAAGTATGGAAATTTTCGATCGTTTAAATATTATAACTATTCTTAACACAGGTGAAGATAGTTATCGTTATGATGCAGATATGAGTGATCACCAACATATTCAATGTACTAAATGTGGTCGTGTAGATGATTTAATGGTAGATTCTAGAGACTTTACTCATAAAGCAGAGTTAGAAACAGGCTATAGAATTTCTGAACAAAAATCATATTTTTATGGTGTTTGTCCTAAGTGTTTAGCAAAAGAACATAATTAATATTTTATCACATTCCCTAGAAATTTTCCGTGGGAATGTGATTTTTTTTGAAATCGCCACAAAAAGAACATATTTTTTGGTATAATATATTCTATAACAAGGAGGGTAATATGTTAGCAAAACATTTAGAACATACATTATTAAAACCAGAAGCTACAGTTAATGACATAATGAAATTATGCGAGGAAGCAAAAGAGGCAGGTTTATTAGGTGTGTGCGTGAATCCTTGTTACGTGCCACTTGCAAAACATTTATTAGCAGATAGCGACCTTAAAATTATTACGGTAATAGGATTTCCTTTAGGGGCAGATGTAACTGCTGTAAAAGTTTTGGGTACTAAATTAGCAATCGAAGAGCATGCAGACGAAATAGATATGGTAATGAATATTAGCGCTTTTAAAACTGGTAATTATGAAGCAGTAAAAGAGGATATTAAAGCTGTGGTAGAAGCAGCAAAACCATATCCAGTAAAAGTTATTATTGAAGCTTGTTTACTTACAGATGAAGAAAAGCATAAAGCAACTCAAATAGTAGGTGAAGCTGGCGCAGCCTTTGTAAAAACTTCTACAGGCTTTAGCACAGGCGGTGCAACAGAAGCAGATGTAAAAATTTTAGTAGAAGAAGCTAAAAAATATAATATGCAAGTAAAAGCGGCAGGCGGAATTCGTGATGCTGAGTGTGCAAAACGCATGTTAGAGTTAGGTGCAGAAAGAATAGGTACAAGCGCAGGTCCTACTATTGCTCAAGGGGAAAGTTGATGAGTAAGTTTAAAGTAGCGACCTTGGCTAGTGGAAGTAAAGGTAATGCCACAATTATAAAATGTGGTAAAGAAAAAATTTTAGTAGATATAGGAATTTCTTGTAGAGATCTGACTAATAGATTAAAAAGTATTAATATGACACCAGAAGAGTTAACGGGAATATTTATAACTCATGAGCATGATGATCATATTAAAGGACTCAAAAATTTTTCTAAAAAGTATGAAGTACCGGTTTTCGCAAGTAAAGGAACTTGGCAAGGCTTACAAGATATTACAGAAGAAGTTTCTATTGATATGAGAGTAATTAACACCACTATTGCTTTAGATAAGTTTGAGATTACACCATTTAAAGTATCTCACGATGCTAATGAGCCAATAGGATTTACTGTTAAGAGCAACAAACACAAACTCTCTTATGTAACTGATACAGGTACAGTTAGTGAACAAATAAAAAAAGTGGTTTTAGATTCTGATGTAGTAGTTTTAGAAGCTAATCATGATATTGATATGTTGATGGAAGGTAGTTATCCTGCATTCTTAAAGAAGAGAATTTTAGGTACTAAAGGGCATTTAGCAAACACACAAGCTGCTTGGCTTTTAGCACAATTACCACTTTTACCAAAGGAAATATTTTTGATTCATTTGAGTCAAGATAATAATAATCAAGATGTTGCTCTAGAAACAATACAAACTATTTTAAACAAGCAACAAGATATTAGTAAAATCAAGTTCTACATTGCATCTCAAAAAGATGTAATTACGAATTTCTAATTGAAGGAGAAACTTATGAACACAAAATTTACAACAAAAATGTTGTGTGCTTTATTAGTAGGTACAACAGTTTTATTCGCAGGTTGTGGCGGAGATACTAAAGCAGAAGCAGTTAAAGATCAAAAACAAGTTGCAGCTGCAGAAAAACAAAGTGGTAAAATAAGTGCTGCTCGCAATACACCTATTGTGGCAGCAGCTAAAAAAGTAGGGCCAGCAGTAGTTGGTATTACTAATAAAGCGTATGTACGCGACTTTTTTAACAGAGTACAATTAGCAGAACGTGGTACTGGTTCTGGTGTAATTTATGACAAATCAGGCTTAATTGCTACAAATAACCATGTAATAGATGGTGCAGAAGAGATTATTGTAAGTCTTTCTGATGGTAGATCTGTTAAAGGTAAAGTGCTAGGTGCAGATGCTGCAACAGATTTAGCGGTTGTTAAAATTGATGAAGCAAATCTTACAGTAGCTGATTTTGGCGAATCAGGTAGCTTACAAGTTGGTGAGCCAGCAATTGCGATTGGTAATCCACTTGGTTTAGAATTTAGAGGTAGCGTAACAGCAGGTGTAATTAGTGCGTTAAATAGATCTTTAGATCTTGGTGAACGTAGATTTAACTTGATTCAAACAGATGCAGCAATTAACCCAGGTAATTCTGGTGGTGCACTTGTAAATGCAGATGGTGAAGTTATTGGTATTAACTCTGCAAAAATAGCTGTAAGTGGTGTAGAAGGTATCGGTTTTGCTATTCCTATTGATACTGCAAAACCTATTTTAGATGAACTTGCAAAGCAAGGTCGCGTAACTAGACCGTTTGTTGGTGCAACTTTAGTAGATAAAGCTATAGCAGCTCGTTATGGTTTTGATATGGACTTAAAAGATGGCTTATTTATCATGAAAGTTCTACCAGGAGGCCCACTTGCAGAAGCAGGACTTCGCTCTGGCGATATCATTACTAAATTCCAAGGTCAAGCAGTAACTAAAGTTACTGAACTTCGTGCTAAAATTGCAGAATGCAAAGTTGGCGACGTAGTTGAAATCACTTATATGCGCGGTGATGATACTCGTACAGTGAAAATTACATTGAAAGAAATGCCAAGAGAACAATAAATGAAAATCACTATTGCATGTGTAGGAAAAATTAAAGAAAAGTATTTAGTAAGTGGTATTGAAGAATTCACTAAAAGATTAACTCCTTTTTGTAAATTGGAGGTAGTATCGATTAATGAAGAAAAGATGCCAGATAATCCATCTGCAAAAGAAAAAGAGCAGATACTTGCTAAGGAAACAGAAAGATTAGTAGCTGTTATTCCAGACAATTCTTTTGTTATAGCATTAGATGTTGTAGGGCAGCAACTTTCTTCAACAGAACTTGCGGCAAAGTTTGATGAATTAGCAGTGCAAGGTACTAGCCATATTACTTTTGTAATTGGTGGTGCGTTTGGCTATGCAGATGAACTTCGTAAAAAAGCAGATCTTAGATTATCCTTTTCTAAAATGACTTTTACGCATCAGATGATTAGATTATTATTAATCGAACAAATCTATCGTGCCTTTAAAATAAGTCGCGGAGAGAAATATCATTGGTAAAAATTAACAGCCAGCTAGCAAAATATTGCTAACTGGCTGTTTTATTTGTATGTAGTTTATTTTCCTAGTTCTTCTTCGATCATTGTATCTACAGAAGTACGCCATTTAAGGATTGCTGCAATAATAAGACTTACTACAAACATTCCTGAGAATACATAAAGTGTTATGGAGTAGCTGTTACTAGTTTCTTTTACATAAGATACTAGCAGTGGTCCTGCAATTCCTGCCATAGCCCAAGCGGTAAGAATTTTACCGTGGATAGCACTAAGTTCTTTTGTTCCGAATAAATCACTTAGATATGCTGGCATACAGGAGAAGCCTGCACCGTAACAGGAGATTATAATATAAACAATAAGTTGGAATAAGAATAAAGTAGTTGTTTGGGCTAATAAATAGAAAGCTGCTATTTCGATTACAAAGAATAATACGTAAACAGTACTACGACCGATATAATCTGATACAGTTGACCAAGCTATGCGCCCAAAACCATTTACTAAGCCTATAATACCAACCATTGACGCAGCGGCCATTGGTGACATTTTTACGACTTCTTGAGCCATCGGAGATGCTACTGCTAAAAGCCCGATGCCACAAGTAATGTTTGTAAAGAATATCCACCAAAGAGCATAGAACTGCCAAGTTTTACTTGCTTCACTTGCTGTAAATTGTTTGGCTGGAAGGATACTTTTTATTGAAGGATCAGTTACTACAGGTTGTGGTGCTACTGGTGGTGGCTCTAAATATAGTGAAGATGGCACCATAACAGCAATGTAAATACATGCTAGAATAACAAAGTTTGGTATAAGTCCAAATTTAGCAATTAAAAATTGCATTAGTGGTCCTGCTACTAAGCTTGCAAAGCCAAAACCCATGATGGCAAGACCGGTTGCAAAGCCGCGATGTTTAGGAAACCATTTTACTAAGGTGGATACAGGTGTGATATAACCAACACCTAGTCCGATACCGCCAATACATCCATAAAAGAGATATAGTAAGTATAGGTTTTTAAAGTATAGTGCAAGAGCTGAACCTAGCATGCCTAGTCCGAAGAAGGCAGTTGCTACAAGTCCGCTTTTGCGTGGACCGTGCTTTTCAACATAGCCACCCAAAAAGCCAGCTGAAAGTCCTAAAAATAAAATTGCGATGGAAAATGTCCAGGTAGTTTCTTTAAGAGTAAACCCCATACTTTCCATAATTGGTTTGGTTAAAACACTCCATGCATAAACGCTGCCTATGCAGATGTGGATCCCTACCGCTGATAATGCTATGAGCCATTTGTTTTTCATCTTAATCTCCCCTTTTTAAGATAAGTCGCATCTGCGTTAGCAATAAAAAAACGCCTGAGCAGAATTTCTCGCCCAGACGGTCGGCATTAATTAAAAATATTGTGGTTCACGTGGTTTATTCCACTTTATCCGTCAGTTCCACAATATGTAGTAGTATATTTTTATTATAACAACTAATTGTAGTATGTCAAGCAAATTAAAAAAATATATGCTATAATATTGAAAAGTATTAAAAATGATACACTTTTTATGATAATAAGTCGAAGGTTTGGTGAAAAAATGAAAAAAATATTTGCGATATTAATGGTTTTAGTGTTTGCATTAAGCGTAGTAGCAGGTTGTGGCAGCGAAAAAGCAGAACAAACGCCTGCAAAGGTTAGCGCTAGTACGGCAGCAACTAAAAAAGACTCAAATAAAAAGGCTGAGCAGACAGAACGCCAAAATAAATCTGCTAATATTCGTGAAAATGGCGAATATACAGATAAAGACAGTGTTGCAGCTTATATAAACACTTACAAAAAACTTCCGTCTAACTTTATTACTAAGAAAGAAGCAGAAAAATTAGGTTGGAAGAAAAATGGTACGTTAGATAAGGTTGCTCCTGGTAAAAGCATTGGTGGAGACCATTTTGGTAACTTTGAAAAACAAGTCCCAAGTAAAGATGGTAGAAAATGGAAAGAATGCGATATTAATTATAAAAAAGGTAATAGAGGTAAGTATCGAATAGTATTTTCTAACGATGGTTTAATTTACTATTCTGATGATCACTACAAGACCTTTAGCAAACTTTATTAGTAGAGGAGCAATTACTATGGAAAAAATTACATTAGATATAGAAAAAATGAAAACTCCTGAAGCAGCTCATAGATATTTAAGAGATGCATTAAATTTCCCGAAATATTATGGTGAAAATTTAGATGCCTTAAATGATTGCTTAGGAGATATAGATAAACCACTTTTGGTTAAAATTCCGAAAGCTCTCAAAAGTAAGAAGTATTTAGGTGAATATGGCGAAAGAATTATTGAAGTATTTCTTTTTGCTGAGGAAGAAAATTTAATGTTAAAGATTGAAGTTAAATAGGTGAAAAATGTTGAATCTAGCGAATAGATTATTTGGGACTGACTTTTCTAATAAAGTCAGTTATCTTTTTAGTATAATTATCCCTATTTTCATTACTCAGATAACTATTGTAGGGATGAATTTTTTTGATGCTTCTATGAGTGGACATGCAAGTGCAACTGATTTAGCAGGTGCTGCGATTGCTGGTAATTTGTGGATGCCAATATTTACTGGGATTAATGGCATATTAATAGCTACAATTCCGCTTGTGGCACACTTAATAGGTGGAAATGAAAAGCATCGTATAGGGGAACTTGTACAACATGGTTTTGTTTTAGCTGTTGGGATTGCAGTTGCTGTTATTATCTTTGGATTTGTAAGTATTGAATATGTTTTAGAAGAACTTAAACTAGAACAACAAGTTGCTTATGTGGCGCGTTATTATTTGCTAGCGATAGCTTTTGGTGTTGTTCCATTCTTTCTTACTACAGTTATGCGTTCTATTTTAGATGTTTTTGGTGATACTAAAGTAACAATGAAAATATTTTTGTGCGCATTACCTATTAATGCTGTACTAAACTATATCTTTATTTTTGGCAAATTAGGAGTCCCAGCTTTTGGTGGTATAGGTGCAGGTATTGCAACCTCTATTACTTACTGGATTCTATTTTTTATGTTTACAAGGGTATGTTTGCAGGTGCCTCAGTATAAAGAACTAAATATTTTTGTTAGTAAGCTGGAAATTAAAGGTAAATTAATAAAGGAATACCTACGAGTAGGCATTCCTTTAGGTGCTGCAATTTTTATGGAAACAAGTATTTTCTGTGTTATTGCATTTTTTATTGCTAAATTTGGTACAGAAATAATAGCTGCAAATCAGGCAGCTCTAAATGTTTCAACACTTTTTTATATGATTCCGCTAAGTATAAGTATGGGACTAACAATAGTTGTAGGCGTTGAAGCAGGTGCTAAACGCTGGACTACTGCTAAAGAGTATGGAAATCTAGGTTTAACTTTTAATCTTACCTGTGCAGCAATGCTTCCATTTATAGTTTATTTTTCGCGTAATATTATTGCAGGATTTTATTCTACAGATCCTGCGGTAACAAGTAAAATTGTTGAATTGTTATTTTACGCTATATTTTTCCAAATGGCAGATGCTATAGCTGTACCAATACAAGGTATTTTGCGTGGTTATAAAGATGTAAAACCAGCATTTTACGCAAGTATGGTGGCCTATTGGATTATAGCTTTACCACTAGGAGCATTTTTAGATTATTACTTACAACAAGGAGCAATATCTTACTGGATTGGTCTTGATGCAGGGGTATTTGTCTCAGCTTTAGTATTAGCAGTTAGATTGCGCTGGACACGTAAGCAGTTTATTTAGGTAAGTTTGAAATAAGAGCAATAAGAACTAGGTCTGTAGTACCAATGTTTTTGATGCCATGACCTTCTCCTGCTGCAGTGAAAGTACTCATGCCAGGAGTAAGAATAATCGTTTCTTGGTTGTTATCACAATATTCTCCAGTGCCTTCTAAAACGTAATAAGTTTCGTTATTAGTTTCATGCATATGGTATCCAAGAGAACAACCAGGATGGAATATTACTCTAGCAAACATTGCGTTTTGGCCTTGGAAGAGGCTTGGATCAATAAGGTGTTCGATGACAGTATAGCCTTCACCACCAGCTCTTTTTTCAAAAAATTCTATTTTGCGATCTTTAATTACAGGCATTTTTATTTCCTCCTTTAAAATTTATCTAGTTTAAATATTCGTGGAAATATGCTGAAATCCTGCTTAAATTAGTGGTTTATAAAACAAATAAAAATATTTCAAGAATTTTTCTATTTTTCTCTTTACAAATTTACCGTGTTAAAGTATAATAAGGTCATGGAAAATTTAGGAGGGGTTTTAAAATGAAAAAACTTTTATTAGTATTAATGACTTTATTAATGGCTGTGTCTATGATTACAGGCTGTGGTAACAGCGGTCCTAAAAAAATGGTAATAGGTTTAGATGATAACTTTGCACCAATGGGCTTCCGCAATGAAAAAAATGAAATTGTTGGTTTTGATATTGATATGGCAAGAGAAGCTTGTAAACGTGCAGGTCTTGAAGTAGAATTTAAGCCAATCGACTGGAGTGCTAAAGAAGCAGAACTTAATGGCAAACGTATTGATGCTATTTGGAATGGTTTCACAATGACTGCACCTCGTCAAAAAGTAATTAGATTCTCTAAACCATATATGGATAATCGCCAAATTTTAGTAGTGCCTGCAAGTTCTACTATCAAAACAAAAGCAGATTTTGCTGGTAAAGTTTTGGCAGTACAAGATGATAGTACTGGTAGCATGATTATTGATGAAGATAAAGCATTACAAGGTACTTTAAAAGAGTACAAAAAATATCCGGATTTTGCAGCAGCATTTCTTGATATTGACTCTGGTCGTGTAGATGTATTAGTAGTTGATGAAGTACTTGCTCGTTATTACATGACTAAACAACCTGGTAAATACGTAGTTCTTGCTGAAGATATGGGTACGGAACAATTTGGTATTGGTTTCCGTAAAGAAGATAAAGAATTTGCTGATCGTATCGACAAGGTTTTGGACGAAATGAAAAAAGACGGCACTGCTAAAAAAATTGCTGAACAGTGGTTTGGTGCTGACGTTATCAGTTATTAATAGTACAACTTAGAGCGTTGGACTAAGTTCCAACGCTCTTTAAATTTTTAAAATCGGAGACAAGAATGGATTACATTATTTCTATTATTCCTCAAATGTTATTGGGGACAGTTGACACTTTAAGATTGTTTTTTGTGACGATAGTGCTATCTATACCTCTAGGTGTAGTACTCGCTTTAGGTAGAGTATCTTCCTTTAAAACCTTGCGTACCTGTATTAGCGGGTATGTTTGTTTGTTACGCGGGACTCCATTAATGTTGCAATTATTATTTGTATATTATGGCTTGCCTTTTATTCCAGTAATTGGTATTCGTTTAGATGATTTTCCAGCAGCAATTTTTGCTTTCGTATTAAATTATGCTGCTTATTTTTGTGAAATTTTCCGTGCAGGTATTCAATCAATTCCTAAAGGACAGTATGAGGCCGCACAAACTTTGGGTATGAACTATGTTCAAACTATGAGAAGAATTGTTTTACCACAAGTACTTAAGGTTATTTTGCCACCAGTAAGTAATGAAACTATCACTTTGGTAAAAGATACATCCCTTATTTACGTATTAGCTATGAATGATTTATTGCGTACTACTAGAAACTTAGTACAACGCGATTTCAATATAATGCCTTTTGTTGTTGCAGGTGTATTTTATTTGATTATGACAATGGTGTTGACTTATATGTTCGATAAACTAGAAAAGAAATTTTCCGTTTATGATTGATGAGGTATGAGATGAAAAAAATTGATGCACGTAATATAATTAAAAACTTTGGCAACTTAGAAGTGCTTAAAGGTATTGATCTAGAGGTAAATGAAGGCGAAGTAGTTGCAGTTATTGGTCCATCTGGCTCAGGTAAAAGTACCTTGCTTCGTTGCTTAAATAAGCTAGAGATTATTAACCAAGGAACGATTATTATTGATGGTGAAACTTTAGTTGATACAGACGCAAAAGGTGAACCAAAATATGCTTCAGGTGAAGCTGCAACTAAAATTATTTGTAAAATGGGTATGGTTTTCCAACAGTTTAACCTTTTCCCTCATATGACTGTATTAGAAAATTTGATTGAAGCTCCTGTAAATGTGCAAAAGCGTGATGTTGCAGAAGTTACTAAGGAAGCTGAAATCCTTTTAGAAAAAGTAGGCTTATCTGATAAAAGAGATGTTTATCCTCGTAAACTTAGCGGCGGTCAACAACAGCGTGTTGCTATTGCTAGAGCACTTGCAATGAAGCCGGATATTATGCTTTTTGACGAACCAACGTCTTCTTTAGATCCAGAGCTTACTGGTGAAGTTCTAAAAACGATGCGTAATTTGGCAGAAGATAGAATGACTATGGTTGTTGTTACTCATGAAATGGGTTTTGCTCGTGAAGTTGCAACTAAAGTTATGTTTATGGCAGATGGTATTGTGCAAGAACAGGGATGTCCTGAGGAATTATTCACTAATCCTAAAAATGAGCGTTTACAAGCATTCTTGCAAAAAGTATTACATTAGAAAGAGATGTATACAATGAAAAAAGGAATTGTTTTAAGTAGCGGAGGAATTGATTCTACTACTTGTTTAGGAGTTGCCATTAAGGAGTTAGGTGTAGAAAATGTTGTATCTGTATCTATTGACTATGGGCAAAAGCATAAAAAGGAACTATTACAAGCACAGAAAATAGCTGATTATTATGGCATTAAAAATTACGTATTTAATATTGCGCAAATTCTTCAATATAGTAATTGTCCGTTATTAGCTTCTTCAACTGAGGAAATAAAACATAAAAGTTATGCTCAGCAGATTGAAGAAGAAGGCGAAGGAATGGTAAGTACATATGTTCCTTTTAGAAACGGCTTATTTTTATCTGTTTCAGCAAGTTTAGCAATGAGTATCTTTAAGGATGATGATGTGGGTATTTATATTGGTGCGCATGCAGATGATGCGGCAGGTAGTGCTTACGCAGACTGCTCAGAAGAATTTGTTGCAACGATGAGTAAAGCGATAAGTATTGGAACATATAGTAAAGTGCAAATTGTAGCACCTTTAGTGACTTTTAATAAAGCTGAGGTTGTAAGGCTTGGATTAGAACTAAAAGTACCATATAATTTAACATGGTCTTGTTACGAGGGCGAGGCAAATCCTTGCGGTAGTTGTGGCACTTGTATTGATAGAGCAAATGCATTTAAAGTAAATGGAGTAGAAGATCCAGTAAAATAAAACTAAAAAAGCCATAGGCTGACAGGTGAATTCTAATTGAACCTGAAAGCCTATGGCTTTTGATTGTAGTCATAAATAAACATATAGGGCTAGAGGTGAATTTGATTTGAACCTAAAGCCCTATATGTTTATTTTATTATTAATATTTATTTTGCAGCAACTTTACTCATGAATTTCTCTCTGTCTATTACAAAGCGTTCATGTACGCCAATGCCGATAGTTTCTTTTTCGTCTTTTGCAGAAACTTTAAAAGTAAGCTTGCGACCTTCCACAAGAATAAGTTCAGCAGTTGCTGTTACCTTCATGTTAGCAGGAGTTGCTGCATCATGAGAAGTATCCATTCTAATACCAACGCTACTTGTTCCTGCATCTAGACATTCACCAATAGCATTACAAGCAGCTTTTTCCATGAGCGCAATCATAGATGGTGTTGCAAAAACTTCTAAATCACCACTTCCCATAGTAATTGCAAAATTACTGGAGTCTACAATAGTAGCAGCAGTGCCGATAAGACCAACTTTTAATTCCATTGTCATATTTTATACCTCGTTTTCTTATTATTTATACTTATATATTAGCTTGCTTTTTTGCATTGTGCAAGTGTCTAAATACGAGTATAATGAATTATAGGGAAAAATATATGAGGAGGCGAAGCGATGTTATTTTATGAAATTTTAGATAATCATAAGGATCATTCCGAAGCTTTGATTTTCCAAGATACTAGTATGACTTATGGTGAACTTAAGGAAAAAATAGATTTGTGGGCTTCCTGTTTACAAGCAAAAGGTGTGAGAAAAGGCGATAAAGTAGGCCTTTTAAGCAAAAATAGTATTGAATTTGTTATTGCCTATTTTGCTATTATAAAGGCAGGCGGTGTGGTTGTTCCTTTTAACTTCCAATTAGCGCCTCTGGAAATTGCGTATATAGTGAAAGATGCAGGGATGAAGTTTCTGATAACTAAAGAAAAATTAGATTTAGAAGCAGCCCTTAAGGAATATGCTTGTGGGCAAGTTCTACAAATAGAGTTTGATGAATTAAATGCACAAAAAACTATGGAATATAATCCAGTTGCTTTAAATGAAAATGACAATTGTACTATCATTTATACTAGTGGTACTACTGGTTATCCTAAAGGCGCTATGTTGTCTCATCGCAACCTAGTTTCTAATGCTAGGGATTTTACAAAACGTGTTCTTATGTTTGATACAGATAGAATGCTTTGCGTTTTACCAATGTATCATTGTTTTGCATGGACAGTTTCTGTTGCAGGACCATTATTAAATGGCGGCTGCATAATAGTACAGGAAAATTACACTTTAGGCGAGGCGGTAAGATTGATTGAAAAATATCAAATTACTCAATTTGCGGGCGTTCCTACAATGATTCAAATGTTTGAGAAAGGTGCAGAAGCCAACCAATTAAAGTCAATAAGATATTTTGTTTGTGGTGGTGCATCTTTGCCACAAAAGCTAGCTAAAGATTTTAAAAATAAATTTGGCAAGCCTGTGCAAGAAGGGTATGGACTTTCAGAAGGATCTCCAGTTTGTACTGTTAATCCAGCAGATAAGATAAAAACAGGTTCTATTGGACCTCAATTGCCAGATGTTTTAATTGAGATTCGTGATGAAAATGATAAGGAAGTTGCGGTAGGAGTTGTAGGAGAACTTTGCGTGCAAGGTCCTAATGTTATGTTAGGCTATCTTAATAAACCTGAGGAAACAGCTAATACTTTACGTGGTGGCTGGTTACATACAGGTGATTTAGCTTATAAAGATGACGAAGGATATATCTTTATCGTTGATAGATTAAAAGATATGATTATTACAGGTGGGGAAAATATTTACCCTAGGGAGATTGAAGAAGCTATTTATCATCACTCTGCTGTACAAGAAGTTGCTGTTGTTGGCGTGCAAGATAAACTAAGAGGGCAAGCTGTGGCAGCATATGTTGTTTTAAAAGAAGGTATGGAAGTTACTAAGAAGGATTTAAGACAGTTTTTATTGACCAAAATAGCTGCTTATAAAGTTCCTAAGCATATAATTTTTGTGGAGCTGCTTCCTAAGAACAATACTGGAAAAGTTTTAAAAACAGTATTGCGAACTAAATGTGAGGAAGATGTTTTGAGAGGTAAATTTTAATGGATGAATTACAAATAAAAAAAGATAAATTAGAAAATATAATTAACGAATTAGATAGCGTGGTAGTCGCTTTTAGTGGTGGAGTTGACTCTGCCTTACTACTTGCTGTAGCGGCTAAAAATCACAATATAAAAACTATAGGTATAACAGTTAAATCTATTAGTTATGCTGGACATGAACTTAAAGATGCTGAAGACATAGTTCATATTTTAGGGGTGGAACACGCTTATTTAGAAGTAGATCAGTTAGGCATACCTGAATTTGCAGGAAATGGACCAGAACGTTGCTATTATTGCAAAAAAGCTATCTTTGAGGAGCTCAAGAAATTTGCTAAGCAAAATGGCTATGCATACGTTGTTGATGGTAGCAATATAGATGATATAGGTGATTATCGTCCTGGGGCACGAGCTCTTGAAGAACTTGGGATAAGAAGTCCTTTAAAAGAAGCAGGTTTAGATAAAAAAGAAATTCGTAAACTTTCTCAAGAAATGGGACTTTTTACAGCAGATAAGCCGTCTTACGCCTGTCTTGCTTCAAGAATTCCTTATGGTGAAGAAATTAGTGAAGAAAAATTGCGAAGAATAGAAAAAGCAGAAAATTATTTGCGTGGACTTGGCTTTACCAATGTACGTGTTAGATCGCATGGTTCTTTGGCACGAATTGAAGTTGCGCCAGAACAAATTAATTTGTTTAATATGGGTGAAAAACGTCAAATGATTAGTAAGAAAATGAAAGAGTATGGATTTATCTATGTTGCTATAGATTTAGATGGATTTAGACAAGGTAGCATGAATGCTGAAATAAAAAAATGACCTCAAATGAGGTCATTTTTATTTTTGTAAAAATTGATGTTAATTGGTAGAACTGTTTTTCTCTTTATAACCGCAGTAGAAGAATAATACAGCAGCAATAAGTGCAAAAGCTAAACTAGTTGTTTGCGCACTAGTGAAGCCTAAAAAATATGGTTCTGCATAGTCGCCTCGTAAATATTCTAGACCAAAACGCATCATAGAATACATAAAAGCGTAAAGGCAAATTGCCTGACCTTTAGCGTGTTTGAAAGATCTAAATAAAAGAAGTAGAGCAAAGAGTACAACATCTAATTGGCCTTCCCATACTTCTGCAGGCCAAAGAGGAGTTGCTCCATAAGTAGCACGCGCTAAAGTTCCTTCAGGATAAATAATGCCAAAGTCGCCCCCAGTAGGTGAGCCAAAGGCATCACCGTTTAATAAATTAGCGATACGACCGATTGCTTGTCCGATTAAAAGAGAAGGTGCTACGATATCTGCTAAGGCTAACCAATCTATATTATTTCTTTTACAATACCAAACACCAGCTAAGAAGCCAAAGAGAATACCGCCTTGACTTTCCATACCTCCTTTCCAAACAAAAGTTCTTGCTATAAGACGTTGTTGGTAGTTGTCCCAATCAAAACAGCATACATCCAAACGTCTTCCTCCAACAATTTCGCCGAACCCTCCACAATTTCTTACATCTCCTATGTGATCATGCCCTCGTT
>CAMTOO010000014.1 GCA_947074185.1 uncultured Negativicutes bacterium
GCACAGTAGAGACCATGAATAGTGGATTTCAAGGTGTTTCTAACGGCGGCGTTGGTACAGTAGTGACAATGAATAATGGCGGGCAATGGGTTTTGGGCACAGGCACAGTAGTGACAATGAGTGGTGGCAGTCAATGGGTTTCTAGCGGCGGCGTTGGCACAGTAGTGACAATGAATGATGGCTATCAAGAGGTTTGGAACGGCGGCGTTGTCACAGTAGAGACAATGAATAGTGGCCTTCAAACTGTTTATGAAGACGGCGTTGGTACAGTAGTGACAATGAATAGTGGCGAGCAATATGTTCAAATGGGCGGCACGGGCACAGTAGAGACAATGAATAGTGGAGTGCAAAATGTTTATAGCGGCGGCGTTGGCACAGTAGTGACCATGAATGATGGCTATCAAGATGTTGATAGCGGCGGCGTTGGCACAGTAGTGACTATGGAGGATGGTTGGCAATTTGTTTCTAACGGCGGCGTTGGCACAGTAGTGACAATGAATGATGGCGAGCAAATTGTTGATAGCGGCGGTGTTGGCACGATAGTGACCATGAATAATGGACAGCAAGATGTTTCTAGCGGAGGCACAGGCACAGTAGCAACAATGAATGATGGAGTGCAATTTGTTGATAGCGGAGGCACAGGCACAGTAGTAACAATGAATGATGGAGTGCAACGAGTTGATGAAGGCGGTAGTGCAAACATAGTTAACTTCCTTGGAGGTACTCAGCTGATATTTGTTGACGCAACTGTTTCCGGTCAAGTTATAAATGGTGGTACTCAATTGATGGTATTAGGAGGGGCATTATCTGAAGCAACTGTTTTAAACTCCGGTATGCTTTATTATGGAGACCCTGGAAGTGAAGTGAAAGATTTCACAATGAACGGTGGTAAAACAGTATTTGCTACAGTAGACGGTACTAAGTATAAATTTACAGGTTTCTTTAAAGCAAATGGTGGCGTTGTTGATATGACAGAAGATCCTTATGGAACCTTTGCAGAAACTTATGAAACTCTCACTATAGAGCACTTAAGTGGTGTTGGTGGTACATTCAAAATAAATACTGACCTTGCAAGTGAAACAAATAGCGATAAAATTGATATTATAACAAGTGATCCAGGCACAAAACAATATATCCAAGTTGTAGATAGCAGTTTAGCAAGTGGCTCAACGGTAATAGGCATGAGAAGTCTTCTTATTGCAACAGATGATTCTGGTAACTCAATCTTTGAAGGTAAAGCTTTAGATACAGGCGGATTATGGGACTTAACCCCTGTAATTGAAAGTGATGATGGTGTTAATTGGTATTTAAGAAAAATAGAAAAGAAAGAAAACCCATCTACTGAAGCTTTAACTGCAAATATTTCCTCGACTTATGCTTTATGGCGCTCTGCACTTACAGATGATAATCTTCGTTTACGCCTTGGCGATTTACGCTTGACTGAAGAGAAAACTGGTGTATGGGCAAGAGTAAAAGCAAATAGCATGAGTGGTGATGGTTACGATGCTAAATCTCAAGTATTCCAAGTAGGTTATGATAAAGCAGTTGGTAAAAATGTATTTGGTGTAGCAGTAGATCAAACTAATACTAGTAGCGATTTGACTAACGGTAAATCAGATGGATCCATGACTGGCATTAGCCTTTACATGACCAACTACAAAGATAATGGAATGTATAGCGATATCGTTCTTCGTGGCGGAAAACTAAGAAACGATATGGATAGCTATGGCGAGTACCCAGACAAATTAGATATAGATACTTTTGGCTATAGCGCAAGCTATGAAATAGGTAAAACTATTGAGCAAGGAAATGGTTGGTTTATAGAACCACAAGGTCAATTAGTATACGGACATCTAAATGGTGGAGAGTACACAACAAATAGAGGTGTAGTGGTAGATAGAAATGGCGTAAATAGCTTAATAGCTCGTTTAGGTTTTGTAGTAGGACAAAGAAACGAAACAAGCGATTACTATCTCAAAGCAAACTTCTATCGTGAGTTCTTAGGTAAAGACAAAATGGACTTAAGAGCAGCAAATGGCGAGACAATGGACTATGCAAGTGAAAACAAAGGAAACTGGTTCGAACTTGGCTTAGGCGGTAACGTAAAATTAGCAAAAGAAACTTATTTCTACGGTGATGTAAGTAAATCTTTCGGCGGAGATATTAAGAAAAAATGGCAAGTAAATGCAGGTGTAAGATTTACTTGGTAAGTAGTAAATAAAAAAGGGTGGCCTTTAAGGCTACCCTTTTTATTTAAATAATCAATTCTACTTATTTGATTTTCCTTTCTTGCAAACGCGCTTAAAATATTATATATTAGATATGTTAAACTATGAGGAAAGCAGGATATTTATGATATTAGAAAAACATTTATTAAAAGGATTAGCAGTAACTTTGGCTTTTAGTTCCTTACTAATTATGAATGTAGCAGAAGCAAAGCGTGACAATGCTACCAATAGCGTTATCTTAAAAGATTCACAACAGGGAACAGTAGTCTATTTTAAACCTATAGTAAAACCAATTGTAAAACTAAAAAACGGACAATTTGAAGGAAAAATTGATGAAAAACATCATGTTAAGCAATGGCTTGGCATTCCATATGCAAAAGCACCTACGGGTAAATTGCGTTGGAAAGAGCCAAAAAAACTTTCTAAGAGCGAGGAAGTTTATGATGCTACAAAGCCTGGACAACCATTCGTTCAATTTGCCGGAGGAAAAACAGTAGGTTCTGAGAACGCTTTAACTCTCGATGTATATAGACCTGATACATCAGAAACAAATTTACCAGTATTAGTATTTTTACATGGTGGCAATAATCAAAATAGTCATAGCAGATTAATTCAAGGTGAAAAATTTGCTTCTGAAGCAAATGCTATTTTTGTATCAGTACAGTATCGCTTAGGGGTGCTAGGGTTTAATAATTTACCAGCTGTTAGTGAAGGGAATGATTATGAAAAATCGGGTAATTATACTTTACTAGATCAAGCGATGGCTCTTGAATGGGTACAAAAGAATATTGCTAATTTTGGTGGAAATCCAAAAAATGTTACGGTTTCAGGTTTTTCTGCTGGAGGTCGCGATGTAATGGCGATGCTCATTTCTCCAGTCTTTAAGAAAAAGTTTGATAAAGCAATTTCTTTTAGTGGTGGACTAACCGTTGCAGATCCTGAGGCAAGTCGCAAAGTGATTGCTAAAGCTTTAGCTCCATTAGCAGTCGCAGATAATATGATTGCTAATGAAAAAGAAGCGTTTAATTGGTTTCTTAGTAATAATAAAAAAGATAAAAAAGAAGTAAAAAAATATCTGAATGCTATTGATTCTTCCAGATTAGCACCATTAATGGGAAGTGCTGCTATTCGTATGAGTGTATTCCCACATCTATTTGCAGATGGAAAGGTTTTGCCAAAAGAAGGGTTTAACACAAAAAAATTGAATGATGTTCCTCTTTTAATGCTTGCAAGTAGTAGTGAGTTTAATTCTTTTAGCGCGAGGGATAAGTATTTTGCAGCAAATGTAAAAAACAAAAAAATTCTAACTAATGAAACTATTAGAAAAGAATTTGAGTTTGCTAATAAATATGGCAATACTATGTATGGATTCTTTAATGGACAAGAGGGTGCATTAACCTTAGCAAATCATTATGATGCCCCTATCTATATTTGTGAATTTGCTTATGGTAAAAATGCAGATGTTGTTGGAGAAGAATTTGCTGTGATTAATGGAGCCGTTCATGGTATTTTTATGCCGTTTTTAAGTGAGCAAGGTTATCCGTTTACTAGACAATATCCTGAAGTTTTTAATTCTAATGGAAGCAAAGACCTGAGCAAACAATTTATTGCGGCAATAGCAGCATTTATGCGTTCAGGAAATCCTAATGGAAGCTTGCCTGTACATTGGGAAGAATGGACAAAAGAAAATAGGACAGAACTAGTTTTTGATGCTGATAAAGATAAAGCAATAATTACATTAAAAAAAGATAAAACAAGTTACGAAAAAATTCTTAAGGAATTAGAAAAAGACAATAGTATTAGTGAAGTTAGTAAAAAACATATTATTGAAAATGTTTTAAATGGTAGATGGTTTAGCAGTGAATTAGACAAGAAATATGGTAATTGCGATTTATGGAATATCTTGCCAAACTAAGTTAGATAGTATATAATAAGACGAATTTAATAATAGACAGTTCGGAATCCTCCTGTCTCTAAACAAAACTACGGAACATTTTGCAGAATTGCATCAATGGGCGTAGTAGTGCGCCCATTTTTATTTGCACTGCAGTTCCTTGAATTTTAAGGAGAAATAATGAAAGTAACAACAAACACACAAAAATTAACAATTTCTGCTATTACAATAGCTTTGTACATTGTGCTTATGATTTGCACTCAGCACTTTGCTTTTGGACAATATCAAGTACGTATAGCAACAGCTCTATATGGTTTAAGTGCTATATTTCCATTTTTAATAATTCCACTAGGTTTAGCTAATGTAGTAACTAACATGCTTTTGGGCGGGTTAGGAATCTTAGACATAGTTGGTGGTGGACTTGTAGGAGTAATAACTACAAGTATTATCGTTTTAGGAAAACGCTACAATATAGGGAATTGGCTTATAATGGTAGCAATTACATTTGTTCCTGGTTTATTAGTGCCTATATGGCTCTCCATAATCTTAGGAATACCTTATTTGATATTAGCGTCTAGTATTCTAGTAGGACAATTCATCTGTGGTATTGTAGGGATGGTTTTTGTCAATGCACTTGAAAGATTAAATGTTTTAAATTATGCAAATGTGAAGAAATAAGGAGATACTTATGGCACAAGGAAGAAATAAAAAAGAGCTTGCAGGAGTAAATCTTTTAGGAAAAGAAACTAATTATCCGACAGATTACGATCCAAAAGTATTAGAAGCTTTTAAAAACAAACATCCTGGTAATGATTATTTCGTAAAATTCAATTGCCCAGAATTTACAAGTCTTTGTCCAATGACAGGGCAACCTGATTTTGCAACAATCTATATATCTTATGTACCAGACAAGAAACTAGTAGAAAGTAAATCTTTAAAAATTTATTTATTTAGTTTCAGAAATCACGGTGATTTTCATGAAGATTGCGTGAATATCATCATGAAAGATTTAGTGAAATTATTACAACCTAAATATATTGAAGTATGGGGCAAATTTACTCCACGTGGCGGTATATCAATAGATCCATATGCAAACTATGGCAAACCTAAAACTGAATGGGAAGAAGTTGCTAAAAAGCGTATGCACTATCATGATATGAATCCTGAAACTGTTGATAACAGATAATTAATTCTAGCTGAAGTATTTTTTTGAAAAAAAGTATTTCAGCTATTTTATTTTGTTTAATAATATGCTAAAATTATTTATGAGGATTTATTATTTTTAGAAATTGTGGGACTACAAATGTTCCGCAAGGGACAAAAAGCGAATGGAGGTTGATTATGGACAATATTATCAACTTGCAGAAGAAAATTGTTCCTGAGTTGACGGCTCTTTTAGTACAAAGATATCGCATTTTAAGGCAGATTAGTAATGAACAGCCTATAGGTAGGCGTGCTCTTTCGGCAAAATTAGATTTAAGTGAAAGAGTATTACGTGCCCAAGTTGATTTTCTTAAAAATTGCGGACTACTACAGTTTTCCTCAGCGGGAATGTCTGTTACTGAAGAAGGCAATACTATTTTGCATGAACTTGCAGAATATGTTCAAAAATTGCACAGGTTATCATCTCTAGAACAAGTTTTATGTGAAAAGTTGAAGATCGGAAAAGTCTTGATAATTCCAGGTGACTCCGACGTAGAACCAGTTGTACAACAAGAAATTGGTCGTGCTGCAGCGAGGGTTCTTACATCTTTGATTGGTGATGAAAAAAATCATATTGTTGCAGTAAGTGGTGGTAGTACAATGGCTGCTTTAGCTGCAAATGTAAGTGGAACCTATCCTAAGATAACAGTTGTTCCAGCACGTGGAGGTTTAGGGGATACGGTTGAATTACAAGCTAATACAATTGCAACAGTGTTAGCACAAAGATTAAATGCATCATATCGTCAATTATATGTTCCGGATTCTGTAAGCGAAGATATTTTAAACAGTATTTTAGCAGAAGATGTTGGAGTTAAGACGGTAGTTGAACTTATAAAAAAAGCCGACATTTTAGTGCATGGCGTTGGTCAGGCTAGTGTTATGGCAAAGCATCGTCGCTTGCCTAAAGATTTCATTAAGAAACTTTTAGACGATGGTGCTGTAGGTGAAGCATTTGGTCAATACTGTGCTATTGATGGTAGTCAAGTTTATACTACTAATAATGCAGGTCTTATGTTACAAGATTTACCTAAAATAGGAACAGTAATAGGTATTGCAGGTGGTAAATCAAAGGCGAAAGCAATTTTATCTTTAGTAAGAGCGTCTAGACAAGACATTCTTATTACAGATGAAGCAGCCGCAAATGAAATGGCAAAATTATTAGAAGAATTATAAAAAATAAAATTTTAGGAGGTTTTTATTATGGTAAAAATGGGTATTAACGGATTTGGTCGTATTGGTCGTGAAGTGTTTAGAATTGCATTTGATAATCCTGGTGTTGAGGTTGTAGCAGTAAATGATTTAACTGATGCAGCTACTTTAGCACATCTTTTAAAATATGATTCCGTACATGGTACTTTTGATAAAGAAGTTACTGCTGAGGGAGATTACATTATTGTAGATGGCCAAAAAATTAAAGTATTGGCTCAAACTGATCCTGCACAATTACCTTGGGGCGAACTTGGTGTTGAAGTGGTTGTTGAATCTACAGGTCGTTTCACTGAAGGCGAAAAAGCAAAAGCTCATTTAACAGCTGGCGCTAAAAAAGTTATTATTTCTGCGCCTGCTAAAGGTGAAGATCTTACTATTGTTATGGGTGTAAATGAAGATAAATATGATGCAGCAAATCATCACATTATTTCTAACGCATCTTGTACTACTAACTGTTTAGCACCATTCACTAAAGTGCTTTTAGAAAACTTTGGTATTGAAAGTGGTTTAATGACTACTGTTCACTCTTACACAAATGATCAAAAAATCTTGGATTTACCACATAAAGATTTACGTCGTGCACGTGCAGCAGGCGTTTCTATTATTCCTACAACAACTGGTGCAGCAAAAGCAGTTGCTTTAGTTCTTCCAGAAGTTAAAGGTAAACTAAACGGCTTTGCAATGCGTGTACCTACTCCTAATGTGTCTATCACTGACTTAACAGTACTTTTAAGCAAAGATACAACTGTTGAAGAAATTAACGCTGCACTTAAAAAAGCTGCAGAAGGCGAATTAAAAGGTATTATGGGCTTTAGTGAATTACCACTTGTTTCTAAAGATTACAATGGTTGCCCACTTAGCTCTATCGTAGATGGTCTTTCAACTATGATGGTAGGACCTCGTATGGCTAAAGTAGTTGCTTGGTATGACAATGAATGGGGTTATTCTAACCGCGTAGTTGACCTTGCTATTTACATGGGTGCAAAAGGTTTCTAATATTAAAATGAAGGGCTGCCTTTCTAGGTAGCCCTTATAATAGTATGAAGGAGTTATGATATGAACAAAAAAATACTTGCTGATCTTGATGTGGCTGGTAAAAAAGTTCTTGTGCGTGTTGATTTCAACGTGCCAATGGATGATAAAGGCAAAATAACTGATGATACTCGCATAACAGCATCTCTTCCTACAATAAAATATTTATTGCAACATAAAGCAGCTGTTATTTTAATGGCGCATTTAGGAAGACCAAAAGGTACTAAAAATTTAAAATACTCTTTAGCTCCTGTAGCTAAACATTTAAGTAAACTTTTAGGAAAGAAAGTTGCTTTTGCTACTGATTGTGTGGGTAAATCTGCAAAAGATGAAGCAAAGAAATTAAAATCAGGACAAGTTTTATTGCTAGAAAATTTACGCTTTCATAAAGAAGAGGAAGCTAATGATATGAAATTTGCAGAGAAGTTAGCTTCTCTTGCAGACTTGTATGTTAATGATGGTTTTGGTGTGTCTCATAGAGCACATGCTTCTGTAGATGGAGTAACGTACTTCATTCCATCAGCGGCAGGACTTCTCTTAGAAAAAGAAATCCAGTTTATTGGAAAAGCTGTATCTAATCCAGCACATCCATTTGTTGCTATTATTGGTGGTGCAAAAGTTTCTGATAAAATTGGTGTTATCGAAAATCTTTTAGATAAGGTAGATACACTTCTTATTGGCGGAGGAATGGCAAATACATTTCTTGCTGCTCAAGGTTATAAACTTGGTAAATCTTTAGTAGAAAAAGATAAAGTTAAATTAGCAAAAACACTTATTGAAAAAGCTAAGAAGCAAAAAGTAAAATTACTTTTACCTACAGATGTGGTAATGGCTGAAACTTTTGCTCCTGATGCGAAGCATAAAGTAGAAAAAGTTGCTAAATTAGACCAAAAATATATGGCCCTTGATATTGGCCCAGCTACTTGTAAAGCTTATAAAGCAGCATTGCAAGGCGCTAAAACTATCGTTTGGAATGGTCCGATGGGCGTATTTGAAATGGATGCTTTCTGCAAAGGTACAGAAGCAGTTGCTGATGCAGTTGCAGCAGCAAAAGGCATCAGTATTGTAGGTGGTGGTGACAGTGTTGCTGCTATTGAAAAATTGAAATTAGCTAAAAAGATTAGCCATATTTCAACTGGTGGCGGAGCTTCGCTAGAGTATCTAGAAGGAAAAATTCTTCCTGGTATTGCAGCACTTGATAATGTTCGTCGTTATATGATTGCTGGCAACTGGAAAATGCATAAGACTGTTGGAGAAGCATTAGAACTTGCTGAGGATCTTGTTTATGAAACAAATGGTACTCTTAATGAAGTTGTAATATTCCCTCCGTTTACAGCACTTGAAAGCGTTGCAGATGCTATTGATGGTAAACATGTAGGGTATGGCGCACAAGATCTTCATTATGAAGATGAAGGTGCATATACTGGAGCAATTTCTGGCAAAATGATTTTTGATATTTGTGCTGAATATGTTCTTGTTGGCCATAGTGAAAGACGTAATGTTTTTGGTGATACGGATGATATCGTTGCTAAGAAAATGCGTGCTGCATTCCGCAATGGTCTAAAACCAGTATTATGTGTTGGCGAAAATTTAAAAGAACGTCAAAGTGGTCAAGCTGTTCGTAAAATATCAGCTCAACTTACTAAAGCTCTCAAAAATATCACAGCAGAAGAAGCTAATGTTTTAGTTGTTGCTTATGAACCAATCTGGGCGATAGGTACAGGTAAAACTGCTACAGCAACAGATGCTAAAGAAATTTGCGCAGCTATTCGTGAAAAACTAGCAAAAATCTATTCTCCTGAAGTTGCGCGCAAAGTGCGTATTCTTTATGGTGGTAGCGTTAATGAGAAAAACTCTGGCGAGTTCAAAGTAGATGATATTGATGGAGTGTTAGTTGGCGGCGCTAGCCTTAAAGCTGATACTTTTGCTACAATCGTTAGAAGTTTTTAATAGGAGCTAAATATGTCTAAAAAGCCTGTAGTGCTTATGATTTTAGATGGGTGGGGTATTGGCCCGAAATCTAAAACTAATGCAGCAGCAGTTGCGAATACACCTAATTTAGATGGTTATCTTGCTAAATATCCTCACACTGTTTTAAAATGTTCTGGCGAAGAAGTAGGTCTTCCGGCAGGGCAAATGGGGAATTCAGAAGTAGGGCATTTAAATATAGGCGCAGGAAGAATTATTTACCAAGAACTTACTCGCATTACTAAAGCGATTAAAGATGGTGACTTCTATAAAAATCCTGTTTTAATAGCAGCTTGCGAAAAAGCTAAATTAAATAATGGAGCTTTGCATTTTATGGGACTTTTAAGTGATGGTGGCGTTCATAGCCATATTGATCATTTAGAGGGACTCCTAAAACTTGCTCAGCAAGAAAAAGTAGAAAAAGTATTTGTGCATGCATTCTTAGATGGCCGTGATGTGCCACCCAAAAGTGCATTAGAATATTTAAAACGTTTAGCTATGTTGTTAGAAAAATATGGCGGAAAGCTTGCTACTGTAAGTGGTCGCTATTATGCTATGGACAGAGATAACCGTTGGAAGCGCGTTCAAAAAGCATACGAAGCTATGGTTTCTGGTAATGCTCCTGTTTTTGAAACAGGTATTTTAGGTGTAGAAGCTTCTTATGCTGAAGGCGTAACAGATGAGTTTGTTGTACCTTTTTGCGTAGCTGGTGGCGAAAGTATTAAAGTAAGCGATAGCGTTATATTCTTTAACTTTAGACCAGATCGTGCAAGAGAAATTACAAGAGCTATTAATGACCAAGCTTTTACTCACTTTGAAAGACCTACTAATGCAAGACCTAACTGTTTTGTATGTATGTGTCAGTATGATGAGACTATTGAAGCCTTAGTTGCTTTTGCTCCAGAAAAGTATCAAGATACTTTAGGAGAAGTTTTAGCAAAGCATAACTTACATCAGTTAAGAATTGCTGAAACAGAAAAATATGCACATGTGACATTCTTCTTTAATGGTGGAGATGAAGTTCCAAATAAATTTGAAGAACGTATTTTGATACCTTCACCTAAGGTTGCAACTTATGACTTAAAACCAGAAATGAGCGCAGTAGAGGTCAAAGATGCCTTGTTAGAACAATTGAGTCAAAATAAATTCGACGTGGTTATAATTAACTTTGCTAATCCTGATATGGTAGGTCATACTGGCGTATTAGCAGCAGCAATTAAAGCTATGGAAACAGTTGATAAATGTGTTGGCGAGATTGTAAGTAAAGTTTTAGAATTAGATGGAACAATTTGCATTACTGCAGATCATGGTAATGTAGAGCAAATGCAAGACGAAAAAACTGGCACGCCTTATACTGCTCACACTACCAATGATGTTCCTTTTATTATGATAAGCAACACGCAACATGAATTACATGCAGGTATGTTAGCAGACATAGCACCAACAGTTCTAAGTTTGCTAAAGATTGAGAAACCAGCATTAATGACAGGAAATAGTTTATTAGAAAATAAAAATTAAGAAATTGAGGTGTAGTTATGTCAATTATTACTGAAGTTTATGCAAGAGAAATTTTAGATTCTCGTGGCAATCCTACTGTTGAAGTAGAAGTATGTTTAGATGATGGTAGCGCAGGACGCGCTGCTGTTCCTTCTGGAGCTTCTACTGGAGCTCACGAAGCCGTAGAACTTCGTGACGGCGACAAAAAACGTTATTTAGGAAAAGGCGTTACTAAAGCAGTTGATAATGTAAATGATATTATTAGAGAAGCGTTAATTGGCCACGGATCAAATAGACAAGAGTGAAGTGATGAACTTTTGATTTGGTGTGATGGCACACCTAATCAAACGAAACTTGGCGGAAACGCTATTCTTGGTGTTTCGATGGCAGTAGCAAAAGCAGCAGCAGTATCTGTTAACTTGCCTCTATATTTATATTTAGGCGGCGTAGCTGCACATGAATTACCTGTGCCAATGATGAATATTTTAAATGGTGGCGAACATGCTGATAACAATGTAGATATTCAAGAATTCATGATTATGCCTGTTGGTGCAACAAGCTTCAGCGAAGCATTACGTATGAATGTTGAAATTTATCATGAACTAAAAGCATTATTGAAATCTAAAGGTTATAGCACAAGTCTTGGAGATGAAGGCGGTTTTGCACCAAACTTAAAATCTAATGCAGAAGCAATTGAAGTAATTTTAGAAGCTACTAAAAAAGCTGGTTATAAACCAGGTAAAGATATTATGATTGCTATGGACGTAGCTGCAAGTGAATTCTATAAAAATGGTAAATACGTAATGGCTGGTGAAGGTTTAACTAAAACTAGCACTCAAATGGTAAATTACCTAGTAGATTTAGTTGCTAAATATCCTATCATCTCAATTGAAGATGGCTTAGCAGAAGACGATTGGCAAGGTTGGGCTCTTTTAACTAAGAAACTTGCTGATAAAGTTCAATTAGTTGGTGATGATTTATTCGTAACTAACGAAAAACGTTTAAGTCGCGGTATTAAAGAAAATGTTGCTAATTCAATTTTGATTAAAGTAAATCAAATTGGTACTTTAACAGAAACTTTCCGTACTATTGAAATGGCTAAACGTGCTGGTTATACTTGTGTTATTTCTCACCGTAGTGGCGAAACAGAAGATACAACTTTGGCAGATTTAGCTGTAGCAGTAAATGCTGGTCAAATTAAGACCGGTGCACCTGCTCGTACAGATCGCGTAGCAAAATACAATCAATTGCTAAGAATTGAAGAAGATCTTGGTTCAACAGCAAATTATAGAGGCCTAGAAGTTTTTTATAATCTTAATAAATAGCATAAAATCCCCTACATTGCGTGGGGGATTTTTTATTTATTAACAAATATAATTAAGGATTAAAAAAAAAAATAAAAAAATGATAACTTTTTAACACTTTTTTCTTGAAAGACTTTTAATATTGTGGTAATATATTGTGGTACTAATAATAAAGGAGGTTTTATTTGTGATTGCAAATATTTTAATGGGATTAGACATTCTAATCTGCATCGCCTTAATCGGATCTGTTTTAATGCAGTCTGGCAAAGGTGGCGGACTTTCCGGTTCCTTTGGTGGCGGAGATGGCGCCTTCTTTGGTAAAGGGAATGATGTAGATACGGTTATGAGCAAAGCAACAATTATTTTAGGAATTTCTTTTGCTCTTGTAACTTTAGCTATAGCTAAACTTACAGCTTAATAGCTTGTAAGTCATTCAAAATGTTTATAATGGGATGAATTCATCCTTAAAATTTTAAATTATTATTATTCGAAAGGGGATTAAGGCTTTGAGTACTTTTTTAATGTTATCCTTAATCATTGGTGTCGTGGCGCTTGGAGTAGCCATGATGATGAGCAGTGCAATTAGTGCTGCAAGTGCGGGTAATGACCGCATGAAAGAAATCGCAGGTTATATTCACGAAGGTTCTATGGCATTCTTGAACCGTGAATACAGATACCTTGCAGTATTCGTTATCATAGTAGCAGTTGTTATCGCTATTTTCTTATCTGTACAAACTGCAATCTGCTTCATTGCAGGTGCAATTTTCTCTATTTGTGCAGGTTATCTTGGTATGAACGTTGCAACTAAAGCAAATGTTCGTACAGCTGAAGCAGCACGTCATGGTATGCCAGAAGCTTTGAAAATTGCTTTCTCTGGTGGCGCAGTAATGGGTCTTGGCGTTGTTGGTCTTGGTATTGTAGGTCTTTCTCTTATGTTTGTTCTTTTCAATGGTGACATTGAAATTATCACTGGTTTTGGTTTAGGTGCAAGTTCTATCGCACTCTTTGCTCGTGTTGGTGGTGGTATTTACACTAAAGCAGCAGACGTTGGTGCTGACCTTGTAGGTAAAGTAGAAGCTGGTATTCCTGAAGATGATCCTCGTAATCCAGCAACTATTGCTGATAACGTAGGTGATAACGTAGGTGACGTTGCAGGTATGGGCGCTGACTTGTTTGAATCTTATGTTGGTGCAATCGTTTCTGCAGTTACTCTTGGTGCTGTAGCGTATTCTGGTGGAGAAGGCATTGAATTCGTATTCATGCTTGCTATTTCTGGTATCATTGCATCTATCATTGGTGTAATGTTCGTTCGTTCTAGCAAATCTCAAGATCCACAAGCAGCTTTAAACAGTGGTACTTATGTTGCTGGTGTATTAACTCTTGCAGCAGCTGCTTACCTTTCAAATAGTATTTTTGGTTCATTAAATGCATTATGGGCTATCGGTTCTGGTTTAATCGTTGGTCTTTTAATTGGTAAAGTTACTGAAATTTATACATCCGCTGACTTTGGTAGTGTTAAGAAAATTGCACATCAATCTGAAACTGGTCCTGCAACAACAATCATTTCTGGTTTAGCAGTAGGTATGTATTCTACATTTGCTCCAATCGCATTCATTTGCGTAGGTGTATTGATTTCTTTCTTTGTAATGGGTGGCGCGCAAGATGTGAGCATGGGTCTTTTTGGCATTGCTCTTGCAGCTGTTGGTATGCTTTCTACTACAGGTCTTACTGTAGCAGTAGATGCTTATGGTCCTATTGCAGATAACGCTGGTGGTATTGCAGAAATGTCTGAATTACCTCCTGAAGTTCGTGAAATCACTGATAAACTTGACTCTGTAGGTAATACTACAGCAGCTATTGGTAAAGGTTTTGCGATTGGTTCAGCAGCTCTTACAGCACTTGCATTATTCTCTGCATATGCTCATACTGTAGAACTTAAATCTATCGATCTTTTAAATCCTGTAACATTAGTAGGTTTATTTATCGGTGCAACTCTTCCATTCGTATTCGGTGCTATGACTATGGAATCCGTAGGTAAAGCAGCTTTCGAAATGATTGAAGAAGTTCGTCGTCAATTCCGTGAAATTCCTGGCTTATTAGATGGTAAAGCAACAGCTGACTATCGCAGATGCGTTGACATCTCTACGGCAGCAGCTTTACATGAAATGATGCTTCCTGGTGTTATGGCTATCGTAGCTCCACTTCTTGTAGGTTTCCTTTTAGGTACAGAAGCTTTAGGTGGACTTTTAGGTGGCGCTCTTGCATCTGGCGTATTAATGGCTATCATGATGGCTAATGCTGGTGGTGCTTGGGATAATGCTAAGAAATACATCGAATCCGGTGTACACGGTGGTAAAGGTAGTGAAGCTCATAAAGCAGCTGTAACTGGCGATACTGTTGGTGATCCATTCAAAGATACTTCAGGTCCTGCAATGAACATCCTTATTAAATTAATGACTATCGTTGCATTGGTATTTGCACCAGTTCTTGCTGCAAATGGTGGTATCCTTTTAGGATTCTTCAAATAAGATATTAAATCAAAGACCCATATTTTAAAAATATGGGTCTTTTTTATTGTAGTATGGTATAATAGAGCATATGTAGTTACTATAGTAGAGGTATATGATGAAAGTTATAACTGGTGCAGAAGAATATTATTTAAAAGGCAATAATGAAGGTGTTATTGTCGTGCATGGATATACTGGTACTCCAGCTGAAATGCGTCCTTTAGCAGATTATGTACATGAACAAGGTTATACAGTTCTGGGTGTGCGTTTAAAAGGGCATGGAACTGACTACAAGGAATTAGAAACAACAACTTGGGAGGAATGGTATTCTTCACTAACAGAAGGCATAGAACGTCTTTCTAAGGACTGTGATAAAATTTATGTAGTAGGTTTATCGATGGGTGCGTTATTAACTCTTAAAGCAGCTACAGAGTTTCCTGTTGAAAAAATTGTAGTAATGGCACCGCCTATTTTTGTATGCGATTGGCGTGCGTCTTATGCATGGTTTTTTAAATACTTTATTAAAACCTTAAAAAAACATAAAAAGATATATCCTGCTGGAGAAAAATACGATTTATCTTATGATGTTCTTCCAGCAAAACCTTTGCCTAGTCTGTTTAAATTAGCAAAGCTGTGCAGAGAAAAATATATTAGCAAAATCAACATACCAACTTTAATTGTTCAGTCACAAGTGGAACATACGGTGAAACCTAAAAGCGCGCAATTTGTTTATGATCATTTGAAACCAAAACTTAGAAAATTAATATGGGTATATAATTCCAGCCATATAGTAACTTTAGATAATGATAGAAAAATGATTTTTGAAGATGTAGTAAAGTTTTTAAAGGAGAATATTCATGAAAAATCTTAACAGTCCAGAAGGTGAATATACTTGGTGCTTTGCATGCGGTAAAGATAATCCTATTGGTTTTAAGTTAGAATTTCAGGAAGAAAATGATACCTGTGTAGCTTATTTTACTCCAAAAAAAGAACATCAAAGCTATGATGGAAGAATGCATGGTGGTCTAATTTCTGTACTTTTAGATGAAATAATGGGTCACTATCTATTTGTTTTAGAAGGAAAACCAGCCTACACAGCCAAAATGGAAGTGCGTTTTAGAGAACCAGTTTTTATTGGCGAGGAAATAAAGTGCGTCGGCAAATTGCTTAAACGCAAAGGTCGCCTTGTAGAAATGCAAGGAGAAATTATTAATAAAAATAACAAAGTAGTAGCTGAAGCAGTTGCTAAGATGATGTTAGCTGAATGATAATCATATTTGAAAGGAGTGAGTATAATGCTTAATTCAGAACTAAAAGAAAAAATATTAGACTTTATGCGCAGAGAAGCTTATGCTCCTCTTGATGCAGAAGATTTACTACAAGCTACATTTAAAGATGGCGATGTAAACCAGTTTTGGGCATTGCTTTTAGAACTTGAAGAAAATGGCGATGTAATAAAAACACGTTTTAATACATATGGATTACCAGAAAAAATGGGCCTCGTGGTAGGGCGTTTTCAATTGACCACTAAAGGCTTTGGTTTTGTTATTCCGGATAATAAAAATGAACAAGAAGATGTTTTCATTCCACCAAGAGCAGTAGGTGGTGCAATGAATAATGATAGAGTAATGGCGCGTATAGAACGAAAAGCAGATAAACGTCCAGAAGGCGAAATTATTCGTATTATTAAACGAAATAATGATAAAGTAGTAGGTCTCTTTAGACAAACAGGAGATTTTGCTTTTGTTGTGCCTGATGACAAGCATATTGGCCGCGATATTTATGTTATGCGTAAAAACTTTGGCGGTGCAAAAGATAATCAAAAAGTAATGGTAGAAATTACTCAATGGCCTACAGAACGCCGTAATGCCGAAGGTAAAGTGGTAGAGATATTAGGTAATATGGGTGATGTGGGATTAGAAATTCTTTCTATCATCAAACAAAATGGACTACCTTTAGAGTTTCCACCAGAAGTAATAGAAGCTTCTAAAAAAGTTCCAAGTGAAATAGATCCAAAAGAAATAACAGGTCGTAAAGATTTACGTGATTTAAAAATAGTTACCATTGATGGTGATGATGCGAAAGATCTTGATGATGCTGTATATGTTAAGCAAATTGATGAAAACACGTACATGTTAGGTGTTTATATTGCAGATGTAAGTTATTATGTGAAAGAAAATAGTATTTTAGATAAAGAAGCTTTGGACCGTGCTACTAGCGTTTATTTAGTAGATAGAGTATTGCCTATGCTTCCAGAACGTTTAAGTAACGGTATTTGCAGCTTGAATGCTGGAGTAGATCGTTTGGTAATGGGTTGCGAAATGAAAATAGATATCACCGAAGGAAAAGTTACTAGTTATGAAATTTTCCCAGGTGTTATTAATGTTTGTCATCGCCTAAGTTATCGTATTGTCCGGGAAATACTTGTTAATGAAGATGTAGAATTTAAAGAACAATATGCAGATGTATTACCAATGCTTAGAGAAATGGAAAAATTAAGTCTTGCTTTAAAGAAGAAACGTTTTAAACGTGGAGCAATTGATTTTGATTTGCCAGAACAAAAGATATTGTTAGATGAAGTAGGTAAGCCTATTGAAATCGTACCTCGTGTACGTTCTATTGCAGAATCTATCATTGAAGAGTTTATGCTTGCAGCAAATGAGACAGTAGCTCGTCATATGTTTGATGCTAAATGGCCATTTGTTTATCGTATTCATGATTTACCTGCAGAAGATAAAATGCAAAATTTAGCACGTTTATTAAATAATTTCAATGTTCATTTACCAGTAACTGAGGAAATGCATCCCTTAGAAATTCAAAAAGCTCTTGCTCAAATGGCAGGTAAGCCAGAAGAACGACTTATTTCCACTGTTGCATTGCGTTGTCTAAGACAAGCTATTTATCAAACAGAAAATATTGGACACTTTGGCCTTGCGGCTGAGTACTATACGCATTTTACTTCTCCAATTCGTCGCTATCCAGATTTACTAGTTCATAGAATGCTAAGAAGATGGCTTAATAATCCGGTTATAACTGAAGAAGCAAAAGAAAAATTAGAAATTAGTTTGGAAGATATGGCTCAGCATTCTTCTATTAAAGAACGCGATGCAGCAGAAGCAGAACGCGCAACTTTAAATCTTAAAAAAGCTGAGTATATGGTTGATCATATTGGTGAAGAGTTTGAAGGAACTATTAGTAGTGTTACTGCATTTGGCATGTTTGTAGAGCTTCCTAATGGTGTTGAAGGCTTAGTTCATATTAGTAGTTTAACTGATGATTACTATGATTTCCATGAAGATCAATATGCTTTAATTGGAACACATACTAAAAAACAATACCGCTTAGGTGATACAGTAAAAATTGAAGTTTTACAAGTAAATATTGCTGAGCGTACTATTGACTTTATTATGGCAGGCGAAAACGAAGCTATGCGTCAAAAGTTAAGAGAACAATTAGCAGGCCGTAATGGTATTGATCCTTACGACTTAGTAACTACTAAGGGTGGTACATCTAAGCGTACAGCAAGTAGTCAAAAGCCTCGTGCAGCATCAAAACTTGCTAAAAAAGACCAAACAAGTGCCCGTAATAAAGCAGGTAAAAAACCAAAAAAGAAATTCTTTGTAGATATAGCTAAAAAGAAGAAGAAAAACAAACGTAAATAATGGAGGTTCTAACAGGGGTTAGAAAATAGTATGGCAGAAAATATAAAAATAATTGCTGACAACAGAAAAGCAAGACATGATTATAGTATTATAGAAACCTTTGAAGCAGGCATTGAATTGCGTGGTACAGAGGTTAAAGCACTTCGTGCTGGTAAGGCTAATCTTAAGGATTGTTATGTGCAAATAACAAAACGTGCAGAGCTAGTTACGATTGGTATGCATATTAGTCCTTATGATCATGGCAATATCAATAATCACGATCCGTTAAGAACGCGTCGTCTATTAATGCATCGTGTGGAGATTAACAAATTATTAGGTAAAGTAAAAGAAAAGGGATATTCTCTTATCCCTCTTAAACTTTACTTTAAAAAAGGTAAAGTAAAAATGGAACTTGCTCTAGCCGCAGGTAAAAAACTTTATGATAAGCGACGTGACATGGCTGAGCGTGATGCAAAACGTGACATGGATAGAATTATGAAAGAAAGAAATAGGTAGAAGCTTTGGCTACAACAAAAGCGATTTACGATTATCAAGGTATAGAAATTAATATCGAGTATAAACCTATAAAAAGAATGCATCTAAGGGTAAAACCACCATTAGGTGCAGTTTCTTTAAGTTGCCCTAAAAGCACTTCCTTGGAAAAAATAGAAGAGTTCCTAAAGCAACATAATTTTTGGCTAAAAAAGACTATCTTAAAAGTGCAAAGTAGGCCTCAAATTCAAGGGCGTGAATATGTTACTGGTGAGACTATTTATATTTGGGGAAAAGAATATAAATTAGAAGTATGCAGCACAGATCAAAAAGAGCGTGTGGGTGTACTAGAAGATAAATTAGTTTTGATGGTGAAAAAAGGGACATCAAAAACCAAAAGAGAACTACTTGTAGAAAAATGGCTGGTCAAACAGCTAGAAATGCATTTACAGGAAGTTTTTGATGAATCCCAAGCAGTTGTTAGCAAAGAAGCAAATTCTTGGTATACACGCAAAATGTCGACTCGTTGGGGTACTTGTAATATAACTACAGGAAGAATTTGCATTAATCAAAGATTAGTGCATCTTGAACCAAAGTTTTTATTTTATATTGTAATTCATGAATTAACTCATTTATGGGAATCAGGACATGGAGAAAAATTTAAAGCTAGAATGGATCTATATTGCCCTAAATGGCGCATTTTACGAAAAGAGTTAAACGAACAAGCGGGTTTAGCTTGGTAATTTAAAATAGATTTTTAGTGATTTGTGTGTTATAATTGTGACAATGTTAAATTGCTGGAGGAATTAAAATGAAAAAAACACTTGTTCTTATCTTAGTGGCATTTGCAGTAATAGCAATAGGTTGTGGTGGAGGAGAAAAAGCTTCAACAACTGCACCTGCTAAAACTGAAACTAAACAAGAGGCTACTACAAAAAAAGAAGATGCAAAGGCTTTGCCTGAAACAGTACGTGTAGGTACAGAAAAATTTGGTTATGTGTCCGTACCAAAAACTTTTGCAAAATTTGTAGATTTAAAATCTACTACAGACTTTCAAGTATCAGATGGTGCTAATATTGTAACTATGAATATTATCACTCCTGCCGCAGGTCAAACTTTAACTGCAGAACAAGCCTGCACTAACATTTGGAAAACTATTGAAAAAGCACCGAATGTTAAAGTAGAAGGTGGTTTAGGAAGAATTGGTAACTATAAAGCATTCCAATTGCTTGCTAAATATACTGCTGAAAAAAAAGATATGTATATATGGGTATTTGAAGCAGAGGATAAAGTAATACACTTTGTAGCTGTTGAAGGTCCTTTACAAACAATTAGTCAAATGTATCAATTGATTGAAAACAGTTATGCTTTAGAAAAATAATAAAAATCCTATTAATCTTTAACTTAAGATTAATAGGATTTTGTTTTTCTTAGCCTTTGAGTGATTTAGCAAGATTTAGAAGATTTTCTCTATCTGCTTCTTTAACAGTGGACTTAATTGTTACCATTGGCTCGATCATAGTAATGTTTTTCAAACTACTTAAAATTTCAATAGTTTGTTTTCCAGCAGTAGGTGCCCAAGAACCGTTTTCAATAATTCCAATAGTTTTATTTTGAATGGCATGTTCTTTAATCGCTCTTAATAACATGTCCATACTAGGGAAGATACCATTGTTGTAGGTATTTACAGCAAAAACCAAATGGGAATACTTGAAAGCATCTGCTATGATATATGAGTAATGGGTTACTGAAACATCATACAGTGCAATATTCTTGAATCCTAAATTTGCAAGGTCGCCAGCAAGTATCTTTGCAGCGTTTTCAGTTCCACCGTATACTGAAGAATAAGCAATCATTACAGAGTCTTCCTCAGATTCATAACGACTCCATTTGTCATACTTATCAATAAACCAACCTAGGTTTTCGCGCCAAATAGGTCCATGTAGCGGGCAAATATATTTGACATCTAAGGTTGCAGCTTTCTTTAAAAGAGCTTGTACTTGAGGACCGTATTTACCAACTATGTTAGTGTAGTAACGACGCGCTTCGTCTAGCCATTTATTTTCAAAGTCTACTTCATCTGCGAAGATGTTTCCGTTAAGTGCACCGAATGTGCCGAAACCATCAGCAGAGAAAAGAATTTTATTAGAAGTTTCATAAGTAACCATAACTTCAGGCCAATGTACCATTGGAGCCATGTAAAAAGAGAAAGTATGGGTACCAGTAGAGAGTGTTTCACCTTCAGCAACTGTTTGTATGTATTGCTCAATGTCATCATTGAAAAATTGTTTGAGCATACCTAAGGCTTTTGCGGAACAAAGAATCTTAGCAGTAGGATAAAGTTTGATGACTTTTTCTAAAGTTGCACAATGGTCAGGTTCGACATGATTAACTATAATATAGTCTAAGTTTTCTCCTGAAAGTAATTCTACAACATTACTTAGAAAAGCATCAAAGACGCTTTTATCTACAGTATCTAGAAGAATATTTTTTTCACCTTTGATTAAATAGGAGTTGTAAGAAATTCCTTTTGGAACAGGATAAACATTTTCAAACAATGCAATACGTGTATCACTGCCTCCTACATAAAAAACATCATTAGTTATTTTGCTATATTGAAACATTGTAACCTCCATATATAAAAGACCGGCATGAATGTCATGCCGGTTTAGTATTATTGTTCAGAGAATTGATCTTTACCAACACTGCAAAGTGGGCATAACCATTCAGCTGGTAAATCTTCAAAAGATGTGCCAGGAGCAATACCATTATCTGGATCACCAAGTTCTGGATCGTATACATAACCGCATACATCACAAACATATTTTTTCATAAATAACCCTCCTTTCTGGATAATCTTTATCAACAATATAATTATATCACAAAATAGAAAAAGTAAAACAGATATTTTAAAATTAACTATTTGACTTTTAGTTAGCATGTAGTAGTATAATATTATAACAAGAAAATAAGATGTTACAAGGAGGAAGAACAGATGAAAGTATTATTAGTTAATGGAAGTCCGCATCCTAAAGGAACAACTTTTAGAGCGCTAACAGAAGTAGCAACAGCGTTAGAAAGTCAAGGTATAGAAACAGAAATTTTCAATGTAGGTGCTAAAGCAATTGTTGGTTGTATTGGGTGTATGTATTGCCGTACGCATGAAGGTTGTGTTGCTCAAGATACAGTTAATGAATGTAGAGAAAAATTAGATTCTGCAGATGGATTTATTTTTGGAACATCTGTACATTATGCAGCTCCAACTGGTGCAATAACATCTTTTATGGATAGATTATTCTTTAGTAGTGGGTCAAAAATGGCTTATAAACCTGGTGCTGCTATAGTTGTAGCACGCCGTGGTGGCACAAGTGCAGCTTTTGATCAACTGAATAAATATTTTACAATTAATAACATGCCTGTAGTAAGTTCTTGCTATTGGAATTCAGTTCATGGAATGAATGGAGACGAAGCAGAGCAGGATTTAGAAGGCATGTATGTAATGAAGAATTTAGGAATAAATATGGCGTGGCTTTTAAAATCTATAGATGCAGGCAAAAAAGCAGGTATCGAAACTCCAAATCCAGGAGCAAAACCAATAACAAATTTTATTAGATAGTGAAAGGTGAAAATATGTCTGTTAGTGTAAAAGAAAATATGACCTTGCTTTGTGATTTTTATGAGCTTACAATGGGCAATGGATATTTTAAAAAAGGTTATAAAGATAGAATTACATATTTCGATTTATTCTTTAGAAAAGTTCCAGATGGTGGTGGTTTTGCCATTGCAGCTGGGCTAGAACAAATTATAGATTATATAAATGACTTGCATTTTGAAAGTGATGACATAGAATATTTGCGTTCAAAAGGTTGTTTTGATGAAGAGTTTTTAACATATTTAGCAGAGTTTAAATTTACTGGTGATGTTTATGCTGTTCCAGAAGGGACACCTATTTTCCCTTATGAACCTATACTTACAGTTAAAGCACCTGCTATTGAAGCTCAAATACTAGAAACATTTTTGTTATTGCAAATTAACCATCAATCACTGATTGCAACTAAGGCGAATAGAATTGTTCGTGCAGCTGCTAACAGAACAGTATTAGAGTTTGGGTCTAGAAGGGCTCATGGAGCAGATGCGGCAATAATTGGTGCACGTGCAGCATTTATTGGCGGTTGTAAAGGTACAGCTTGTACTATTACTGATGAAATTTATAATATTCCTGCAAGTGGAACTATGGCTCATTCTTGGGTGCAAATGTTTGATTCTGAATATGATGCATTTAAAGCATACTGCGAAGTTTATCCTAATAGTACTACTCTTTTAGTTGATACTTATAATACCTTAAAAAGTGGTATTCCAAATGCGATTAAAGCATTTAACGATGTTTTAAAACCTTTAGGTATTACGAGCTGCGCTATTCGTTTGGATTCAGGAGATTTAGCGTATATTTCTAAAAAGGCTCGTGAAATGCTTGATGAAGCAGGCTGGACAGAATGTAAAATTGTAGCTTCTAATGCATTAGATGAATATTTAATAAGAGATTTATTCTTGCAAAATGCAAAAATCGATGCTTTTGGTGTAGGTGAACGCCTGATCACAGCAAAAAGCGATCCTGTATTTGGCGGGGTATATAAACTTGCAGCTGTAGAAGATGAAAGCGGAAAAATAATTCCTAAGATTAAAATCAGTGAAAATACTGATAAAATCACCAATCCTCACTTTAAAAAGGTTAGACGTTTTTACGATAAAAAAACTAATAAAGCTATTGCAGATGAGATTTGTCTTAAAGATGAAACAATTAATGAAAATGCACCATATACAATTTTTGATCCAGTGAATACTTGGAAACGTAGAACTTTAACTAATTTTTATGTTAAAGAATTACTAGTACCTATCTTTATCTCAGGTAAATTAGTATATGACAAACCAACTATTAATGAGATACAACAGTATTGTCAAGAACGTGTAGATTGCTTATGGGATGAAGTAAAACGTTTTGAGTTCCCGCATAAATATAATGTGGATTTATCTCAAAAACTTTGGGAGCTAAAACAAAGTTTATTAGCACACGAAAAATAAAATAAAAAACAACGCTAATTTTTAGCGTTGTTTTTTTATTGTAATAATTTAATTAACTTTATTGATTGGGAAGAAGTATTTATTTTACTTCCTTAAAGCCTGTTACTTCTACGTCAAATTCAGCTGGAAGACAAAACCAATTGAAAGATATTACAATAGCATTGCTTTCAAATTTTCCATCAGGGGTGTAACCGCTTCCTACAAATATATTTACAGGACTACCAAAATAATTGTTTGGTGAGTATAATGGTGGATTGTGTTCATAAATTTTATAGTTATACTCTCTTAAAATATCTAAATGATTTTTATTTTGTTCTATGTATATGATAGGGCGATGCTTAGTGATAAGCTCTTTAGCTCCTAATAGTACTTCTTTTTCCATACCTTCGCAATCTATTTTAAGCATGTTACAACTTGTTAGATTTAAATCATCTAATCTTACAATATCTACTTCGTAGCCAGTGTTTTTAGCTTTTAATTCTACCGCTCCAGTATTAATTTCTGAAATGTATTCGTATGGATCATCGATAGTAATTTTGCCAGCTTTATCAGATACACCTTTATTATAAGTATATACATTTACCAAACTGTTTATAGCAACATTAGCAGCTAAGACTTGAAAAACCAATCTTTGTGGTTCAAAGGCAATTACCTTACCAGTTTCTCCTACCATTTGGGCTAAAGGAACTGTTAAAGAACCAATATTTGCTCCCACTTCTATTACAGTATTTCCAGGTTTTAAAATTTGTTTAAAAAAATCTGCTTCGCCTGGTGAATACTCGCCATATAAAGCTAAAGACCGTCCTATATAACGATCCTTAACATTGTATATTATTTTTCCGTATCTAAAATCATGACATAGATTTATTATACTCATTTTAGTCTCCTTATAAATTGAAATTTACTAGGATTTTCTCCAATATGTATTTTAATACATTGGTGGTGGAAAACTAACAGTCAAACTAAAAGCCTGGTAATGTAATCGTAAGACCAGTACAAGATACAAAACAAGGGTGTTCGTAAATAATTCTCTTTGGTGGAGATGAGGGGAGTCGAACCCCTGTCCGAAAATATTGTTATATAACTTTCTCCGAGCGCAGTCTTTTATTTAAGTTTCGCTTCTTAATCGCCAAAAGACAGGCTTTTAAGTTGCTAGTTTGTAGATTTAATTCAAAGAAGCCAAACAATTCTTTGAACGATCCCGAATAGCGTCATCCTTTCCTCTCCTACGGGAGGCGGATCAGAAGGATGTTAGCATTAAGCTGCTAAAGCGTAATTTGAATCTGCGTTTAAATTTAAACGTCCACCGTTTAACGTGTTAATGGAATCACGGCTCGCTTATCATACACCACCTATCCCCGTCGAAACCGGTACATCCCCGATTTATAACAGAAGTGATGTTTCACTTATGTTGGATTATTATACTACATAAATTTAATTTTAGCAATTAACTAATGGAAGAAACCAACACTAATAGGTCCCAGCATAGTTAACAAGATATTAGCAATAGCATAAGTAGGGGTAAAGGCATTAGCAAATATACTGCTACCGGTATCCTCTACAAGACCGTTAAGTGCTGCAATGTTGGTGCCACAACCTGTACAACCACCTAACAAATCGATAGGGTTTAATTTAAGCACAAAACGCGCAAAAAGTATTGTAATAACATGTGGGATGAAAGCCATAATAAATACAGAGGTAATCATTGGCGCACCCATTTCTTTTAAGGCAGGAATGAAAGCTGCGCCTGAAGTTAGTCCAAGACATATTACAAAAAAGTTTAAACCGATGTTTTTCATTAACCAACGTGCACCAGGATTAATATAACATTTGTTAGGGTTTTTATCATTATACCAACCGCAAATAATACCTAGAACGATAAGTCCAGCACTAGTACCAAGGCCGACTGCTACACCATTAATATTTATGGAAATTAAACCTAAGATAATACCAGCCAAAATACCACCACAAAGGTAAACGATATCAGAATCTTCACCAGCGTCTACAGGGTAACCAATTTCTTTAGTAAGATAGCTTAACGCCGCTTTAGTGCCCATGAATTCTACAACATCACCATGTTTAAAACTGCTAAAGTCAGTAAATGTTTTACCATTACGAGCGGCTTTAACAGGCATGATGTGATTGCCAAATAAGGTTTCGACTTCCGATATATCAAGATTTCTTGTAATAACAAGAGTTGATTTAGTAATAAATGCTTTTTGGTACTTGTCGTCAGTAACTTCAATAGCGCCAAGCTCTAATAGTTTATTAATGTATTTTAGTTCACCTAGGATAGCAACAACATCTCCAGCTTGCAATACATATTGATTGTCAAAAGCAATGCATTCAACATTATCATTAGTAAGCTCTTTAATAACTGTTTCGATAATTAGCTTATTAGCAAATTCTTTTTGAAAGTCTTGAATCGACATTCCGATTAGCTTGCTATCAGGAGAAATAGAGTAGGTGCGTAATTTAAGGTTGTTAAATATAGAACCTTCATCTTGCTCTAATACATGTGTACCAGCAGCTACAGCTTTCTTGATTTCGTTTCTAACTCCGTCAATATTTCTACAACCAGCAAGATATGGTAATAAAGTTTTGATAATAATAACGCAACCAGCATAACTAATTAAATAGCCAAATGCGTAGGCAACAGTCATTTTAGTAGTCATAGTGTTGATTTCTTCTGCTGGTAAATTTAAGGCTTGCATCATGGCTGTTGCTGATCCTAATACAGAAGATTGAGTAGATGCGCCTGCAAATAAACCAACTAGTTCGCCGTTGTCTAAATTAAAGAAATAATAACAAGCAATACCAAGTCCAAGCATAATAGTACAGAAGAAGAAAGCCATAATAATGAGCTTTACACCACTAGCTTTTAAACTTTGAACAAAGCCAGGGCCTACATCGTATCCTAATGCGAAGATAAATAAAAAGAAAAAAATGTTGCTGAAAATTGAAGGCATTTCATAATGTGCATAACTTGATGCAACAATTGAAAGGGTTACAGCAACAAACAATGAGCCAACAGTAGTACCTAGTGTAATAAAACCAAACTTAATAGTTCCAAATATATGTCCTAATGCAAGACACAAAAAAAGTGAAAATATGATGCCGCTAGTATCAGTTGCTAGCCAAATGAAAAAATGTTCTAACATTCAATGCACCGCCTCGAGTTAAAGTATATGAATATATTATACTATAAGAACGGATTTAAAACAAGAAATACAAACATCGCAAATGCAGTATACTTGGTTTACAAAACAACAAAAACCGTTGAAAAAAGTTTACGAAAATGATATAGTATTTATAAAGGATAGATAGTTAATTTTGGGAGACTTTAATTATTGCGGATAGACTAAATGTCTAAAATAAATAAGTAAATAAAAGGAGGAGTGTTTATGAGGAGAGAACGTAAAATTTTATCAATGTTAATGGCGGTGATGATGTTATTATCAATAACATTCACGGCGGAAGCGTTTAATATTGGTAAAGCAGTGGGGGATGCAGTAAAGAAATCAACTAGCGGTACGTCTGTGCAAATTCCAGGCGGTAAGCAACAAGCAGATCCAAATGTTAAAATGACAGGTAACACACCAACAGTCGCATATCTAGAGGCATTAATATCTTATCCATTAGGCTATAAATTCAAAGGTTCCCGAGGTCATGCTGTTATTGGGCAAAACTTAGAATTAAAATCTGATGGACGATTAGATACTATAACTGGCGATATTCTTGAACAAGAATCATTTGAGTATAATTACAATGGTAGACCTAATGCCGAAGGTAAAGGTGTTTCCAGACTTAATAACCATAATACTGCATTAAGATGGGGAAAAACCTATGATGTTGTTATTTGGGCAGAAGGATTCAATCCAATTATTTTTAAAAATGTAGAAGTGGGAAAAGCTGTAAAAGGCGAAGCAACAGTTGCTGCAGATGGTACGCATGAAAAAGTACAAATTCTTAAAGATGGCAAGAATATTAGTGGAGCTGGCGCAGGCGGTTTTGTTAAAGTCACAAGTGGAGGAGCACCTCTAGATTTTGTAACAATTTTAGTGGGACCAAATGTTCAATTAGAACGTAAGGATCGTACAGCTCATATTATTGGAACTCATCAATCAGCTGGCATGCGCAGATCAAAGGAAATTGGTACTTATGATATAGGCACTGCCTATTCTGGCAAGGTAAATTTAATATTCTGGAAACTAGGTTATGTTACTCAAATTAGAACTGTAACATTGCCTTCTGGCACAGCATTTCCAACTGTTGATATGCCAAAAGAAGGCGGAGATAATTCTATAAACTATGTTAAGTGATGAAATTTATAGCTGAAGGAGTATTTTATGAGAAAACACATCAAAACTCTTAGTGCTTTTTTAGTACTGCTGGCATTAGTGCTAGTACCATTAACAGCAGATGCTTTTAAGCTAGGTAAAGTCCTAGGCGATGCTGTTAAAAGCAGTACAAAACAACAGGTTACTGGTGATGCAGAAAAATCTTCTAGACAAGAAGAAGTGGATCGTCATATGGAAAGTTTATATGCAAAACGCAGTGATAAAGTAGATGTTAGAACGTATCATATTTGGCAACATACTTCGCCTAGACCTGCTCAATATGCTAGTAAGTTTGGTGACCCATATGTTGGGGAAGTTATGATATTTGTAATTCAAGAAGGTTCCGTATCTAAAGATCCAAATGATGAAAGCGTTGATATAGCAAGGGGTCATAAGATTATTTCTCAACAGACTATAATGTCTGGTCCAGGAAATAATACTATACAAGTTAGTGTTCCTGACATGCCTTATATATCAATACATTACTGGGCAAAGGCTGTTGGTTCGGGACCAGGAGGTTCTAGAAGAGAATTTTTTGAAGGAAAAGATTTGGGATATAATTTGATTATAACTAAAGAACGTGGAACTCCTTATAGGACTATCCATCAAACAATCAAAGTAGAATCTAAAAACTAAATACAGATTAAGTGCAATAAAAAGGCTACCTTTTTAGGTAGCCTTTTAGTTTAGTTATTATTTAATTATTAAACGGTAGTATTTCTTTTTACCTTTGCGGATAAGCAAGCTGTTTTCTTCATCAAACATAGCTTTGTCAAATGCACCTTCAGCATCTGCAACAACATCGTTATTGATATATAGGCCACCTTGTGCAATCATTTGACGTGCTTCTCTTTTACTAGAGAATACTTTTTGTTCTGTTAATACATCAATGATTTTTTGACCTAAAGTTTCTGTACCCACTTCTAAAGTTGGTACATCTGTCATAACACCGCCACCACCAAAGAGAGCTTCAGCAGCTTGTTTAGCTTTTTCAGCTTCTTCTTCATTGTGAATAAGTTTAGTAACTTCGTAGGCTAATACTTTTTTAGCTTCGTTGATTTCTGCATCTTTTAATGCACCAAGTCTACGAACTTCGTCCATAGGCAAGTAGGTGAGGAGAGCGAGACATTTTTCAACATCATTATCATCAATGTTGCGCCAGTATTGATAGAATTCGTAAGGGGAAGTTTTTTCAGGATCAAGCCATAAAGCGCCTTTTTCTGTTTTACCCATTTTACGACCATCGCTAGTAGTTAAAAGTTTGCAAGTCATACAGAAAGCAGGCTTTTGTTCTTTTTTGCGAATAAGTTCAACACCGCCTAGCATATTAGACCATTGATCGTCGCCGCCAAGTTGCATTACGCAATTATGATCTTGGTTTAATTGCCAAAAATCGTAAGATTGCATAATCATATAGTTGAATTCAAAAAAGGAAAGACCTTTTTCCATACGTTTTTTGAAACATTCAGCAGAAAGCATTCTATTTACAGAGAAATGAACACCTACGGTTCTTAAAAGCTCAATATAGTTTAAGTCTAAGAGCCAATCTGCATTATTTGCCATAATAGCTTTATTATCAGCAAAGTCAATGAATTTAGACATTTGCTTCTTGAAGCACTCAATGTTATGGTTGATAAATTCAGTCGTTAACATTTTACGCATATCATCTTTTCCACTTGGATCGCCAACCATACCAGTACCGCCGCCTAAAAGGCAGATAGGTCTATGACCAGCTTTTTGCATGTGGGACATTGCCATAAGAGCAATGAAGTGACCTACATGAAGACTATCTGCAGTAGGGTCAAATCCTATATAGAAAGTTATTTTCTCTTTTTCAAGTAATTCTTTAATTTCTTCTTCGTGGGAACATTGTGCAACAAAGCCGCGTTCCTGTAATACGTCAAAAACAGACATTTCAAGTCCTCCAAAATTTATTTAATATATTGTACTATTTTACATCATTTAATTCAGATGTGCAATGAGGACAACGAGTTGCATCATCAGCGATTTCCATTTTGCAGAATTGGCATGTTCTTTTTGGAACAGCTTCTTCTTCTTTTTTCATTTTATTAATTCTGCTAACGATTACGAAAAGAACAAAAGCAATAATTAAAAAATCAATGATAGAATTAATGAAAAGACCATAAGCAATAACGGGAACATTAGCTTCTTGAGCAGCTTTTAATGTTTCTACTGGTGTATTGCTGAGATTGATAAATAAATTGGAAAAATCTTTCCCACCAAAAAAATGTCCAATAGGTGGCATAATAACATTAGTTACAAGGGATGCAATGATTTTACCAAAGGCAGCACCGATGATAACACCAACAGCTAAATCGACAACATTTCCTCGCATAGCAAATTTTTTAAATTCTTCAAACATAACAAATCCTCCTAATAAATAGACTATCTATTTCAAATTCTATTTTTATTAAAAAAATCCTGCAATATTGACTGGAGTTGGTTATTATTTTATAATATATAGGATAGGAAATATAATAATTTTCGAAAGGAGTTGAAGATATGAGAGAAGATTTAGTAGTTCCTGGTGAGAAGGAAGAAGAGTTTGTTGCCGCTCAAAATACAAGAGTAGTTACAATTCCATTTTCTCCGCTAGAAGAAAGAATGGCAAAAGAAAAACCACACCTAATGCCTGGTCTTTTTGCTTTAAGAGAAGAATTGGGCGAAGAGAAGTTTGCAAAACTAATTAGCAGGATTCACAATATAAATGTTGATGGGGAAAGAATATTAATGGTTGCTGAAAGCGAATTGCATCGCACAAACATTGAAAGAGATGCACTTCCTGCAATTGCAAGAGCATTTAAAGTGTCCAATATTCGCGTAGTTACCCAAGGCTAAAATTAGGAGGGGTTTATAATGAAAAAAGGAAATTTATTGTTAACTGTCTTAATGTTTATTGTACTTTGCTTTACAACAGTTGGTTTTGCAAAGGAAGATTCTATGGCACCATCAATGTATCGTGAAGGTGTACGTGCTATAGATGCCGCTAAAGCAGAAATCCCAGAAACTTGTGTTTTAACTAGTTATGATGTTGATGGCGAAAAAAGTGTTGTAGCTTTTTATGACCAAGCAACTACAGACAGATACAAAGTAAAAGTATTGACTGGAACATCTAAAGTTCTCGAAATTGAAAGAAAAGGTGCAACTTTTGTAAAAGGTAGTACTATGGTCAACTTATCTGTTGAAGATATTAAGAAGATAGTATTAGCACATTTCCCAGATGCTAAAAATATTGAAGTAGAGCTTGATTCTGATGGTAACAACAAATACTATGAAGCTAAATTCGTGTCAAACAGATTTGCAGGTGAGTTAGAAATGAACCCTGTAACTGGCGCGATTTTTGAATTAGATTTAAAATTTTATTAAAATAAAATAAGGAGTTACTAGTTTCTAGTAACTCCTTTTCCATTATTTATAAAAATTACAATAAATAGGATAGGTTGGAAATGCGAATTATTACAGGTAGAGCTCGAGGCTTACGTTTGATAGAACCAAAAAATTATGATGTTAGACCTACTTCCGATAGGGTTAAAGAGTCGCTTTTTAGCATTATCGGAGCAGGTATTGTTGACGCGAAAATTTTAGATCTTTTTGCAGGCACAGGAAATCTATGCTTAGAATCTTGGAGTAGAGGTGCTAACCATGTAACATTTGTTGATCAAAGCAAAGAGTCTTTAAAACTAGTTACTAGCAATATTGAAAAATGTAAGGCAAATGCTGATTGTACTGTTATAAATGGCAATGCTTTAAATGTCTTGACAAAACTTGCAAGTAGTTCTGAGGAGTTTGATTATATTTTTTGTGATCCGCCTTATGATAAAGGACTAGTGCAAGAAGTATTAAAAAAGCTAGCTGGAATAAACATTCTAAAAAATACAGGAACATTAGTAGTAGAACATTCTCTAAAAGACGATATAAGAGGTGCTTTAGGAGCAAATTATGAAGTTTTTCGTTCTGAAAAATATGGACAAACTAGAATAACTTGTATTAGATTGATTAATGGATTTTAAAATATCAAGAAAAAACTTAAAAAATTTACAAAAACCCTAATTTTTT
>CAMTOO010000015.1 GCA_947074185.1 uncultured Negativicutes bacterium
AAGCTAACATCATAGATCGAGACTGATTTCAAGATAAATTTTACATCATCATAACCAGCTTGGTACAAAGCATTGTTGATTGCGTCTAACTGAGCATCAACTTTTTAGTAATAACCGCTATCGGCATTGACATCTGATTCGCTTTCAATTACATGTAAAAGAAATACTTCTGTCTCAAGATTTGGACATGCACTATAAAAGGCATGTACTAACTGATCAGTGTGATCTGTTAATTCAAGAGCAAGCATTACTTTATGAAACATACTCATTTTATTACTCCTTTTGCAAACAATTATACATTAAATACTTTGCCTGGATTTAAAATATTATTAGGATCTAAAGCTTTTTTAATATCTTTCATGATTTTAAGTTCAACAGCATTAGTATATTTTTCCATTGCTGGTAATTTTTTAGCACCAATGCCATGTTCACCAGATAGTCTTCCACCAAGGCTATATACATATGGATATGCAATAGAGTGGAATTCATTTACTTGATTTTCCCATTCTTCATCAGTCATCTCACCTTTAAGAATTTGGAAGTGAAGATTACCATCACCTGCATGTGCAAGTGTGAATAATTTAAATTTATAGTTCTTTTCTTCAGCAACTGCTGTTAAATGGTTAATGCAATTTGCAATTTGGTCTACCGGTACTACTAAGTCATCAGTTGCACCAATTAAGCTGATTGCACGAGTTGCTTCTAAGCAATTGCGACGAATTCTCCATACTCTATCATCTGCTTCAAGCACTTCTACTGCACCAGACTCAGTACAAATTTCATCTAATTCGCCCATTTTTTCTTCTAACTCATCTTCATTGAAAGTTTCTACTGTAACAATAATGTAGCAACCGTCATCATAATGAGGCAATTTCAATTCGCAATAATCACTTGAAGCGCGTACAAAGTTATTATCCATGAATTCTACACTTGTAGGATTTAAACCTGCTTTAATTAAGTTAGGAACCAAAGTTACTGCTTTATTTAAATCAGTAAAAATTGCTAAAATATCTAATTTATGTGGAGCAAGTGGAAGTAGTTTTAAAGTAGCTTTAGTAATAATACCTAATGTACCTTCACTGCCCATGATTAATTGTTCTAGGCAATAGCCTGTAGAATTCTTTTTCAAACGTCCACCAAGTTCAACAACTTCACCTTGTGGGGTTACTACTTCTATTTTATACACTTGATCTCTAGTTGTTCCATAACGAACAGCTTTATTGCCACCTGCATTAGTAGCAATATTACCACCAATCAAGCAACTATCTGAGCTACATGGATCTCCTGCATATAATAAACCTTTTTCACTAGCTAATTCTTGGATAACAGAAGTACGAGCACCTGCTTCTACTACCATATACATTGCTTCTTCATTAAATTCGATTATTTTATCTAATCTTTCTAAAAGAAGCACGATACCACCACATACTGCAATAGCACCACAAGAAACGCTTGTTCCTGCACTTCTTGGTGTTACTGGCACAAGAAATTTATTTGCTATTTTCATAACTTCTGCTACTTCTGCTGTGCTACCAGGCCATACTACAACTTCAGGAAGATGATGATAATGAGCATCAGTTTCTTCATCAGTTTTATACTTTTCTAAAACTTCTGCATCATACTTAACATGCTCTTTCCCTAGTGCTGTTTCCAATGCTACGATTACCTCTTCTGTTACTTTGTTATACATCTTACCATCCTACCTCTCTTCAATGTGATAATTTATTTTACTCCAATTTGCCATTTTATTCAATTAAATAAAAATGATAGAGCATTTTAAATACTCTATCATTATACCACATTTTTTACATTTCATTAATACGCATAATAGCAGTCGCTAAAAGCTCACAACGAGGCAAGTAACTATCCACGTACGCATACTCATTATCTGTATGAGCGCCTACAGACTTAGGTCCCATTCCACAAATCGTCGGTGTTCCTAAATCGGTAGTAAAACAAGCATCAGATGCTCCACCAACAAATTGCCCACCTAATTCTCCTTGGCCTAAATCATTAGCTATTTTTTGTACATATTTAAAAAGTTTCATGCCAGCTTCAGTAGTTTCAAATGGTCCCATATAATCAACAACCCCATTGTCTACTACAGTAATTTTTGTGCGTTCATCATAAGGTTTAGCGCAAACAGCTAGCACTTTTTCTTTAGCAAGCTCTGCTTCAGCAACAGTCTCAAATCTAACATCTAACATTGCTTCAGCATGCGCTGCAATAATGTTATTAACAGTACCGCCATGGAATGTACCTACATTACAAGTAATACCTGTATTGTAGTCAGTCACATTGAACAAATCTACTGTCTTTTTAGCAAGTTCTAAAATAGCACTTGCTCCTTCTTTATATGCATTACCTGCATGAGTAGGAATACCATCTACTACAATAGTTGGTCTCCAAATACCTTTTCTACCATAAACAACATCACCATTATCTCTACCAGGTTCCATGTTGAATGCTGCGGTAAGGCCTTTGCCATGTAATGCAAACATTTCTCTTGCATCAGAATGAACATGATTTCCTTCTTCATCTCCAGTAAAATAAACGCTAAATTCTGCGTCATCATAACCACAATCAAGCATTGCTTTTATGGTGAATATGCCCATAGCTAAGCCACTTTTCATATCCATAACGCCAGGACCATAAGCAATACCATTTTCGATTTTGAAAGGTCTAGCTGCAACAGTTCCTTTACCAAATACTGTATCCATATGTCCCATTATTAAGATTTTTGCTTTGCCAGGATTTGGTCTTTTGGCAATTAATTGCACTGGTCCATTACTTTTATGATACTCTACTTCAAATCCAAGCGGTTCTAAGAAATCACCTATAAGATGCGCAATTTCTTCAACGCCTTCTGGAGAGTCGCTTCCTGAATCAATATTTACTATTTTCTCTATAAATTTCCACATATCTGTTTGATACGCAGCAACTTTTGCTAAAATTTCTTTTTCCATAATTACCTCGCCATTGAGTATTATTTATTAACCTAAAATACGTTCTACTACTTTTTCGAGTACTGCTACACCATTTTTCAATGATTCTGGATTCAATGCCATATCTTTATCATGTAAACCCGGTGCTGCGCCTGAACCTACGCCAAAATAACCTGCTTTAATGCTAGGTATTTTACGTGCAAAATAGTGGAAATCTTCTCCGCCTGGATTAATAATTTCTGGTCTAAGCTTTTCTTCACCAACAACATCTACTATACATTCAGCAATTAATTTAGTCATATCTGGATTCAATTCCGCAGCTGGAATAACTCCGCCAGGGAAACTAACAACTGCTTTAGCACCCATTGCTGTTGCGGCACCTTCAACTGCTTGATGGAGTTTTGCTAAAAGGTCTTCCATTAATTCATTAGTTTGTGCACGTGCATCGATTACCATTTTTGCATGATCCGGAATAATATTTGCTACTGTACCCCCAGTGATTCCTGTAACTTTACAAGACCAAGCCATTGTAGGATTTAATTTCATAGCCATAATAGCATTTGTGATTAAAGCTGCTGTTTCAACTGCATTTACACCTAAATGTGGTCTAGAACCATGTGCGCCAACGCCTTCTACATCCACATGAATAAATGTGCTAGATGCATGATTTACAGCTGGGCTCATGGTACCGTCTGGAATATCTTGAACAGGTCTAATATGAAGACCAATAACGTAATCTACACCTTCTAATGCTCCTTCTTCCATAACAGCTAAAGCTCCTTTTAAAGTTTCTTCACCTGGTTGGAACAAGATTTTTAAAGTGCCTTTTTTTACTTTAGCCACTGCATTAGCTGCAGCAACAAGTGCCATTGCACAGTGAGCATCATGACCACAAGCATGTCTGCATTCATCTTTACCATCAATAACAAAAGGAAGTGCATCCATATCTGCTCTAAGCATTAAAGTAGGACCTGGCTCTGCACCTTTTAGTTCTCCAATAATACCTGTTACACCAATATTCTTTGTTACTTTATAACCTAATTTTTCTAATTCTGCTGCCAAGTATTCGGAAGTTTTTACCTCTTCAAAACCTAATTCTGGCATTTTGTGTAACTCATCATAAATTTTTACTACATCTAAATTACTCATATAAATCCACCTTTCAAATTATATTTAAATTTAATTCTTTTTATCATCACGCTTGCAATACTTAATTAAGTATAATGATAAAAAGGGGTACGACTTACGCCGTACCCCTTAAATTTTTTTAAGCCGCTGGCGCAATAAGTTTCATAATGAACATTGCAATACCTGCATTGAAGAAAGAGATTAGAAGCATGAAGCCCCAGTATTTTGCTGGAACACCTGCAGTACCTAAAAGTCTTCCTAAATATTGAATTTTAGAACCCATAAGATAGATTGCTGGAATTAAGATAGCAGCATGTTGTCCATTAAGAACACCATCATTAATTAACGCCATAGCAACACCTACAGCACCACCCATAGACATGAGTGCACCCATAAGTACCATTACTGCTTCACCAGGCAATCCCCAGATAGCCATTACTGGAGCAAAAATCTTACCGCAAGCAGCAAGAGCACCAGTTACTGTTAAAATTTGAATACATACAAACGCTAAAATTACGTTTGGAACGATATTTTTAATACCGATATCCCAACCTTTTAAAGCACCTTTTACGAAAACTTCTACAATAGAAAGTTTCTTTTCAGCAGGAGCTGCAGAAGTTGGTTGTGTAATATTATCTTCTCTAACTGTACTCATTTTACACTTCCTCCTTCACGAAATAGTGGCAATATGCACGCATGATATTAGCGCCTAAGAATTTCATTACCATCATAACAACTAGTGGTATTACGATAGGAACAGTCATAATGCTAAATAAAGCAGAACCAGATGCAAGGTAGTTACCAATTACACCACCTGCAGTAAATTGAAACGCAGAGAAAATAAGCATTTCTTTTTCTGTAATTTCTCCTGCTTCGCGCAAGTTTTTAGTCATACCTGCACCAGCATCAGTACTTTGTAAGCTTGAAACAAGCGCTACGCAGCAGATACCAGGGATGCCCATTAAAGGACGTAAAATTGGAGTTAAAAGCTTTTGAGCAGCTTTCAAACCACCATAATGTTCAACAATTTCCATAAGACCGAGTGCAAGCATAACCCCAGGAACTAAGCTGAGACCGAATAAGAAACCTGCACGAGCACCAACGCCACCTGAACCCATAAATGTGTTAGTAGCAGCTTTAATGGTACCGAATTTACCATTTAAAGTATCAAAGTCAAACATGTTCCAACCTGCATGCTTTGATAATAGTCCAGAGAAGATTACAATTGCAACTACTAATACAACATAACCCATCGCTGGAACATTCAAACCTTTTTTGTTTTGATCTTCCATTTTTTTCCTCCCATTACTCATATACTTATGTTGTAGTGATTCTAAATACAACAACTAAAATTATAACAAAAATATCATTTTTTTTCAACATTTTTTTGCTTTTTCATCAATAACAGTACGAATTTTATTTATTTTTCAATAAAACTGTTAACTTTTAGTCTTCGTAAGCACCTTTTACTAGTGCAACACCATCTTCAACCATAAGTTTACCATTTACATAAACTTGTTTTAAAGTATAGTCATCGTTCCATACTAGTAAATCTGCATCCATGCCTACTGCAACATGACCTTTATTTGGTAATTTGAGAGCATCTGCTACATTAGTAGAAATCAAAGCCACTGCTTTTTCAAATGTTAAAGTATTATTTTTAATTAAAGCTACTGCTTCATCCATCAAGAATTTTGGATTTGCTGCTGTAACACCAATCATTTCACCATTATCATCAAATTTTGGACAACTACCATTACCATCAGAGCTCATTGTAATTCTTTCAAATGGTACGCCGGCTGCCAAAGCATCTTTAACTGCAACATCTGTAGGAATTACCATACAGCAAGTTAAATCCATGTAACCACCTTGTCTAGCAAACTCAATAGTTTGATCAAGTAACATTCTATTACGATTAACATGAGTTGGTCTAAATTGAGTAATAGGAATTTCCGTACCTTCAACAATGTCAAAAATAGGACCTAACCCTCTTTTGCCGTCACCCATGTGAACATGCAACACACCAACTTTACCGCTCATCATACCACCAATGCGAGCTTCCGCTACAAGTTTAGCGTAATCTGCAACTGTTGGCATAGAAGATCTGTGGTCACTCATAGCGATTTTGCCACCGATACAACGATCCAAAAACAAAATATCTCTACGCAAATTTCCACAAAGATGTCTTGCATCTAATGGATAAGCTCCTGAGTAAAACCAAGCATTATAGCCTTCTTCATTTAAGCCATTAACTTTAGCTAAAAGATTTTCAACGGTTCTACCATCTCCATCAGTTCCTAAAGTGCCAACAACAGAAGTAATACCTGCTTTTGTTAAAGTACTTAATTGAATTTCTGGCACGCGAGTTTTGAAGCCGCCTTCGCCACCGCCACCAGTCAAATGAATGTGTTGATCAATAAAACCTGTAGTTAAAGATTTACCTTCTAAATCAACAACTGTGCAAGAAACTGGAAGTTCCTTAATTTCATTTTCAATTGCTTCGATTTTACCATTAGCAATCAAGACATCCTTTTGTCCTAAAAGCTCTGGTGCATAAACTTTTGCATTTTTTAAAAGTATTAACATTGCCTAACCTCCAAATATTTATATTAGAAATAACGTTGATAACCAATTGCGATAACTGGAGCATGATTTTTATATGTACCTACTTTTGTGAAAGTGTCCCCTGATTTAGGAGAGATATTCATACTGCCTATTTTCATATAACCTAACACAAATGTTAATTTTTGTTTTTCGTCATGATATTGACTACCTACTGAAAAAGTTTGTCTTGAACCAGTAGGAATCATAAAATCAGAATGTTCTTTTGGAATAACAGAACCATCATATGCGTAACCTGCAAGTGCAGTATATTTATCACTTAATTTATGTTCTAAACCAATAGCATAACGCCAACCGTTAGACCAATTTTTAGTGTCACTTTGTCTGCCCATACCAGTTTCTAAATTCAAGCTATCATAAACACTCCAACGTGTATAAAGCCCTTGTAATTCTACTCTTGTGCGATCATTAAATTTATGGCCATAACCGATGCTATAGCTATCAGGAAGAACTACCTTACCACTTGCGCCATAATTTTTGCCGCCGCCAATAATAAAGTCAGCGCCTTTCATATTTTGAGAAATTTTAGAACGATACACTAAACCTACTTCATTCTTTTTATCGAATGCATAATTTACTGCTGCATTCCAACCTAGAGCCCAAGTATCACCTTTAACTTCTACGTTAGGACCATTTGGACTTCCTAATTTTTTATATAGTTCTAAACCTACATAGTTAATTTCAGCACCAACAGAAGCACTTACTTTATCATCAAATTTTCTTGCATAAACAGGTGTAATACTCATGCCTGTTAATTTAGATTTATAAGCATTAGTAGCTGCAATTGAAGTTGGTTCAAATTCTGATACCATACCAAAACGTACAAAAGAACCTATACCTACCCAATCTTTTTCACTAACACGTTGTACATAGTAAGCGTAAGGAACTACGGCAGGCGAAACTCTATTATGACCAGTTTCAATACCGCCTGCTTTACGATCAGCTGTATATTTTCCATGTGGGCTGATATAGATACCACCTGCACTAAAAGCATTCTTTTCAATTTTGGTAATAGATGCTGGGTTGTGCGCAACCATAGATGCGTCATTTTCGGCAAACATTCTTGCGCCGCCCATACCTACACCTTCAGCACTCCATTCAACAATAGCAAAGCCTTCTGCTCCTGCTATTTGAGGTGTAGCTAACATACCTAACACTGCTAAAGTTAATAATTTTTTAGTTTCCTTTATTTTCATCATATTTCTCCCCCGACTATTTATATTTATAATCGCTTAATTGTACCAAATTTATCGTTTTTCTGCACATAAACTTTTAAACTATCATTTAAAAATAAAATGGCACCCCACTCTAGCAAGTGGAATGCCATATTTTTATATATTTCTTCTAATAACTGCTTCAGGTAATTTTTCCCAAGGCAAATATTGAATTGTTGTGCAATGTTGATATGCTTTATATCTTTCTTCTGGATCAGTAATTGCTTCTGCTTTTTCCAAATCTTTATATCCAGCTTGAGAGACTGGATAAAACTCAAAACCTTGCATTAACAAAGAACATGCCTCTGCTATATTACCAGCTTCATATTCAGCTTCTGCCCAAAATTTAAAAGAAAAATATTTATAAGGATTGATTTTTGAATCAGGATTATCTTGACTAGGAGCATGAGAATTTTCATTCTCACTTTCAATCATTTCTTTTGCATCAAAAAGTGCTAGTTCAGCATCTCCAGTTTCTTTATAGACATTTAATATACGATACCAAATATCGCCACGAGATGCTGCTCTAAATGAATATTTATATTCTCTAGACAATCTAAATGCTTCGTCTAAATATCTTAAAGTAGCCTCTTTATCTTTAGTTAAATCCCAAACAATTTCTGCAATATCTCTTAAACATAAAACTTTATGTTCTGCTTCGCTTAAACCATATTCTGGCGCATCTTCCATGTTAGGTTCAACATCTAAAACTGTACTTAAAACAATCATAGCTTCTTCTTTTTCTTCTTTTAAATACAACGCACGACCTACAATCGATCTACAACGCCAATCGTTAGGATTACTTACCATATTAGAAGGAATCGGCCAAGCTCCTGTTATAACTTTTTGCACATACACTTGCCATTCTTGTGGATCCATATCTATACCTCCAAAATAATTAATATATTTATACATCCATTCTAATATAAAAATAGTATATTTACAATAAAAAAAGGGCTGCATCAAGTAGGGTCTATCAGCAGCCACAAAATAAGGGAAAGCGATTTAATCCCGCGTATAAACGCGAGGCACTCGTGGACTAATTCCACAAACGACTTCATGAGGATTTGTTTGAGAAAGTTCTGCAACTACTTCTGTTGGCAACTCTTTGCCACCAAAAACAATTACTTCATCCCCAACTTTTACATCAGGCACATCAGTAACGTCAACCATAACTTGATCCATACAAACCCTTCCTACGATAGGAACTTTTACACCTTTTATAAGCATTTCTCCTTTATTAGAAAGCAGCCTAGGGAGACCATCAGCATAGCCAAGTGGTAAAGATGCAATAACGCTATCCCTCTCAGTTGTATATGTACAACCATAACTTATAGAAGTACCTTTCGGTACATTTTTTAAATAAGCAACCTTAGTTTTAATAGTCATGACAGGTCTAAATTCACTATAAACATCTGCATTATCACCTGGAAGAAGTCCATATAAAATAATACCTTCACGAACCATATCAAAATCACTACCCTCTAATTCCATAATAGCTGCACTATTAGCAATATGTTTAAGAGGAATATTTATTCCTTTAGCTTCAATATCAGCTAAGGCTTTTTTAAAGTTTGCTAATTGGAAATTTGCATAGGTTTTATCTTCATCATCTACGCTAGCGAAATGAGAAAACACACCTTCTACTTCTATCCCTGGCATAGATGCAGCAAGTTCAGCAAAATCCCCTGCTTTATCCCAAGCAATACCAATTCTATTCATGCCAGTATCAACTTTTATGTGTATCTTTGCCTTTTTATTGTTATTTATAGCAATTTCATTTAAAGCAAAAAGTCTATCTTCGTCAAAAACTGTTTGTGCAACATCATACTTAACAACAAATTCTGCTATATCAGTATATAGTGGACCTAATACTACTATAGGCATTTTTATACCTGCTTCACGTAACTCTACTGCTTCTTGCAAAATTGCGACCGCAAGCATATCTGCACCGTTTCTTTCAGCTTCTAGAGCCATTGCAACAGCACCATGTCCATAAGCATTTGCTTTAACCACAGCACATAATTTGGTGTTTGGATTTATTTTCTTTTTAACAATATTTATATTATGAGCATAGGCATCCAGATTAATTTCAGCCCAGGTATTACGTTCAATCTCCATAATTTATCCACCCTTATAAATTAGTAAAGCCGCAGACAATTTTGTCTGCGGCTTCTTTGCCATGTTAAACATTAGCTACACACTCAGTATATAGCTACTAGACAAATTTGTCAACCTATTGCATTTTAGCTTTAAGCATATCGTTAACCATATTTGGATTTGCTTTACCTTTAGATTTTTTCATAATTTGTCCAACTAAGAATCCTAAAGCACGATCTTTACCTGCTTTAAAGTCAATAATTGACTGAGGATTTTCTGCAAGCACTTCATCAACAATCGCTTCAATTGCGCCTGCATCGCTTACTTGTTCTAATCCTAATTCTTTAACAAGAGCTTTAGGAGAATGATTTTCTTTAACCATTTCGCCAAATACTTGTTTTGCTAATTTACTTGAAAGTACGCCTTCTTTAATTAAGTCAACAAGTTCACCTAAATTAGCAGGAGTAACTTTAAATTCACTAATAGTAATATCTTCATTATTTAAATATGCAGATACATCGCCTAAAAGCCAATTTGCAAGACCTTTAGCATCTTTAGTTGCACTAACTGCCTCGTCAAAATATTGTGCCATTGCTTTAGTAGAAACGATAAGCGCAGCTTGTTCTTTTGGTAGAGCAAAATCAGCAATTAAACGAGCTTGGCGAGCTGCTGGAAGTTCTGGGAGTTCACTTTGAACTCTTTCAATCCAAGCATCATCAATTTCAACTGGCACAAGATCTGGTTCTGGGAAATAACGATAATCATGCGCTTCTTCTTTAGAACGCATAGATAAAGTAACACCATTTACATCATCCCAAGTACGAGTTTCTTGTACAATATGTCCGCCATCTTCTAAAATTTCAGCTTGACGAGCAATTTCATACTCAATAGCACGCACTAATGCGCGGAATGAGTTTAAGTTTTTGATTTCTGCACGAGTACCAAATTCGGTAGCTCCTTCAGGCATCAAAGAAATATTAGCATCGCAACGCAAACTACCTTCTTGCATTTTGCAGTCGCAAACATCAGTATATTCCAAGATTGCTTTTAATTGTTCTAAGTAAGCACGAGCTTCTTCAGAACTACGCATATCTGGCTCAGATACGATTTCGATAAGAGGAACACCAGCACGGTTATAGTCAACAGCACTAGAATCAGAAGTGCTAATAGTTGCACCAGAGTGAACTAATTTACCAGCATCTTCTTCCATATGAATACGAGTAATACCAATACGTTTTTCTTCACCATCTACGAGAATATCAATGTGACCTTCTTCGCAAATTGGTTTATCGAATTGGGAAATTTGATAGTTTTTAGATAAATCTGGGTAAAAATAGTTTTTACGGTCAAATTTATTAAACTTTTTAATATCGCAATTTACCGCAAGACCTGCACGAATAGCAAATTCAACAACTTGCTTATTTAACACAGGAAGTGCACCTGGCATACCAAGACAAACTGGACAAACATGAGTGTTTGGATCCCCACCAAATTCAGTAGAGCAAGAACAGAATGCTTTAGAATTTGTTTTTAATTCAGCATGAACTTCAAGTCCAATAACAGTAATATATTTTCTCATTATTTGTCACCTCCGATTGGAGCTATGACTTTATGGTAGTCATTTGCTTGTTCAAAAGTATAAGCAGCACGTAAAATAGTTTCTTCATCAAGTGGTTTACCGATAAGTTGCATACCAACTGGCATACCATCTACAAAGCCACAAGGAACAGAAATACCTGGAAGACCTGCAAGGTTAACAGGAATTGTACATACGTCTAATAAGTAAATGGATAATGGATCCATTTTTCCATCAATCGGATAAGCAACAACAGGGGAAGTTGGTGTTAAAAGTACATCGCATTGTTTAAAAGCTTCTTCAAAGTCTCTGCGAATTAAAGTACGTACTTGCATTGCTTTTTTGTAATAAGCATCATAGTAACCAGAGCTTAAAACATAAGTACCAAGCATAATACGACGTTGAACTTCTGAGCCAAAACCTTCTGTACGGCTTAAAGTAGTCATTTCAGGAGCACTAGTAGCGTTCATGTTACGATGTCCATAACGCACGCCATCAAAACGTGCAAGGTTAGCACTAGCTTCCGCTGGAGCGATAATATAGTAAGTAATAACTGCATATTCAGTATGTGGTAAAGAAAGTTCTACGATTTCTGCACCCATAGCACGATATTGTTCTACGGCTTTAGAAATTTCGCTTTCTACCTTAGGATCAAGACCAGCACCAAAATATTCTTTTGGTAAACCGATTTTTAAACCCTTAACATCTTGCTTTAAAGCTTTAGTGAAATCAGGAACTTCTACAGGTAAAGAAGTAGAATCATGTCCATCAACACCACAAATTGTATTAAGAACGATTGCTGCATCAGTTACATCGCGAGTAATAGGCCCAATTTGGTCTAAAGAAGATGCGAATGCAACACAACCATAACGAGATACACGACCATAAGTAGGTTTAATACCTACGCAACCATTGAAAGATGCTGGTTGACGAATAGATCCACCAGTATCAGAACCAAGTGTCCAAATAGCTTCTCCGGCTGCAATTGCTGCCGCAGAACCACCAGAAGAACCACCAGGAACGCGAGTTAAATTCCAAGGATTGCAAGTAGTTTTAAAGAAAGAACTTTCTGTAGTAGAACCCATTGCGAATTCGTCCATATTAGTTTTTCCTAAGAAAATTGTATCGTCAGCACGCAAGTTTTTAATAACATGTGCATCATAAATAGGATTAAGGTTTTCAAGCATTTTAGAAGAACAAGTTGTTCTTAAACCTTTAGTAGAAATATTATCTTTAATTGCGCCTGGAACACCAGCAAGAGGTTTAATTGTTTCACCTGCAGCAATTTTAGCATCAACTTTAGCAGCTTGCGCCAAAGCATTTTCTTTATCTAAAGTTACATATGCTTTTACTTGATCTTCAACTTGATCAATACGTTCATAAAGAGCGTTTGTAAGCTCAACAGAACTGATTTTTTTATTTACAAGTAATTCATGCAATTCATGAATCGTACTTTTGTATAATTCCACAGTCAGTATCCTCCTTTATTCTATAACGCGTGGTACTTTAAACCCACCGTTATGTACAGCTGGTGCATTCTTTAATGCTTCTTCGTTAGATACAGAGTTTTCCACTACATCTTCACGAAGCACATTACTCAAAGGAATAACATGAGCTGTTGGCTCAATACCAGTAGTATCAATTTTTTGCAAAATGTCTGCATAATTTAAAATTTGATTGAATTGTTCAGTGAATTTTTCCATTTCATTTTCTGGAATCACCAAACGTGAAAGGCCTGCAATATACCTTACGTCTTTTTCCGTAACTTTCATAATTTCACCATCCTAAAACTTTTATATCACCTAAACTTCAGGTTAAAAACTTTCTATATTATATCACAAAAAATTTATTTATTCATTATCCCACAAAGAAATTTCTACACTTTCTTTTTTAGGATTTTCTTGCTCTTTATTAGTAGCAACAACTTCTTCAATAATTGGCTTTTGTGGCTCTGTTTCCTGTTTTATTTGCACTTCTACCTTTTGCTCGCCACTATTTAGCATTTTCAAAAACTCTGCCTCGTCAAGAACTGTTACACCTAAATCCTCTGCTTTTGTAAGTTTGCTACCAGCTTCAGCACCAGCAATAACAAAGTCTGTCTTTTTACTTACGCTCCCGCTTACATTAGCACCCACATCTTGAGCCATTTTTTGAGCTTTTGAGCGATCAAGGGTAGGCATTGTTCCAGTAAATACTAAAGTTTTGCCAAAGAAAGGATTGTCTCCACTAATATTTTGCTGTTCTAGCTCTACCGTCAAACCAGACGCAATTAGTTTTTCAACAAGTTCTTGCTTTTGCGGATTTGCAAAATATGTAACAACACTTTCTGCAATAACATTACCAATATCTTTTATCTGAGCAATTTCTTCTGGTGTTGCTACCATAAGTTTATGAATATCACCATAAGTTTGAGCAAGAGTGCGAGCACCCTTAGCACCTACATGGCGAATACCAAGTGCAAATAATAACTTATCTAACGGTTGCTTTTTACTAGCCTCAATTGCTTGCAAAAGATTATCTGCAGATTTTTCACCCATACGAGGCAATTTAACTAAATCCTCTTTTTTGAGACTATATAAATCTGCTGCATCAGTAATTAATCCTTCTTCCCACAACTGATTAACAACTGCAGGACCACAATTTTCTATATTCATGGCATCGCGAGAAGCAAAGTGGATAAGTCCCTCTCTTGCTAAAGCTGGGCAATGATGGTTAGTACAACGATATGCTGCTTCTTCAGCTTTGCGTTCCACAGGCCAATTACATTCAGGACATTCCTTTGGCATTACAAATTCTTGCGCAGTTGCAGGGCGTTTATCCTTCACTACAAAAAGCACTTCTGGTATTATTTCACCAGCTTTATTAATTACAACTGTATCACCAATACGAATATCTTTTTCTTTAATAAAATCTTCATTATGTAAAGTCGCTCTGCTAATTACGCTACCAGATAATTTTACTGGCGTTAGTACAGCTGTTGGAGTTAAAACTCCTGTACGACCTACTTGTAAAACAATATCTTCAAGTTTAGTTTCTGCCTGTTCCGGAGGATATTTAAAGGCAATAGCCCAGCGCGGATCTTTACCAGTAGCACCTAAAATTTCTTGTTGAGCAAGTTCATCTACTTTAATTACTGCCCCATCCGTATCATAATCTAAATCATGTCGTCTAGCGCCATGTTCTTCAACAAATTGCCAAGCACCTGCTATATCTTTTACTACGCGCCAATGTTCTGTAGTTTTAAAACCATAAGCTTTAAGCATTTCTAAGGATTCAGAATGTTTCGCTTTTGCGCCAGTTCCTACTGCATAAGCAAAGAAACTAAGGGCACGTTTCGCTGTAACTTCTGGATTAAGTTGTCTTAAAGAACCTGCTGCCGCATTACGAGGATTAGCAAATTCTTGCTCTCCAGCTTCCACACGCTCTACATTTAACTTCATAAAAGAACGTCTAGGCATATAAATTTCGCCACGAACATCTAAAATCGCCGGAGGTTTTTCACCCTCTGCTAAATTTAAGCTTAGCGGAATAGATTTTATCGTACGCACATTAAGAGTAACATTTTCACCAACAGTTCCATCACCACGAGTTGCGGCACTTACAAGTTTTCCGTCTTCATAAATAAGACTACAAGCAAGTCCATCTATCTTTGGTTCTACAACATATTTCACCAAGGTTTCAGCCGGCAAACCATTTTTTACACGCTTATCAAATTCTTCTAATTCACCTTGATTAAACGCATTTCCTAAACTTAGTAAAGGCGTTAAATGTTTCACCTCAGCAAAATCTGAAGATACTAACCCACCAACCCTTTTTGTCGGAGAATCTAGCGGAACTTCCTCAGGATATAAGGCTTCGATTTCACGTAAACGCACCACTTTTTTATCATATTCAGCATCACTAATACTAGGAGTATCTAAAACATAATACAGATGTTCATGATGTTTTAATTCTTTACGCAAAGCTTCTGCTTCTTTTAATAAAGTTTCTTTTTCTGTACTCATTTAAATAACCTCCTTTGTTTAGTATTAGATCTTATTTAGCACCGCATATTTAGTTAATAAACTGCGAATTCCTTCCCCTTCAAAAGCAACTTTAACTTCTTGCCCATCTTGAGAATTTTTTACACCTACAACAGTTCCTATGCCCCATTTAGCATGCTCTACTTTCTCACCTGCATTAAATGTAGCTTTAGTACCAGCACCTACATCTTCTTTTTTAGAACCAGGGCCACTAGCAAACCAATTACAATCATCCAAAGTAACTTTTTCTTTTTTAGGGACAACTAAGCTAATTTGATGTTCTTGTTTAGGTTTTGTTATTTCTTCAATCAAATTGCGAGGAATTTCATCTAAGAATCTTGATTGCAGGCAAGACGCTGTACGCCCATAAATAGTGCGCATGCGAGCACTAGTCAAGAACAAATATTGTTCCGCTCTTGTTACACCTACATAGCAAATTCTACGTTCTTCTTCTAATTCTTCTTCATCCATTAAAGTTCTAGCATGAGGGAACAAGCCTTCTTCCATACCTGCTAAAAATACTACAGGGAATTCTAGACCTTTTGCAGCATGAAGTGTCATTAAAGTCATTTTATCTTCATCTAAAACTGCATCATCAATATCTGAAACTAAAGCTACATGTTCTAAGAAATTAGCTAAAGTTTTTTCACTTTCTTCGTCTTTCAAGAAGTCTTGTGCTACAGAAATAAGTTCTTGTAAATTATCAATTCTGCTTTGAGCTTGAGGAGTTTTTTCCTCTTGTAATTCTTCTAAGTAGCCAGTTTTATTCATCACATCTTCAACCAAGTTTTCGATAGGCACTTGATCTACTTCATTAATAAGAGTAAATAAAAGTTCCCCTAATTTTTCAAGTTTTTCGATAAATCTTGGAGCAATGCCTGTAATTTCTTCAGGGTTAGTAATTGCTTCAAATAAAGTTTTACCATTAGCATTAGCATAATTAATGATTTTAGCTAAAGTTGCGTCACCAATACCTCTTCTTGGCACGTTTATAACTCGTAGCAAGCTTAAAGAATCACTAGGATTATATAAAACTCTTAAATAAGCAATAACATCTTTTATTTCTTTACGTTCATAGAACTTAGTACCGCCTACCATACTATAAGCAATACCGCTTTTAATAAGCATTTCTTCAAATACACGAGATTGAGTATTTGTACGATAAAGCACTGCCATATCCCCATAAGACATGTCTTCTTTACGTAATAATTCTTGTGCTTTTTCAATTACGAAACGAGCTTCATCTCTTTCATCACTTGCGCGATAATAAGTTAACTTGCTACCATTAGGGTTTTCAGTCCATAACTTCTTAGGTTTACGGCCTGTATTATTATCGATTACAGCATTTGCTGCATCTAGAATAGTCCCTGTGGAGCGATAGTTTTGCTCTAGTTTTAATAATTTTGCATTAGGATAATCTTTTTCAAAATCTAAAATATTTCTAATATCAGCACCGCGCCAACCGTAAATACTTTGGTCTGCATCACCTACTACACAAATATTATTATGACCAGCTACTAAAAGTCTAGTCAAAACATATTGCGCATGGTTGGTATCTTGATACTCATCTACTAATACATATTTAAACTTTTCTTGATATTTAGTGCGAACTTCTTCATTGCTTTGTAATAATTTAATAGAAACAATTAAAAGATCATCAAAATCTAAGGCATTGTTAAGAATCAATCTTTGCTCATAGATTTTATAAACATCAGCAATTTTTTGCTCATAGAAGTCCCCAGCAAGTTTTTCAAAGGTTTCTGCATCCTGAAGATTATTCTTAGCATTAGAAATAACACTTAAAACATTATTAACAGGATATCTTTTTTCATCTAAGTTGAGATCTTTCAAGGCACTTTTGATAACATTTTTTGAATCTGCTGTATCATAAATAGCAAAATTGTTTTTATAAATTCCTAAATGCTCAATTTCACGACGCAAAAATCTTGAACAAAACGCATGAAAAGTATAAAGCCATACGTCTTTTGCATAATCTCCAATCATTCCATCAACACGGCTACGCATTTCTTTTGCCGCTTTATTCGTAAAGGTAATAGCTAAAATTTTATATGGCGCAACGCCTTTATCTATTAAATATGCTATTCTGCTTGTTAGCACCTTTGTCTTACCAGAACCAGCACCTGCTAAAATCAGCATCGGTCCTTCTGTATTTTCTACCGCCGCTTTTTGCTCGGGATTTAAACCTTCTAAAATATTCATTCATTCCTCCGAAAACTTCCCTGACCATTATGCCCCGAGATTTCTTTATTAACCTTTATATTATATCTTATTTATAGCATTTTTAAAAGAGAGTTTTAAGATAAATCTCCTTGTTTTTTAAAGACAAATTTTGAAATTTATGTAATAATATTAATACCTTAAAATGAAATTCTTAAGAAAGGGTTTTCTAGGTTTTACTAGGAAAGTTTATATACTATGTCTAATAAAGCTTTTATGCCTGCAGATTATTTAACTAAATTATGGCGGGCAGTTATTGAATTTGATATGATCCAAGACGGAGATAAAATTTTAATCGGCCTTTCTGGTGGTAAAGACAGTATGTTCCTAACTGCCGCTTTAGCCGAAGTAAAAAAATATGCTCCTATTGATTTTGAACTTGCTTGCTATACTGTTGACGGCATGTTTAGCCCTGATTTTCCTGAACAAGAACTTAAGGACTTCTGTGCTCAATTTGACATTAAGCATTATAGTGAAAAGGTCAATGTATTAGAAGCTTGGCAAAATAAGGGTAATACCCCTTGTTTTACTTGCGCTTATTTCCGCCGCGCTGCTACCAATAGGCAAGCAGTGGAAATGGGATTCAACAAGGTTGCTTGGGCTCATCACAATGATGATGCTGTAGAAACTTTTATGCTAAATTTATTTGCAACTGGCCAGCTTAAAACTTTCTTGCCTGTTACCTATCTTTCTAGGCGTGACTTAAATTTAATTAGACCTCTTTTATATTATCGAGAAAGTGAAATTATTGAGATGGTAAGCGAACTTGGACTTGCACCTTTAAAAAATCCTTGTCCTTATGACGGTAATACAAAAAGACAATCTATGAAGGAGCTCATTCCTCAATTAGAAGCAGAATTTCCTGATATCTATAATCACTTTGCTGCAGGTATGCGTAATTCTCCCATAACAGAATTGTGGCCTCAGACTTTGTCTCAAAAAGAAAACGTGCAAAAGTTTAGGGACTTCTGGAAGAAGGGGCCAAAAGAATAAGTTCATATATATAATAAAAAGGGTAGCCTTAAAGGCCACCCTTTTTTATTTACTACTTACCAAGTAAATCTTACACCTGCATTTACTTGCCATTTTTTCTTAATATCTCCGCCGAAAGATTTACTTACATCACCGTAGAAATAAGTTTCTTTTGCTAATTTTACGTTACCGCCTAAGCCAAGTTCGAACCAGTTTCCTTTGTTTTCACTTGCATAGTCCATTGTCTCGCCATTTGCTGCTCTTAAGTCCATTTTGTCTTTACCTAAGAACTCACGATAGAAGTTTGCTTTGAGATAGTAATCGCTTGTTTCGTTTCTTTGTCCTACTACAAAACCTAAACGAGCTATTAAGCTATTTACGCCATTTCTATCTACCACTACACCTCTATTTGTTGTGTACTCTCCACCATTTAGATGTCCGTATACTAATTGACCTTGTGGTTCTATAAACCAACCATTTCCTTGCTCAATAGTTTTACCTATTTCATAGCTTGCGCTATAGCCAAAAGTATCTATATCTAATTTGTCTGGGTACTCGCCATAGCTATCCATATCGTTTCTTAGTTTTCCGCCACGAAGAACGATATCGCTATACATTCCATTATCTTTGTAGTTGGTCATGTAAAGGCTAATGCCAGTCATGGATCCATCTGATTTACCGTTAGTCAAATCGCTACTAGTATTAGTTTGATCTACTGCTACACCAAATACATTTTTACCAACTGCTTTATCATAACCTACTTGGAATACTTGAGATTTAGCATCGTAACCATCACCACTCATGCTATTTGCTTTTACTCTTGCCCATACACCAGTTTTCTCTTCAGTCAAGCGTAAATCGCCAAGGCGTAAACGAAGATTATCATCTGTAAGTGCAGAGCGCCATAAAGCATAAGTCGAGGAAATATTTGCAGTTAAAGCTTCAGTAGATGGGTTTTCTTTCTTTTCTATTTTTCTTAAATACCAATTAACACCATCATCACTTTCAATTACAGGGGTTAAGTCCCATAATCCGCCTGTATCTAAAGCTTTACCTTCAAAGATTGAGTTACCAGAATCATCTGTTGCAATAAGAAGACTTCTCATGCCTATTACCGTTGAGCCACTTGCTAAACTGCTATCTAAAACTTGTATGTAGCGAGTTCCTGGAGTACTACTAATAATGTTGATTTTATCACTATTTGTTTCTCCTGCTAAATCAGTATCAACAAGGAAAGTAACTCCACTTCCATTTAAAGAGTCTATATTAAGTACTTCATAACTCTTTACAGGAATTCCATCCCGTCTTTTAGTCATATCAACTGTTCCGCCATTAGCAGTAAAGGAATCTGAAAGACTATATGTATCGCTATCTGCTCCAAATACTACAGTACCACCATTCATTGTTAGATCTTTGACTATACCTGCAGCTGTTTCGTAAGCAAGCATACCAGAATTAAGGATGGTTCCGTCAAATGTTCCTGCTTCTTTCATAATTTGCGTACCGCCATTTACAACTTGACCTGAAACAATTGCATTAGCTATATATATGATTTGAGAACCTCCAAGGAAATTGGTTATTTTTGGAACAGCTCCGCTATAAACGTATTGCTCGCCACCATTCATGGTCTCTACTGTGCCTGTAGCACCGCTAGTAATATATTGCACGCCATCATTCATGACCTCTACTGTGCCTGTGCCGCCCATTTGAACATATTGCTCGCCACTATTCATTGTCACTACTGTGCCAACCGCGCCGCCAGTAATATTTTGCTCGCCACCATTCATGGTCTCTACTGTCCCAACAGCGCCGCTATAAACATTTTGCACGCCACTACTCATGGTCACTACTGTGCCAACACCGCCAGCATCAATAACTTGCGCGCCACCACTCATTGTCTCTACTGTGCCAACCGCGCCGCTATAAACCAATTGCTCGCCATCATTCATTGTTCCTACTGTGCCTGTGCCCAAAACCCATTGCCCACCATTCTCCATGGTCTCTACTATGCCAACCGCGCCAGTTTCAATACCTTGCACTCCACTACTCATTGTTACTACTGTCCCAACACCGCCAGCCTCAATAGCTTGCGCGCCATAATTCATAGCCACTACCGTCCCAACGCCGCCGCTATAAACCACTTGCTCGCCATCATTCATAGCCACTACCGTCCCAACGCCGCCGCCATAAACCAATTGCTCGCCACCACTACCATTAATTGTTCCTACTGCGCCAACGCCGCCGCTAGAAACATGTTGCCGGCCACCACTCATTGTTCCTACTGTGCCAACGCCGCCGCTAGAAGCATATTGATAGCCACCATACATAGTCCCTACTGCGACTGCAGCGTTAGTGATATTCATTACATCACCATAAACCATAGTACCTACAGATGTATTACCACTAGTAACATTACTAGTCCACGCATATGCTTTTTGAAACACTAAATTATTTACATAGCCTGCCACCGTATCTAAAGTGTCGTAGCCTGCAGTTTCATCACTTATCTTTTTGTCTAATGCGATTTCCTTTGGAGGATTATTTAGTACTTGCCCTTCATAATCAGCCATCTTGTCTACCGCTTGTACCATAGGCGCAAATACATTTACTGCATTTATACCCATTACAAGTGAAGCTAATACCTTTTTACTTTTTCCTTTACTATGTTCGTTCATAGTTAACCCTCCAGATGATATTTTTACTAAAAATACTGATTTTTTTGAATTTTCAATGTTATAATTATATCACTTTTTTTTCGTTATATCTATATTTTTTTCGTATTTTGTGTTTCATAAAACAATCTATTATCTCAACTTTTCAATTACATATAATAAGAAGGGTAGCCTTAAAGGCCACCCTTTTTTATTTTTGCTTAATTTTTATTATTCTTAGTAAGTTAATACTTCTGGACCATTTTCAGTTATAAGGATTGTATTTTCCCATTGAGCAGATTGCCCGCCATCTCTAGTATATACAGTCCATTCATTTTCAGCATCTACATAAATATCTGCTTTACCTGTGTTGATCATCGGTTCAACAGTAAAAATCATCCCTGGTGCAAGAACCATGCCTTCACCTTTTTTCCCTACATGACAAACAAAAGGACTTTCGTGAAATTCTACTCCTACACCATGCCCACCAAACTCAACTACTACTGAGTAGCCATGTTTTCTAGCATAAGCAGATACTGCAGCACCAATATCATCTAAGTGTGCCCAAGGTTGTGCAGCTTCTACACCGCGACGCAAACATTCTTTAGTAATAGCTACTAAATCTTTTTTTACTTTATCTACTTTACCAACCATAAACATTCTTGAAGCATCTGCAAAATACCCATCTAAAATTGTAGATACATCTACATTTACGATATCGCCACTTTTCAAAATATCTTTTTCACTTGGAATACCATGACAAACTTGATCGTTTATAGAAGTACAAATGCTTTTTGGGAATCCATGAAATCCAAGAGGTGCTGGAATGCCACCATTTTTCACTGTGTATTCATGTGCAATAGTATTAAGTTCTTCTGTAGACATACCTACTTTAATGTGTTTTTCTAATTCATCTAAAATAGCTGTATTTAAGATACATGCTTTACGAATACCTTCTATTTGTTCTGGAGTTTTTATCATATCTGCTTCAGGAACTTCCATACCCTTTGCTTGATACTCTTTTATTTTAGCCAATACCTGTTCTCTAGTCATTTTTTGCTCCTTATTTAAGTCATTTAAATATATTTTATTATATCACAATCCTACTAATTAAGAAAATTCATAATTGATTTTAAAAAAAACGCCTTTTGTGATAGACTATATATTGTAAATATAAAACGAGGTGACTTATGGCATTAATACTTAATATGATTAGAGGCTTTTGCATGGCACTAGCAGATAGTGTTCCTGGTGTTTCCGGCGGAACTATTGCCTTTGTGCTTGGCTTTTACGATCAATTTATCGACAGTTTAAATAGCCTTGTTTCAGGGACTAAAGAAGAACGTAAAGTAGCCTTAATATTTCTTGGTAAATTAGGTTGTGGTTGGGTAATCGGATTCGTTTCCTCAGTCCTTGTTTTAAACAAACTATTTCTATCTAACATTTATGATTTGAGTTCTTTATTTATAGGGCTTTCTATTTTTTCTTTACCAATCATTATCAACGAAGAAAAGAAAGTTTTACAAGAAAAATATTCAAATGTAATTTTCACATTCTTAGGTATAGCTTTAGTAGTATTGATTACATATTTTAACCCTGCTAATTCAGGAACAGAAACAGAAATTAACATTAACTCCTTATCCTTAGGGTTAGGCCTTTATATTTTTGTTGCAGCTGCTATTGCAATCTCAGCAATGGTGCTTCCTGGTATTTCAGGTTCAACGCTACTTTTAATATTTGGACTTTACGTTCCAATAATCACCGCTATTAAAGAATTTTTAAAAATGGATTTTTCCTATTTCAATGTACTTTGCGTATTTGGGTTAGGTATTGCAACAGGTATTTTATGCGTTATTCGAACCGTAAAAAATGCCTTACACAAACATCGTAGTCGTGCAATTTATTTAATCTTAGGCTTAATGATTGGCTCAATTTACGCAATTGTTTTAGGCCCAACTACTTTAAAAGTGCCTAAACCAGCAATGGATTTTTCTACTTTTAGTATTATTTTCTTCCTTTTAGGAGGAGTATTCCTTGGTGGTTTAACAAGTTTAAAAAACTTTTTCGAAAAAAACAATTAATAAATAAGGAGAATTACTATGTACTATTTTACTAGCGACTATACTGAAGGCGGGCATCCAGAACTATTACGTGCCTTAACAGAAACTAATATGGAACAAACTAGTGGTTATGGTATTGATCCTTACTGTGAAAAAGCTACTGCTTTAATCAAGGCGGATTGTAAAAGAGAAGACATCGACGTACACTTTTTTGTTGGCGGAACCCAAACTAACTTAAATATTATTTGTGCTGCTCTTAGACCTTTTCAAGGTGTTTATGGAGCTGTACCAAGTCACATTAATACTCATGAAGCGGGTGCAATCGAACGCACAGGGCATAAAGTTTTAGAACTTCCTGCCCCAGATGGCAAATTATATGCAGATCAAATTGAAAAAGCATATCTGCTTTACCACAACGATCCAAATCGCGAACATTGGGTACAACCTAAAATGGTATATATTTCACAACCTACTGAAATAGGCTCTATGTATCAAAAAAAAGAATTAGAAGCTTTACATGCAGTTTGCAAAAAATATGGCATGTACCTTTTTATTGATGGTGCTCGTTTAGGCTATGCACTTACTGCGCCTGACAACGATACTACTATGGCAGATATTGCTAACAACTGTGATGTATTCTGCATCGGCGGCACTAAATGTGGTGCTCTTTTTGGAGAAGCAGCTGTTATAATTAACCCTGCTATTAAACCAGATTTTCGTTCTATTATGAAACAAGGTGGCGCTGTTTTAGCAAAAGGTCGTCTCTTAGGCGTGCAATTTGCAACACTTTTTACTGATAATCTTTATTATAAAATTTGCCAACATGGTATCGATTGCGCAATGGAAATTAAAGCTGCGCTTACCAAAAAAGGCATTAAATTCTTAACAGACTCAACGACTAATCAGCAATTCCCTATCTTTACTAAAGAACAAGCTGAAATCTTCAGCAAAGATTTTGTTTTAGCTCCTTGGGAAGCAGTTGATGATACTCATATGGCGTTCCGTATTTGTACTGGTTGGGCAACTTCTAAAAAAGAAGTAATTAAACTCATTGCGTTAATAGATAAATTATAAGTTCGAAATAATATAAGAATAGCCGGTAGGCTCCCATGTTCAATTAGAATTCACTTGGGAACCTACCGGTTATTCTTTTTTTACACTACTTATATAACTAATTTGTCTGGGTACTCGCCATAGCTATCCATATCATTTCTTAGTTTTCCGCCACGAAGAACGATATCACTATACATTCCATTATCTTTGTGTAAACTAAAGTTCGTTTGCAGTGCACCGTTTTTACAAAAACGTAACAATAAAAAGCTATAGCCCCACATGTGAGGCTATAGCTTTTTATTATATTTAATTATTCTTCAAATATTCTTTTAATGTTTCCACTTTTGCGATCCAATCACTACTAGCTTCTCCTCCACCTTGAGCAGAAGTATTGTTTCCTCCGCCTTTGCCAGCAAAAAGCTCGTTAGCCTTAGCAATGTACTCTTTACAATTACCGGTAGCACCTTCGCTTAAAGCAAACATATAGTTCACCCTATTATCTGTTTTATAAATTACTGCAATCACAGCATTTTCTTCTATCATTAGCTTTTGAGATAAACTCTTTGCAGAAGCAGCATCATAATCTTCTTCTACTGCAATTAAAAGTTTAGAACCATTTGCACTAATTAACGGATTAGCAAGAATCTCAGCAACCACAACTGCTTGCTGCTTTTCAATATTATTACGCAATTTATCTTTTAGTGCGTCTATATCACTTTTTAATTTACTAATACCATTACAAACATTTTCTTCTTTTGTTGAAAGCATATTACTCGCTCCAACAATATAGTTCAATTTGTTTCTGATATCTTCTAATGCCCAGCGACCACAAAGAAATTCCACTCTCGAGCCACCTTTATGCTTTTCTACTTTTGTTACTTTAACAATACCAACCATGCCAGTAGATGTAGGATGCGTTCCGCAACAAGTACAGATATCACCATCTTCTACTGTTACGATACGCAAAGTACCTGTTAGCTTTTCATTTTTCTTACGCATAGTAAGCTTCGCAACTTCTGTATGAGGCATATATGCTACAACAATTGGCAAATCTTCCCAAATTTGTTTATTGGTAAAATCTTCTGCTTTTGCTACTTCTTCTGCTGTAACTTCTTTATCTAAATCAATAGTTACTAAGCCTTTGCTCATATGGAAACCAACATTATTAGCTTCGCAGATTTTCCAAAAAGCATAGGAAAGCATATGCTCTCCGCAATGTTGTTGCATGTGATCTAGACGCACTTGCCAATCAAGTTTAACAGTAACTTTTTCACCAATAGGAATAGCAGATGTGCTTTCGTGATAAATCACATCTGCTTTTTCAGAAGCATGTTCTATTTTGATTTTGCTAGCATCATAAGTTATTTCCCCTTGATCGCTAAGCTGTCCGCCGCCTTCTGGGAAAATAACTGTTTGGTCCAGCACTATGCCAAAACCGTTTTTAAGCTCAATACATTCTAGTACTGTTGCTTCGCACTCTTGTAGCATAGAATTTTTTTCATAGAGTTTATTTGTTTGGCTCATACAATCCTTCTTCATCGTTCCAATGTACTATTTCGTTATTAGCTATAGATTCTTTCACACGTATTACTCTTTGATTGCAACTTCCACGAAAGCGTAAACTCAAGTCTTTTTCTTTTATGTGGAATTCTCCATCTACTAATACGTCTAAATAACTTAGAATTTCTTTTGTAATTTCAGCTGGCCCTAATTTTCCTGCTAACAAATGCTCGTCTAAAAGATATCCACTATAGCACCACACTGTTTTTTCAGGAAAACGTGCTTTAAATTTTCTTAGAAGTTCTAACACAAAGGGTTGATTTTCAGGTTCCATAGGCTCTCCTCCAAGAAGCGATAGCCCTGTAATATAGTCTGGTGCACAAGCTTCAAGGATTTCTGCTTCAACTTCTGGTGTATATACATTACCATAGTTAAAATCCCAAGTTTCTGGGTTAAAGCACCCTTCGCAATGATGTCTACAACCACTAACAAAAAGCGATACTCTAACACCAGGTCCATTGGCTATATCGTACTTTTTTATCCCGCTATAATTCATTTCAACATCCCCATTTTTTAGGTCAGCTTATAAATGTAGTACTCTTTCTTTAATTTCTTTTGTTTTACCAACATTCCAGAAATTTTCACCTAAATAACCACAGGTACGACGAGTTACGTTCATTGTAGCATGATCTTTATTTCCACATTGTGGGCATTCCCATTCGTTTTTGTCATTGATAACAATTTCGCCATCAAATCCGCAAACATGACAATAATCAGACTTAGTGTTAAATTCTGCATATTGAATATTTTCATAAATGAATTTTACAACTGTTTCCATTGCTTCAGTATTAAAACGCATATTTGGAATTTCAACATAACTAATAGCGCCACCTGAAGAAATTTGTTGGAAAGAGCTTTCAAATGTGAATTTATCAAAAGCATCTATATTTTCACGAACATCAATATGGTAAGAGTTAGTATAGTAACCTTTGTCGGTGATATCTAAGATACTTCCATAATGTTCTTTATCAAGTCTTGCAAAACGATAGCATAAAGACTCTGCTGGTGTACCATAGAGGCCGAAACCTAAGCCAGTTTCTGCTTTCCATTTTTCACAAACACCGCGCATGTAATTCATAACTTTCAAGGCGAATTCTTTGCCTTCTGGTGCAGTATGGCTGCAACCTTTCATTGCTACAGTCATTTCATAAAGCCCAATATAACCTAAAGATATTGTAGAATAACCATCTTTTAAGTACTTATCGATTTTTTCGCCTTTTTCTAGACGAGCAATCGCACCATATTGCCAGTGTACTGGACTAACGTCGGAACGAGTTCCTAAAAGCGCATTGTGACGGCACATTAAAGCTTTGAAACATAATGCCAATCTTTCATCTAACAATTTCCAGAATTTATCTTCATCCTTTTCTGCTAAGATGCCAATTTGTGGTAAGTTGAGTGAAACAACACCTTGATTAAAGCGACCTTCAAATTTATAATTACCATCTTCATCTTTCCAAGTTGCAAGGAATGAACGACAACCCATTGGGCTAAATACATTACCTTCATAATTTTCGCGCATTTTTTTAGCACTAATATAGTCAGGATACATTCTTTTTGAAGAACATTTTACTGCTAAATGAGTGATGTAATCGTATTTACCACCTTTTAAACAGTTGTGTTCATCAAGTACATATACTAATTTAGGGAAAGCTGGTGTAATATATACACCTTTATCGTTCTTAATACCGTCTAGACGTTGACGTAAAATTTCTTCTACAATCATTGCATTTTCTTCTAAATATTCATCATCTTCTTGTAAGTTGAGGAATAATGTTACGAATGGAGATTGTCCGTTAGTAGTCATCAAAGTGTTGATTTGATATTGAATAGTTTGAACACCAGATTCAAGTTCTTCTCTTACGCGTCTATCAACTACTGCTTTTAAAATTTCATCACTAACATTTTCGCCTAAAGCTTCACTAAAACGTTTCGTGAATTTTTCTTTACTGCGACGCAAATATTTGCCTAAATGACGTACGTCTACAGATTGTCCACCATATTGGCTAGATGCTACTGCAGCAATAATTTGAGTCATGATAGTACAAGCTACTTGGAAGCTTTTTGGACTTTCAATGAGTTTACCATTCATAACTGTACCGTTTTCAAGCATTTCGCCAATGTTAATTAAACAGCAGTTGAAAATTGGTTGTACAAAATAATCAGCATCGTGGAAATGAATAATACCTTTTTCATGTGCTTCAGAAATATCTTCTGGCAAAATAATTCTCTTAGTCAAATCTTTAGAAACTTCGCCTGCAATAAGATCGCGTTGAGTTGAAGCCATGATAGCATTTTTGTTACTATTTTCTTCCATAACGTCTTTATTGCTATTTCTAATTAAAGAAAGAATAGATTCATCAGTAGTATTTGCTTTACGTACTAATGCTCTTCTAAAACGATAGATAATATAAGCTTTAGCCAAAACAAATTTATTTAAGGCCATTAACTGGGTTTCTACCATATCTTGTATATCTTCAACTAATAATCTGTCTTTATTGCAGCTCATTACTATTGATGCAATCTTATGAATTTCTTCTTTAGTAAGACGTTCTTGTTCCCCCACTACCATGTTGGCTTTTTCAATAGCTCTCACAATTTTATCGCTATCAAACTCCACTGTTGTCCCATCTCTTTTAATAACTTTCATAACTACAGCCTCCTCATCAGTGTTTTTTAAATCTATATGTCGTAAATCCTTTATTTCGTATGTATATAATAACACCCTTTTTTTTGTTTTGTCAACTATATATAGTGATTTTTTCGTATTTTTTTAAACGTTAACACTATATTTAGTATAATCAAAAAAATGAGCCGAATATGTAAACTCGACTCATTTTTTCCTTAAACATGCTATTTCAAGGCTTTTATTAACTTTTAGTTAAATCTATATTTTGTAGAAAAACACTATTTCTAGTATTTTTATTTTTTTTTAGCACTATATCTAGTATTCATTACTTATGATATTCTCTAGGAGATAAATGGTAGTAATTTTTAAAAGCTTTATAAAAATTACTACTATTGCTATATCCGAGCATAAGAGCGATTTTTTCTATAGATAAGGTGGTTCCTTTTAAAAGTACAGCCGCCCTTTCCATTCGATATTCGAGCAATATCCGAGAGAAAGATTTTCCAATTTCCTTTTGCAATAAAGTAGATATATAGTTAGGATGATAAGAAAAATATTCTGCAAGACATTGTAATGTAATAGTATCACTATGAGTACCTATATATTGTACTAATTTATCTGAAAGTTTTGTTGATATAGGTTCTGAATTAATCAAATTATATTGACGTGCTATTTGAATCAAAAAATAAAGAACTAAAGGTTTTAATAACATCTGAGTATCTTCTTTTTTCTGTGCATACTCTATTACCATTATTTCCAATAGTGTTCGAATTATATCATCATCTTCAATCTTAAAGTGCAAAAACTCTTCAGTAAATTTCTCTGTTACCGGATCAAGAAAAAATCTAAACAACTTAGAATTTGAAGATAACATAGGAAGGAAAGAGCGAAAAAATGTGTCTTTTTGTATAAGAACACCTATAATAATTGTTTCTTGAGGATCATGTACACAAAGAGCATGTCCTGCAAATGGTTGTCCAGCATATAATTCTTTTTCATAAATAGTTATTTTATTATTATAATTATAACTTAAAGAATCATAGTTTCCTTTATAAGTATAATTAAAATAGAAAAAATCATGCCTATGGAAAAGTTCTTGTTCACAATTACTTTTTGGAACGCAAATAATAATTTCCTCGGCAATATTACCAGGCCAATAATACATTTTTTCAGTTTTATCATTATTTAAAAAGTCATGGTAAATCCAGTTCAATGTAGAAAATTGACTCTGCAAATAATTTATGGAACTTTTTAATAATTTACTATTCATGACAATTCCTCCTAAATTTATTGTAACACAAATATGAGAATTTGCCATACTATTACTTAAGATTTAGCGCTGAAATTTATCAGCAAAATAATTATATTAAATGTAATGATACTAAACTGGAAGTATTTAAGTTAAAAAAATTGGTGGTGAGTAAATATGTTAAAGAAAAAAAGCATCTTGGTTCTCGCTCTTTGTGTTGCAGGTTGCTTAAGTGGTTGTATAGCTAGTTCAAAGGAAACAATAGCCCCATCAGCAAGAGTTCCTCAAGCAATTGTTACCCAAAAAGCTCTTGGGGCTATAGAACCTACTAAAGCTCTAGAATACATGCTTGCAAATAAAGAACTTGTTATTATAGATGTTGCTACAAGAAGTCATTATAACCGTATTCATTTTCAAGGGGCTATAAATATCCCTATAGAAGAAATTTCACGGGAAGAAGAAGCTAAATTATTTCAGGATATCCCTGCTGAAAAGCCAGTATTATTGCACTGTCGTCGTGGAATGGTAGTAGGTGGTGCCTATGCAAGATTATTAGAACTTAGAAAAGATATTCCAGAAGTATCATATATTGCAGGAGTGCCATTAT
>CAMTOO010000016.1 GCA_947074185.1 uncultured Negativicutes bacterium
TCGATACACCAAAAGCTGGTGAACAAGCAAAAATCGATAACTTTGTAAAAGTAGCGAAAGAAAATCCAGATAGAACGTACTCAATGGTAGGTCACACAGACGCTATTGGTACTGATGAGTACAATATGGAACTTTCTAAACGCAGAGTAGAAAATGTTAAGAAAATCGCTGCAAGTGAAGGCGTTCCAGTAGCGCAAATGGAAGAAAGTTATCAAGGTAAAGCAAAACCTGCAGATACAGATACAACAGCAGAAGGTAGAGCAAATAACCGCCGCGTAAACATTTTCGAATACAAATAAAAAAATACACGAAAAGCCCTAACTTAAAGTTAGGGCTTTTTATTATTCTCTTTTAAATTACTAAGTAAAATGGTAAAATATAATTATTATTAATTAGCAAATGATTGGAGTAAATATGAAATTAATATCTTGGAATGTTAATGGCTTAAGAGCCTGCATGAATAAAGGGTTTAAAGATTTTTTGGAAAAAGAAGCTGCTGATATTTTTTGCGTACAAGAAACAAAGATGCAAAGAGAACAAGCAACTTTTGATTTTCCTGGTTATTACGAGTATTGGAACAGTGCAGAAAAGAAAGGCTATTCTGGAACTGCAATATTCACCAAAGAAGAACCTATACGTGTTGTTTACGGCATAGGAATGCCTGCTCATGATACAGAAGGCAGAGTTATTACTGCGGAGTTTCCGAATTTCTACTTAGTAAATGTATATACACCTAATTCTCAAAGAGGCTTAGAACGTTTAGATTATCGTCAACAATGGGAAGATGATTTTAGACAGTATTTGTTAGCTTTAGACAGCGAAAAGCCAGTAGTTCTTTGTGGTGACTTAAATGTTGCTCATAAAGAAATAGATTTAAAGAATTGGAAGACTAATAGAAAAAATGCTGGTTTTACCGATGAAGAACGTGCAAAAATGACAACACTTTTAGAAGCAGGATTTACTGATACTTTTAGATACTTATATCCAGATAAAGAGGGTGCATATTCTTGGTGGTCCTATATGTTTCAAGCTCGCGAAAAAAACGCAGGATGGCGTATTGATTATTGGATAGTTTCTAATTCTTTAGATGATAAAATTGAAGATGCAATAATTTATAGTGATATAATGGGTAGTGATCATTGCCCAGTAGGTTTGATTTTAAAATAAGAGGACATATTAATGGAATTTGAAGTAAAAGCCCCTTTTGAACCAGCAGGTGATCAACCCGAGGCTATAGAAAAGCTAGTCGCTGGTATTAAAAAGGGTATGAAGTCACAAGTTTTACTTGGTGCAACAGGTACAGGAAAAACCTATACTATTGCACAAGTAATTAATAAAGTGCAAAAACCAACTTTGGTTATTGCGCATAATAAAACACTCGCAGCGCAACTTGCTAGCGAGTTAAAAGCGTTTTTCCCAGAAAACTCTGTGGAATATTTTGTTTCTTATTATGATTACTATCAACCTGAGGCATATATTCCGCAATCAGATACTTACATTGAAAAAGATTCCTCTATTAATGACGAAATTGATAAATTGCGACATTCTGCTACAAGCGCTCTTTTTGAAAGAAAGGACGTTATTATTGTAGCCAGTGTTTCTTGTATATATGGTTTAGGTGCACCACAAGATTATTATGATATGGTACTTTCTTTGCGTGTTGGGCAAAATATTGATCGTAATGATATTTTGCGTAAGCTTGTAGAGATTCAATACAATCGCAATGATGTAGCTTTTCAGCGTGGTACTTTTAGAGTTATGGGGGATGTTATTGAAATAATACCTGCAGCGCAACATGAAAAGGCTGTACGCATAGAAATGTTTGATGACGAAATTGAACAGATTATGGAAGTAGATGTTTTAACTGGCGAAGTTTTGGGTAAGCGTTCACATGTAGCTATTTTCCCAACATCTCACTATGTAAGTTCGCGTGAAAACTTAGAACGAGCAATGAAAGACATTCAAGTAGAGTTAGAAGACCGTCTAAAATATTTTAAAGAGCATGGGAAACTTTTAGAAGCTCAACGTTTAGAGCAACGGACTAACTATGATTTAGAAATGATAAATGAAATGGGCTATTGTAGTGGTATTGAAAACTATTCTCGTCATTTAGATAATCGTAAAGCTGGAGAACCACCTTTTACATTAGTTAATTATTTTCCAAAAGATTTCCTTTTAGTGGTAGATGAATCTCATGTTACATTACCGCAACTTCGTGCTATGTATGCAGGTGACCGTTCTAGAAAAACCATGCTATCTGATTATGGTTTTAGATTACCATCTGCTTTAGATAATAGACCGTTAAATTTTGATGAATTTCAAAGTCAAATCAACCAAGCTGTATATGTTTCTGCTACTCCTGCAAATTATGAGTTAGAAGAAGCAGAGCAAGTTGTAGAGCAAATTATTAGACCAACAGGTTTGGTAGATCCTAAGATAGAAGTTCGACCTATTAAGGGGCAAATAGATGACTTAATAAGTGAAATTCGTAAAACTACTGCAGCAGGAGAAAGAACTCTAGTTACTACGTTGACGAAAAAAATGTCTGAAGATCTTACAGAGTATCTAAAGCAAGCAGATATCAAAGTTCGATATTTACATTCAGAAATAGTTACTCTTGAACGTGGTCAAATCATAGATGAATTACGTCGTGGTAAATTTGATGTCTTAGTAGGTATTAACTTATTGCGTGAAGGTTTAGATTTACCAGAAGTGTCTTTGATTACTATTTTAGATGCTGATAAAGAAGGTTTCTTGCGTTCTACTACTTCGATGATTCAAACTATTGGTCGTGCTGCTCGTAATGAACATGGTCGTGTAATCATGTATGCAGATAGAATGACAGATTCTATGAAACGTGCTATTGAGGAGACTAATCGTAGACGCGAAAAACAAGAAGAATATAATAAAGAACATGGCATTACGCCAAAAACTGTCTATAAAGAACAACGAGAATTAATTAAGTTAACTAGGATTTCTGATGATGTTGATGTAGATGTATTCTCTGACAAAGATTTAGCAAAACGTACTCAAAAAGAACTTGGAAAAATAGCAAAAGGGTTAGAAAAGAGAATGGCAGAAGCTGCAAAGGCATTAGATTTTGAGGCTGCTGCTGAAATAAGAGATAGACTAATAGTTGTTAAGGGATTAATCGGGGAAAATTTGATTCCTAAAAAGAAAGGATGATGCAGCTGCATCATAATAAATATGACCAATAAAATAATTGTAAAAGGTGCAAGACAACATAATTTAAAAAATATAACTGTGGAGATACCACGTGATGAACTAGTAGTAATTACAGGTTTATCTGGTAGTGGTAAATCTTCCCTTGCTTTTGATACCATTTATGCAGAAGGTCAACGTAGATATGTTGAGTCTTTATCTGCATATGCAAGACAGTTTTTAGGGCAAATGGAAAAGCCTGATGTAGATTATATTGAAGGGCTTAGTCCAGCTATTTCCATTGACCAAAAGACATCTAGTCGTAATCCTCGTTCTACAGTAGGTACTGTAACTGAGATTTACGATTATTTGCGTTTGCTATTTGCAAGAGTAGGCGAGCCACATTGTCCTGTATGTGGCAAAATTATTGAACGTCAATCCGTTGAGCAAATAGTTGATCAAGTACTTGCTTTAGAAGAAGGTACTAAATTTATGGTTATGTCACCATTAGCTTATGGTCGTAAAGGAGAACATCAAAATATTTTTGAAAACATGCGTAAAGCTGGTTATGCGCGTATGTTAATTGACGGAAAAGTAATGACTCTTGATGAAGATATCAAGTTAGATAAAAACAAAAAACACAATATTTCAGTAGTTGTAGATCGACTATCTGTAAGAGATGGAGTTAATCAACGGTTAAGCGATTCTGTTGAAACTGCTTTGAAACTTTCAGATGGTATTATTGAAATTGGCATCATTGGTGGAGAAACTCTCGTATTCAGTGAGCATTTTGCTTGTGCTGACTGTGGCGTAAGTTTACCAGAAATTGAACCAAGATTATTTTCTTTCAATGCTCCTTATGGTGCGTGTCCTACTTGTTCAGGGTTAGGCGTTAATAGAGAGTTTGATTGGGAACTTATTATGCCAGATCCTACTAAGCAATTTACCGAAGGTCTAATTGCTGCCGTTAGTACTAATTTGGCCTCGTATCATATGAAGCAAATTGGAGCAGCATTAGCAAAATATGGCTATACATTAGAAAATACGTGGCTTGATTTATCAAAGAAAGCTCAAGAAGCGTTGCAATTTGGCTTAGGTGATGAGAAAATCAAGTTTACATATGAAAACTTGCAAGGAGAAATACGAGAGCATAATACGTCTTTTGAAGGGATTTTAAATCTTTTAAAGCGTAGATATAAAGAAGCTTTTTCTGAAAGCATGCGTCAAGATTTGGAAACTTTTATGACTGGTCATATTTGTCCTGATTGTAATGGGGCAAGGCTTAAACCAGAAGTGCTTTCAATTCTTGTAGCAGAAAAAAATATTTGTGAAGTTACAAGACTGACTGTTAGAGATGCAGTAAAGTTCTTTGATACAATACCTCTATCTGAACGACAACTTTTTATTGCAACGCAAATTCTTAAAGAAATTCGTGAAAGATTACGTTTCTTAAATGATGTTGGTTTAGATTATTTAACTTTAGATCGAGCTGCTGGAACGTTATCTGGTGGTGAAGCTCAGCGTATTAGACTTGCAACCCAAATAGGTTCAGGTTTAGTTGGTGTGCTTTATATTCTTGATGAACCAAGTATCGGTTTACATCAACGAGATAATAGTAGATTGTTAGAAACCTTTAAACACTTACGTGATTTAGGGAATACTCTTTTAGTAGTAGAACATGATGAAGAGACTATGTATGCTGCTGATATGATTATTGATATTGGTCCTGGTGCAGGTGAACATGGTGGTGAAGTTGTAGCGCAAGGTCGTGCTGCTGCTATTAAGAAAGCGAAAAACTCTGTTACTGGGCAATATTTAAGTGGGAAAAAGTATATACCTGTTCCTAAAAAGAGACGTTCTATTGATAAACGGGCCATAACCATTAAAGGAGCAACTGCAAATAATCTTCAAAACATTGATGTGAATATTCCGTTAGGGGTGTTTAACGTAGTTACAGGTGTTAGTGGTAGTGGTAAATCTACACTGATTAATGATATTTTATATAATGCTTTAGCCGTAAAATTACATGGTGCAAGGTTAAGACCATTAGCGCATAAATCTATTAGTGGTTTAGAAAATATTGATAAAATTATTAATATTGATCAATCACCAATTGGTCGTACGCCAAGATCAAACCCAGCTACATATACTGGTGTGTTTGATTTTATTCGTGAGTTATTCAGCCAAACAACTGAAGCAAAAACTCGTGGTTATAAACAAGGTAGATTTAGTTTTAATGTTAAAGGTGGTCGCTGCGAAGCTTGTCGTGGTGATGGCATGAATAAAATAGAGATGAACTTTTTGCCAGATGTATATGTACCATGCGAAATTTGTCATGGTGCTCGATATAACAGGGATACGTTAGAAATCAAATATAAAGGTAAATCTATTGCAGATGTGCTTAATATGACTGTTACTGAAGCTGTAGAATTTTTCAAGAATCAAGCGCGAATTCATCGCAAATTAGAAGTTCTTGAAGATGTAGGCTTAGGGTATATTCGTTTAGGTCAAGCAGCAACAACTTTATCTGGCGGTGAAGCACAAAGGGTTAAACTTGCTACAGAACTTTCTAAACGTAGTACTGGTAAGACTTTATATATCTTAGATGAACCAACTACAGGCCTACATATTGCTGATGTACATAAGTTGTTAGAAGTGCTAAAACGACTTGTAGAAGCTGGTGATACAGTAGTTGTTATTGAACATAATTTAGATGTTATTAAAACAGCAGATTATTTAATTGATTTAGGTCCAGAAGGCGGGGATAAAGGTGGCACAGTTGTTGGAACTGGTACTCCTGAAGAACTTGCTAAGAATAAAAAATCTTATACTGGTCAATATGTAAAAGACGTTTTAGCATTAGCTAAGAAGAATGGATGGTATGAATGAACGACGGTCTAAAGGCGACCTTAAAGGTATTGCCAAATAAACCTGGAGTTTATATTATGCGTGACAATAGCGATAAAGTTATTTATGTTGGTAAAGCTGTTGTCTTGAAAAATAGAGTGCGAAGTTATTTCAGAGATTCAACTAAACAATCTGTTAAGGTAAAAGCTTTAGTTGAGAAGGTATGCAGTGTAGAAACCATTGTTACTGACAATGAAATTGAAGCGCTCATTTTAGAGTGCAATTTAATAAAAAAATATCATCCTAGATATAATATTATGCTTAAGGATGATAAAACATATCCTTATTTAAAAATAACCTTTAACGAGGAATATCCAAGGCTTTGCGTAACACGCAGACTAAGCAAAGATGGTGCGAAATATTATGGGCCATATGCGGATGTAGGCTCTATGCATGCATCGGTTAAATTGCTTAGAAATATGTTTCCTATTAGACATTGTCGCAAAATGAATGCAGAAAGACCTTGTTTGCAGTATCATATTAAAAGATGCTTAGCACCTTGTGGTGGTATGGTAACTAAAGAAGAATATTTGCAAATGATTAAGTCTATAGGTATGGTTTTAGATGGAAAAACAGCTGAACTTGAAAAAGAGCTAAAAGCGCAAATGCAGGTTAAATCTGAAGAATATGCCTTTGAAGAAGCTGCACGTTTACGTGATCAATTGCAATCTTTACGTAGACTTAATGAATCTCAAAAAGCAGTAATTGATGGTGGAGATATAGACATTATAGGTTATGGAGCAGATGAGTTCCTTGCTTGTTTGCAAATATTTTTTGTTAGAGCTGGAAAGCTTATTGGTCGCAAAGAATTCTTTTTCCAAACAGAAGACAATACGGAAATGGATATTATAACTGCATTTATTAAGCAGTACTATAGCAATGATGCTTTTATTCCAAAAGAAGTTTTAGTAACTAATTTACCTGAAGAAAAAGAAGTTTTGACAGAGTGGTTATCAGCTAAAGCGAATCACAAAGTTGAAATTTTGGAACCTAAACGTGGTAATAAAGTTAGATTATTGCAATTAGCTAATGAAAATGCATATAAACTTCTTGAAGAACGAGAACGTAAGGGTAAAATTCAATTGGATGTAGAACTAAAAGCTGTGGAAGATTTACAAAAAGTATTAGGTTTAGAACAATACTTGCATCGCATTGATTGTTTTGATATTTCACATACACAAGGCGCGGAAACAGTTGCCTCAATGGTTGTGTTTAGAGATGGTGCAACTTCGAAGAAAGATTATAGACGTTATAAATTGCGTACAACCGAAGGTAAACCTGATGATTTCAAATCTATGGAAGAAGTTATTTACAGGCGTTATAGAAAGTATGAAGACTTGCCTGATTTAGTTATTATAGATGGCGGTAAAGGGCAGTTAAGTTCTGGTTTAACTGTAATTAGAGGTTTAGGGCTAAACGAATTAAATGTAATTGGTTTAGCAAAACGAGAAGAAGAAATATTCGTTGAAGGTAGTAGTGAAAGCATTATTTTAGCAAAAGATTCTGCACCATTACATCTCATTCAACGCATTCGTGATGAAGCTCATAGATTTGCTATTACTTATCACAAAAAGCTTAGAGGAAAACGAAACTTGGTTTCTGTTTTAGATCATATAGAGGGGATTGGGCCAAAAAGACGAAAAGCTTTGTGGGAACAATTTACAACTCTTGACGAAATGAAAGCAGCATCGGTTGAGGAATTGGCAGAGGTTAAAGGGATGACAAAGCCTTTGGCTGAAAAGTTATATCATTTTTTTAAAGCAGATTTGCTAGAAAAGAAATCAATCATCAGTTAATTTAAAAGAAGGGAGTATACCTTAGTGAATACATTTTTAAATAAAATTTATAATTATATGTTAGTTAGCGTAACTTTAGGTGTACTTTTTTTCTTAATCGTTTATAATACAGATGTAATACAGGTAGTAACATTGGGTGGATTAGTATTAGGATCTGCGATAATTGGTGTAGGAATTAGTCTTTTTGCAGTTTTGCTAAGATTTCTTTTACGCAATGCATGGATACGCACGTGTGTTTTTTTTACAATTTGTAGTATTTTAATTGTGGATGTTTGCAATAAATTACCAGGCTATAAAATCAGCCCAACGCCAGTTACATTTGTGTTCTTAGTTAGTTTTTGTATATTTGCAGTTTGGTTGGAATATTTTGTTATGAATAAAGAATAAAAGCTTTTATGGGGAAAGGAACTAGAGTACCAGTAGGTGCGTGTTTATGATTAAATTAATAGCTACAGATATGGATGATACTTTGCTTGATAAAGAGCTTAAGATATCAGAAAGAAATCAAAAAGCCATTGCGGCTGCTATGGCTAAAGGTGTAAAAGTTATGATTGCAACAGGTAGAATGTTTGCGTCAATAAAACCTTACGCTGATGACTTAAATTTAGATATTCCAGTGGTTACTTATAATGGTGCATTAGTTAAAGGCAGCAAATCAGGAGAGGTTTATCATGAGAAACCTTTAAAACTTGAAACAGCTTTAAAAGTTTTAGAATATACCCGTAAAAAAGGATATTACGCTCAAGCCTATTTAGGGGATAACTTTATTATTCATACGGAAAATGATTTTTCTAGAATGTATGAAAATTTTTCAGGGATAAAAGCTTTAGCAATTGGGGACGAACTTTATAATCTTAAAGAAGCTCCTTACAAACTTTTGCTTATGATTAAAGATGATAATTTTGATGCTGGCTGGAAAGATGTAGCAGAAACTTTCGAGGGCGAAATTGATGTTTCTAGCTCTAAAGATTTTTTTCTAGAAATAATGGAACCTGGTGTTAATAAATGGGAAGCAGTAAAGGCAGTTGGTGAAAGTTTTGGTATCAAACCAGAAGAAATTATGTGCATAGGTGATAGCAATAACGATCTGGAGATGATTAAAAATGCGGGAATTGGTGTTGCTGTAGGAAATGCTAAAGAAGAAATACAAAAAGCTGCAAAAATGGTTACAGCTAGTCATGATGCAGATGGAGTAGCTCTTGCAATTGAGTATGCTTTAACAGAACAAGCTCCTATTGAATAAAAAATTAAACAACCTGTAAAATGCAGGTTGTTTTTTTGTTAACCAAAAATAAAAAACAAGTTGACAATAACGAGTGTTAACCTTATAATTTTTTTAGTTAACGAACACAAAAAGGAGCTACAAAAATGATAATTAAATTAGCTGAAAAAGTATTAGATGGTGGAGAAATCAATGTTTCAGAAGCGGAGCAATTGATTAATGTAAAAGATGAAGATACAATGCTTTTATTAGCAATGGCAGATAAAATCAGAGCTAAATTTACTGGTAATCAAGTTGATTGCTGTGCAATTATTAATGCTCGTAGTGGTAGATGTTCTGAGGACTGTAAGTTTTGTGCTCAATCAGCACATTACGAAACAGGTGTCACTGAATATTCTTTGCTTGCGGAAGATGAAATTGTAGAAGCAGCGAAAAAAGCAAAAGCTGCTGGTGCTATAAGATTCTCTATAGTAACAAGTGGTCGTGGACAAAGCCGCGAAGATGATTTTGAAAATATTTGCAAAACACTTATACGTATCAAAAATGAAGTAGGCGTAGAAATTTGTTGTTCTTTAGGTTTATTAACTTTGGAACATGCACATAAATTAAAAGAATTAGGCGTTACTCGTTTTCACTCTAATATCGAGACTGCACCAAGTAATTTCCCTAGTATTTGTAGCACTCATTCTTATGAAGATAAGTTAGAAACCATTCATAATGCACAAAAAGCTGGAATTAGAGTTTGTAGCGGTGGTATTTTAGGCCTTAATGAAACTCCAGAACAACGAGTAGAAATGGCATTTACATTAAAAGGATTAGGTGTTGATTCTATTCCTTTGAATTTACTTACGCCAATACCTGGAACTCCTTTTGAAAATAATAAAGCATTAACACCTTTAGAAATCTTAAGAGCTTTTGCAGTATTCCGTTTTATTAACCCTAAAGCTCTTATTCGTACCGCTGGTGGTCGCGAAGTTAATTTAAGGGACTTACAGTGCTTAGCATTAAGCGGAGGCTTAAACGGAATTATGGTAGGGGGATATTTAACTACTGAAGGAAGAAGTCCAAATATGGATAAACAAATGATCAAGGATCTTGGCCGGGAGGCAACAAAATGTTAGCAATTGGTATTATTGGCACAAATACTGATGTTGGTAAAACAGTGGTTAGTGGAATTTTAGCAGCTACCTTAAAAAAATATACTGAGAAAAATATTGGTGTTTATAAACCTGCAGCTTCAGGATGTATTAGAAATTCTAATGATGAATTAATTTCTACTGATGCAGAGTTTTTGATGAAATGTGCAGAATATGATTTTTCTAAAGTTGATGAGGTTGTGCCTTATCGTTTAGAACCAGCTTTAGCGCCAGCTGAAGCAGCAAAAGTAGTAGGCGTAAAGTTAGATCCAATAAAGATGGTAACTAATGCAAATAAAATGATTTCTAATCATGACATTACAATTGTAGAGGGTGTAGGAGGTATTGCTGCACCACTAACAGATGAGTTTTTAGTAAAAGATTTTTATAAAGCGTTTAAAATACCAGTAATCATTGTTGTTGATCCTGTACTTGGTAGCGTTAATCATGCTATTTTGACAGCTAGTTATGCAAAAACGGAGGGTTTAGAAGTACTTGGATTTATTGTAAATAACTGGGATGAAGCAAATAGTGGTGTGTTGGAAAAAAGCAATTTATATCATTATGAGAAACAAACCGGATTAAAAATTTTAGGGAAAGTTCCAAAGTTACAAGCGGAAGATTTCGAAAACCTAAATAAATTGGCAGAAACCGGTAAAGAGCACATAAATATTAGTGGGATTTTAGAAATGATTAGTAAATAAATCATTGCGGAGGCTTTATGAATAAGTGGGAAGAATTAGATAAAAAGTATATATGGCATCCTTTCACTCAAATGAAAGGTTGGAATGAAAAACCTCAAACTGTTATAGCGCGAGGTGAAGGTGTAAAAATTTATGATGTAGATGGTAATGAATATTACGATGCAATATCAAGTTTATGGGTAAATATACACGGTCATTGTAGAAAAGAAATTAACGACGCTATTATCAAACAACTTGGCGAAATTGAGCACAGTACATTATTAGGCTTAACAAATAAACCTGCTGCAGAACTAGCTGAAAAGCTTATTAAGGTAGCTCCAAATGGTTTAAACAAAGTTTTTTATTCTGATGATGGATCTACAGCAGTAGAAGCTGCAGTGAAAATAGCATTTCAATATTGGCAACAAATAGGTATGCCTGAAAAACAAGAATTTATTAACTTAGGTGATTCTTATCATGGTGATACTGTAGGTGCGGTAAGCGTTGTTAATATAGATGTTTTTCATAAGGTTTATAAACCACTACTTTTTAATACTAATAAAATGACTTGTCCATCTTATTATCATAATAATGACGGTTTTGCTACAGAAGAAGAGTTTTTAAAACAACTTTTAAATGAGTTAGAAGAACATCTTAAAGCAAATGCACATAAAACAGCTGCTATGATTATTGAACCATTAGTTCAAGCTGCAGCGGGAATGCTTATGCAACCAAAAGGTTATATTGCAGGGGTAAGAGCCCTTACAAAAAAATATAATGTGTTGCTTATTGTTGATGAAGTTGCAGTAGGTTTTGGTAGAACTGGCAAACTTTTTGCATGTGAACATGAAAATGTTGAGCCTGATATGATGTGTTTATCAAAAGGTATTAGTGCTGGTTATTTACCATTAGGAGCAACTTTAGTAACAGATGAACTATATAATGCATTTTTAGGTGAACCAAGCGAAGGGAAAACTTTTTATCACGGACATTCTTACACTGGTAATCCATTAGCTTGCATAGCTGGTAGTGTAAGCCTAGATATATTTGAAAAAGATAAAGTAATTGAAGGTTTAGAGCCTAAAATGAAATTAATTACAAAGAAACTTGCTGAAATTGCTACAATTAGCTATGTTGGGAACGTAAGACAATGTGGCATGCTTGCAGGTATTGAACTTATGGAAAATGTAGAAAAGAAAATTTCGTTTAAAAGTGACTTATTGATTGCAGGTGGTATTTGTCAAATAGCAAGAAAGCAAGGCTTATTTATTAGAAATATTGGCGATGTTATTATATTTATGCCACCACTTGTGAGTACTTTAGATGACATTGATATAATGCTTACAAAACTTGAAATAGCTATGAAAGAAGTATTAGAGAATCTAAGCCAAAGGGAAAAATTCTCGGATCCTTGTGCGTTTTAATAATAAAAATGACTAAACAACATTCGGTGTTTAGTCATTTTGTTTTCTATGGTATAATAACAAGATAAAGAAAAATTTATTTATGAGGAGGAGGCAAACATGGAAAAATCAAAATTTTTAATAATCACTGGCATGTCTGGTGCTGGCAAAACTCAAGTATTACGCACATTAGAAGATTTGAATTATTTTTGCGTGGATAATTTGCCACCTGCTCTTATGCCTAAGTTTGCAGAACTTTGCAGACAAACGCCTAATAGAAACACCGCATTAGTAGTAGATGCTCGTGGTGGAATGTTCTTTGATGAATTAGTTGAAGTCATAGAAGAAATGAAGGCAATGGGAATAGAATATGAAATGCTATTTTTAGATGCTGAAGATGCTATTTTAATAAGACGTTACAAAGAAACTCGTCGCCGTCATCCTATGGATCAAGGGGATAGTTTAGCTAATAGTGTAGCTCTTGAAAGAAAGTATCTATCTAAGGTGCGTGGGTATGCTACTGATGTAATTGATACTAGTACATTAACGCCAGCAATGCTGAAGGAAAAGATTTGTCAAATGTATTCTTCTGCAGCAACCTCACCAAAAATGTCTATTGTTGTTCAATCTTTTGGGTTCAAACATGGCTTACCTTTAGATAGTGATATGGTTATAGATGTGCGGTTTTTACCAAATCCATTTTACAATGAAGAGTTAAGACCGCTTACTGGAAATGATGAACCAGTTGCTGAATTTATCAGCAGCTATCCACAAAGTTTTGAATTCATAAAAAAAGAGTGCGAACTACTTGATTTTTTATTGCCACAGTATATTGCTGAAGGCAAAAGTCAATTAGTTATCAGTGTAGGTTGTACTGGTGGGCAACATCGTTCCGTTTTTATCGCCAATAAAATTTATGGGTTTTTGCATATGAAAGGCGAAAATGTTCATATTTCACATCGTGATCTTGGCAAAGCTGTTAAATAAATTAAAATTTCTGGGAGGCTTATTACATGGGCTGGATTAGCTGGTTTTCTCCAGGACTTAATATAAAGCGTTGGTTACTCCTATTTGCAGTAGGGGTTCTAATATCTTCTATAGCTGTAGCATTACTGTTTAATTATCAAGTAATGGGTATTGCAGAAGAGGTGCTTTTTCAATTAAGTTATATGGCAACAGGTAAATATAGCAACAATATGGTTATTGCTGTAGGTGCAGTCTGCTTAATTATAGGCTTTTTTATCATGGTTTATGCTACTAGAAGAATAGTATTTTCTATAGTAGATACAGTAATACCAGAAAAAAATAGTTCCCTTATGGAGACCATTTTTATTAATAGAAAGTTGATGAAAGGTCCTAGTATTACCGTTGTAGGCGGTGGGACGGGATTATCAACTTTGTTGCGTGGTATTAAATACATAACAAATAAATGTAATGCAGTAGTTACTGTAACAGATGATGGTGGTTCTTCAGGTAGATTGCGTCAGGAAATGGGGATTATTCCACCAGGTGATTTACGTAACTGTTTGATTTCCATGGCAGATAGAGAACCTGTAATGGACCGTATTATGCAATATCGTTTTGAAGGGGATTCAATGTTTGATGGTCATTGTTTCGGCAACTTGTTTTTGGCTGCAATCGCAGAAGCAGAAGGCGGTATGGAAGAAGGCTTGAAAGCAGCCAGCCAACTTTTAAATGTGCGTGGTAATGTTACTCCATCCACATTAGCTGATGTACAGTTGCAAGCAAAAATGGCTGATGGAAGTTTAATCCTAGGTGAAACAGAGATATCAAATGCTGGCAAGCAAATTGTAGAAATGAAATTAGTGCCTGAAAACGCTCCAGCTACTAAAAGTGCTCTTAAAGCAATAGAAGAAGCGGATGTTATTATATTAGGACCTGGTAGCTTATATACTAGTGTAATACCAAATTTATTAGTTAAAGAAATTAGAGATGCTATCGTTGCAAGCAAGGGAGTCAAAATATATATTTGTAATGTTATGACTCAACCTGGTGAAACAGATGGTTATGGTGCTTTTGAACATGTTAAAGCAATAGTTGATGTGGTAGGAGAACAATTCCTTGATTACGTTGTAGTTAATGATCAAAATATTACTGCTGAACAATTAGATCAGTATAAGGCAAAAGGATCTGAACCAGTATCGCCAGATATTGAAGCTATAGAAAATCTAGGAATAGAAGTAGTTTCTACTAGTTTGATAAGCAATGAAGATTTTGTACGTCATAATCCTAAAAAATTAGCGCAAATTATTATTCGCTTAATTTACCATTTACGTTTATTTGGAAAAGGTTTTGGCTTTATCGATTATGTGTTTGTGCGTCAAATTATGCATAAATTACAGAAACAATTATAAAACTCGGAGGCTAGATAGTGTCATTTTCAACCGATGTTAAAAATGAATTAGCACGTATAGAAGTACCAAAGAAATGCTGCGAAAAAGCAGAATTGCTAGGTCTTTTACGTATGAGTGGAGCAATAGTTTTGCAGGGTTTGAATGTAGGTATTCATTTTTCTACAGAAAATGCAGCCCTAGCAAGACGTGTTTTGCAAATGCTAAAAGCTAATTATGGCGTGAAAACAGAAGTAATAACTACTAGATCACGTCGTTTAAAAAAGAATAATAGATATCAAATTAGAGTTATACCTTCACCAGAAGTAGGTGTAGCTTTAAAAGAATTACAATTATTACCTTCAGATGAAAGACAGCATAATTTACTAGCTTCATCTTGTTGTCGTAAAGCTTTTTTGCGTGGAGTTTTTATGGCAGGAGGTTCTATTAGTAAACCTGCTAGTGATTATCATTTAGAAATAGTGACAGAAAATCAAGATTTTGCAAAAGTCATATTAAAGGTTATGCAAGGATTCTCTTTATCTAGTAAAATGACTGATCGCAAAAACGATTATATTGTTTATGTTAAAGATGGCAATAGTATTACTAACTTTCTTTCTGTTATAGGTGCTCACAATTCATTAATGGAATTTGAGAATGTGCGCATCGTTAAAGAAATGCGTAATAATGTTAATAGAGTGGTGAATTGCGAAACTGCCAATTTAAATAAAACAATAAAAGCAGCGGTTCTTCAAGTAGAGGCAATTAAATTTATTCAAAAAAATATGGGTTTAGCTAAATTGCCAGACGTTTTACAAAAAACAGCTCGTTTACGATTGAAAAATCCTGAAGCTTCTCTTAACGAATTAGTTGATCTAACAGAAGAAGAAATTGGCAAATCAGGGCTTAATCATAGATTTAAGAAAATACTAGTGGTTGCGGAAAAATTGGGGATGAGAATAGATGAGCCTAATTAAAAAAATTCTTGCTGTTTGTGTTAGTGTACCAGTAATATTAATACTAGTTGCTTTCGCATTCAAGGAAGAGATAAAAGCAGATTATCAAAAATATGTAAATCGCTCAGTTCCAATTTTGATGTATCACAGCATCGGTATAATACCAAACTGGGAGGAAAGCCTCTGCACTTCTGAAGCTACCTTTGCAACACATCTACAGTATCTAACTGATAATGGTTATAAAGTAGTTACAGTACAGCAAGCATTTGACTTATTAAGTGCTGGTAAATCAGTAGAGAAAATAGTTGCTATCACATTTGATGATGGCTATGAAAATAATCTTACAAGTGCGTTACCTTTATTGAAAAAGCACGGGTTTGCCGGAACTTTTTATATAGTTGGGGAAAAGATAGGGAAACCTGGTTATCTATCTTATGAGCAATTAAGAACTCTTTCGGATAATGGAATGGAATTAGGTGCTCATAGTATGAGTCACGATCCTTTAACAATAATTAAACCCGAATATTTAGTTTGGCAAATAAAAGAGCCTATAGCTTTGTTTAAAAAGAACTTAGACATGAATATCACTGGGTTTTCATATCCTAATGGAGCATATAATCAGGAAATTTTAGATATCATGAACAAAGGTGGTTGGCGCTATAAATATGCTTTAACAGGCAAAATGGGTGCTAATACACAAGAAATCGTTTTAAATACGCCATATGAGTTACGTCGTATAGGTATTAGCGAGAAGTTTGCTGGTAAAGAAGGCATAGAAAACAGAATGAAAGATACATATATTGTTGGATATCTTGCTAGTAAAGGATTTGATTTAAATCAATTTAGAGGATCTAAATATTAATATCCTCTTGCGCAAATACTAAAAAGAAGGTAAAATATATTAAGAATAATTATTGGAGGTTGTTGATATGAAAAAACGTATTAAAACTGTTAATAAAGCAATGTTAAAGAAAACTTTAAAAACTGGCGGTTGTGGCGAATGCCCAGCATCTTGCCAATCTGCTTGCAAAACTTCTTGCACTGTTGGTAACCAAGTTTGTGAACGTAAATAATTCTGCTTCAAACTGCTCCCTGTTTTGGCAGGGAGCTATTTTAATGTTTAAATAAATTAGTAGATGAGGTAATAATGCTTATTCATAGAATTAACATGAACGGACATTTAGCTGTTTTAGATATAAATAGTGGGGCAGTCCATTTGATTGATGAAACGGTTTATGATATTTTAGGTGTTTTTGATGGATCTAATGATGACGAAACTATCGAAGAACTTAAAGACAAATACGAAATAGCTGAAATAAAAGAAATTTTGGCAGAGCTACACGAATTAAAGAAGGAAGAATTACTTTTTTCTCCTGAGTTTGCTGTTCCAGATACTTTTAATGAAGAGCCTATTTTAAAATCTTTGTGCTTACATATAGCTCACGACTGTAATTTGCGTTGTGGGTATTGTTTTGCTGGTACAGGTGATTTTGGTGGTAACAGAGCAATGATGAGCAAAGAAACTGCTGAAAAAGCAGTAGACTTTGCTATTAAAGGTAGTAAAAACAGACACAATTTAGAACTTGACCTTTTTGGTGGCGAGCCATTAATGAATTTTGAAGTTGTTCGACATGTGGTTGAATATGCTCGTAAACGTGAAGTAGAAGAAAATAAAAATATTAAATTGACGCTTACGACTAATGGAACTTTACTCAATGATGAAAATATTAAGTTTTTAAATGACAATAGAGTTATGTTAGTACTTAGCCTTGACGGAACAAAAGAAACTCATGATAATATGCGTCCGTTCCCTAATCAGGCTGGAAGTTATGATGCAGCTGTTAATGGTTTCAAAAAAGTAATAGATAGCCGTAATGGCAAGAACTATTATTTGCGTGGAACCTATACTCACTACAATTTAGAGTTTGCTAAAGATACTCTTGATATGCTTAAAGTGGGTACAGAAATTTCTGTAGAACCTGTTGTTGGTATTGATGAACCATATGTTTTAACTGAAGAAGATTTACCTAAAATCTGTGCAGAATATGATAAACTTGCTGAAGCATATTTAGATTATAGACATAAAGGAATTCCTTTTAATTTCTTTCACTTCAATGTGGCACTAGATAATGGTCCATGTGTTGCAAAACGACTTGCTGGTTGCGGAGCAGGGCATGAGTACTATGCAATAACCCCTGAAGGCGATATTTATCCTTGTCATCAGTTTGTTGGTAGAGATGAATACAAAATGGGTACATTAGATACAGGTGTTGAACGCACTGATTTAATTAGTAAATTTAGACATACTCATGTTATGACTAAAGATGCTTGTAAAACTTGTTGGGCAAGATTCTTCTGTAGTGGTGGTTGTCACGCGAATGCGGACACTATCAATGGCAGCATAGATATTCCTTATGAATATGGCTGCAAATTGCAAAAGAAACGCTTAGAATGTGCAATTGTATTACAAGCCATTTTAACTGATGAAATGAACGATGGTAGTGAAGATCTTCGCCCAGTTATCGATAATTTTAAATATAACGTTGAATAAAAAAAGACACCCATCAGGGTGTCTTTTTATGTAACAATTATACTTATTATATATTGAATTTATGGTATAATTAAATAGTAAAAGCAGATATTATACTAAGCAATATGTAAGAGTGGATATGTTATAGGAGGTTATCATGAAAAAATTAGTTTTCGTTCTTGTTTTATTACTATTTATGAGTACTAATAATTTTGCAAGTTGCCAAGAGGCATCCATAATTGCATATCGCCATGCATTAGAAACTTTATATAATAATCAAGTTTTGCCAGATGACACTAAACTAGATTATGATGCGAAATTTTTCAAAATGGAAGATAATTCTTTTAGTGTTTCAGATGTAAATGGTGATGGCGAAAAAGAATTGATTTTTATTTGGAACAGTCCTATAGTTGCAGAACAATTAGGTTTTGTATTTGCTTACGGGAATGAAAAAAAGGATGTTAGAGAAATTCTTAGAGTATATCCGGCAATGACTTTTTATGACAACAAATATGTGAAAGTGTTGTTGTCTCATAATCAAGGCAACAATCCAAAAGGTTATTGGCCTTATGATTTATACCAATATGACAATTGTATGAAAGAGTATGTATTTATTAAAGAGGTTGCTGATGGTAATAAAAACCCAATAAAAAATATAGGCACTGAACTAAAAATTAAATATTTAAAATTGACAAAAGAAAATATAGCGAAAGTTAAGTAGAACAATCTAATAAGTACAGTAATTAAAATAATAAAAAAGACACCTTGATGGGTGTCTTTTTATCATATTTATTTCAATTATGCTTCTCTAGTCATAATTTCTAAAATTACTTTGTCAGTTTCGTGCATACCTTCGCGTCCGAGTTCACCCACATTGACAATAGTTTTTTCTTCGTTAGAACTAATAATACCATCACCAGCATGGAATTCTTGACCGTTTTTATACATTTCATAACCTAAGATGCCAGCTTCAACAGCCATTCCTATTTTTGCTGCACAACTTGATTTTGCACCATCACAAACGATACCGGCTTGGAAAGCAAGTGCGTTGACGATAGAATGTTTAACTTCGTCATAGCCACCGCCTAATAGATAGGCAATACCAGCGCCTGAACCAGCACCTGCACAAACAGCACCGCAAAAAGCAGAAAGTCTGCCTATAAAGGATTTTTGATGTATTGTACATAAATCGGAAACTAAAATTGCTCGATATAATCTATCTTCGTCAATATTATTTTCTTTTGCATAAACAATAATAGGAACAGAAGCGGTGATACCTTGGTTACCACTACCAGAAACTATAATTACGGGCATTTCGCAACCATTCATACGAGCATCGGAACCAGCAGCAGCTTTAGCTCTAGCTTCTATTGCAATTGAATTGCCAGTAGTAAGCAATACTTTACCGAAGTTTGCGCCGTAGTTATTTTTTAAACCTTCTTCTGCTATTGCCATGTTATATTCGATTTGAGGCTTGATTAAATCTTTAATATCATTAATGTCAACAGTATTAGCGAAATCTACAATATCACGAATAGTTAAACAAGAGCGATCCGTTAAAGTATTTTCTTTTTCACCGTCAATAGGTAAATCTATTAGCTTAGCGCCATTTTTTTCTAAGAGAACAATATTAGTGTGGAAATTAGCAATACGAAGGCGAACCATATCTGTGCCTGCATATAATTCGATAGTATAATCAAAAGTTAATGGGCTATCCGCTAAATGAACACTAATTTCATGTTTTTGTAGATATTTAACCATATCTTCTTTTTGGTGTTCTGTGACATTAGCAATAACTTCAAGTTCTTTATCTGGGTCACCGGCAATAATGCCTGCTATAACAGAGGCAGGAATACCTTTAAGTCCACCAGTATTTGGAACAATAACGCTTTTTACATTTTTTATTAAATTCCCGCTAACAATAACTACAACTTTTTCAGGTAGAGTACCTAATTCTTTGCGAGCTACTGCGGCACCATATGCAAGAGAAATTGGCTCAGTACATCCCATAGCAGGGAGTAATTCTTCTTTTAAAATTTGAATGTACGCTTGATAATTTGGGTTTGATTTTTCCATAATTTCAGCCTCTTTTCAATTAGTTTTGATAAGAAAAGATTAACATACTCAAAAAAAACTGTCAATTTTAAACGAGGCAAAAAAGGCTTTAAAAATTGACTAAATAGCTATGTTTTTATATAATTAACATAACGATTTTGAACGAAAATTTCTACTAAAAAGGAGAACTTAATATGGAACTAACGGAAGTTGCGAAATTAAGAAGATCTGTTTTACGCTCGATTAGTGAATATACTTGGAATGATTGCTTACCTGATCGAGTATACGACATTATTTATACTTTGGTAACGGAAGATACTCAAAGGTATAGATGTTGTGTGCATAAAGAAAGAGCGGTATTAAAAAATCGTATTCAAATGGCTCTAGGAACGGAGTTAAGACTAAACATAATTGATGCTGCCAATAAGGTTTTAAAGGAAGGGCAAGATAAAACTTTGCCTATTATAGATGTATTGCCTGATGCCTGCGATCAATGTCCAATCGAAAAATATTATGTTACTGATATGTGCAGACATTGCATATCTCATAAATGTATTAATAATTGTCCTAAAAAATGTATTACTATTCACCAAGATAGAGCTTTTATTGATCGTACAGCTTGTATCGAATGTGGTAAATGTAAACAATCATGTCCATTTGGTGCAATTATTGAAATTAGTAGACCTTGTGTACGTGCCTGTGCCTTAGATGCTTTGCATGTTGGCGAAAACAAGAAATCTATTGTTGATTATGATAAATGCGTACAATGTGGTAATTGTCGTGCTGCATGTCCGTTTGGAGCGATTGATGAAAGAAGTAGTATAGTTCCTATTATCTTAGCTTTAAAATCAAAAAAACCAATTATAGCTATGCTTGCACCGTCTTTTGTTGGTCAATTTGGAATGAAGATTACACCTGAGCAAATAGTTAATGGTTTAAAAGAGTTAGGGTTTACTGCAGTGGTAGAAGTAGCAGTAGGTGCTGATTTAACTGCTATTCATGAAGCAGAAGAATTTATTCATAAAGTACCTAAGGAACAAGAGTTTATGACTAATTCTTGTTGCCCAGCTTTTGTGAATTTAATAAAGAAACATCACCCAGATCAACTAGATAAAGTTTCAACAACAGTTTCACCTATGGTTGCTTGTGGTAGATATATTAAAGATAAAATGGATAATCCTTTAACTGTGTTTATCGGTCCGTGTATCGCTAAAAAAATCGAAGTTCGTGACCATCCTGAAGCTGTAGATTTTGCAATGACTTTTGAAGAATTGCAATGTGTATTTGAAGGTGTTGGTATTGATTTAACAAAAGAAGTAACTCAAGGATTTGATTATCAAGCATCTAAAGGTGGAGTTTCTTTCCCTCTTAATAAAGGTGTTCAAACTGCGGTTAAAGATATTCTAGATAAAAAAGGTGTTTCTGTTGAGGCAGTATATGCAGCTGGACTTGAAAGATGCGATGATACTATTAAAGAAATTCTTGCAGGTAAGGTTAAATGTAATTACATGGAAGGTATGGCTTGTTCAGGTGGTTGTATTGCTGGTCCAGGAGCTTTAGTAGATCAGGGCTTAACAAGGGTAATGGTTACGAAATTTTTAGAAAATGCACCTTACAAAGATTCAGATGATAATCCTGAAATGATAAAGATTGCAGAAAGCTTGAATTTAGAGCAAAAAAATTGAAAAACATCAGCATATATAGTATAATAATATAGTTAAAAACAATAATAAATTGGGGGAATCAAACATGTCGGGACACTCTAAGTGGGCCAATATCAAACATAAAAAAGGTAAGGCAGATGCTGCCCGTGGAAAAATAACAACTAAAATTGGTAGAGAAATCACCATTGCAGTAAGAATGGGTGGAGCTGATCCTACTGGTAACATGAAGTTAAAATTAGCTTTAAGCAAAGCTAAGGCTAATAATATTCCTAAAGATAACATTCAACGTGCTATTGCAAAAGGTCAAGGTGCGCTTGATGGTGCTAATTATGAAGAAATCACTTATGAAGGATATGGTCCTGCTGGTGTTGCTATTATGGTTACTGCGTTAACAGATAATAGAAATAGAACAGCTGGTGACGTGCGTCATGGTTTTTCTAAATTTGGTGGAAACATGGGCGAATCAGGCTGTGTAAATTGGATGTTTAAAAATAAAGGTATTTTTGCTATTGATATTGAGGCTGGCTATACAGAAGATGATATTATGGTAATTGCCTTAGAAGCTGGCGCAGAAGATGTTAAAGTTAGTGAAGATGGATTTGAAGTTATAACAGATCCAGCTGATTTTGATGCAGTTGAAGCCGCTTTTGAAAAAAATAACATTGAAGTTGCTATGTCTGAAATTACTATGGTGCCTGATACTATGGCAGAACTTTCTCCAGAGGATGCTATAAAAGTACAAAAAACAATAGATCTTTTAGACGACTTGGATGATGTGCAAGACGTTTACACTAACGCTGACTTGCCAGACGAAGAATAATAACAAAGAGGCAGGCTTCAAAAGCCTGTCTTTTTCTGTGAATAACAAATAAAAGGATGAGAATATGATCGCATTAGGAATAGATCCAGGAACTGCAATTTGTGGATATGGCATAGTAGAAATGGTTGGGAATAAACTTAAACCAATTTATTATGGTGCTGTTTTTACTGACAAAGATATGGCTCCTGAGTTGCGATTAAAAAAAATCTATGATGATTTAACTGAGATTATCGAACATTTTAATCCAGATATTATGTCTGTAGAGAAATTGTTTTTTAATAAAAATGTTACAACTGCTATTCCGGTAGGACAAGCAAGAGGAGTTGTATTATTGGCAGGAGCTAATAAAGGAATTCCTATTTTAGAATTTACACCTATGCAGATTAAACAAGCTGTAGTAGGTTATGGCAATGCAAATAAAGAACAAGTTACTTTTATGGTGCAACGTTTGTTAAATATAAAAGAAAAACCTAAACCTGATGATGTTGCCGATGCGCTTGGTATAGCGATTTGTGGTCTTCATATGGCTGGAACTTTAAGATGGCAGGAGAAATTATAAATGATAGGTTCAATTAAAGGTGTTGTAATTAATAAAACAAGTGAATATGGTATAATAGAAACTAGTGGTGGAGTTGGTTATAGAGTGTTTATGCCCTTGCCACAGCTCAATGATTTAACTGTTGGGAAAGAAGTAAGAGTGTGTACTCATACTGCAGTTAGAGAAGATGCGATATTGTTATATGGATTTATGAATCAAGAATATTATGATTTATTTATCATCTTAATTGGTGTTAGTGGTGTAGGTGCTAAGGTTGCACAAGGCATTTTATCTGCGATTAAACCAGACGCTTTTTACGTTGCAGTACAAAGTCGTGATTTAGCAGTACTTACAAAATTACCAGGTATTGGTAAAAAGACAGCTGAAAGATTACTTTTAGAGCTTAAAGATAAAGTAGGCGGCATTGGTTCTGGTGATAGTAGTGCATTTATTTCTTCTGATGATGGCGGTAGCGAAAGCGCAGTAGGCGAAGCGGTAGCAGCGCTAAATGCATTAGGTTATTCTAATTCTGAGATATTACCAGCTTTAAAGAAAATTCCTAATTATGAAAGCTTAGAAAGCGAAGAAATTATCAAAAAAGTTCTTAAAGCATTTGCTGGGAGGAAATAATGGATTTTGATGAAAGAATTATAGAAGGCACTGAAACTGAAGCCGATGGTTGGCAATATAGTTTACGTCCTCGTCTTTTAAATGAATATATTGGCCAAACTACAGTAAAAGAGAACTTATCTGTTTTTATTGAAGCTGCTGCAGGTCGTAAAGAAGCGTTAGATCATGTGCTTTTATTTGGACCTCCAGGACTTGGTAAAACCACGTTAGCTAACATTATTGCCAATGAGCTAAATGTTAATATTAGAGTTACATCTGGCCCAGCAATAGAGCGTCAAGGTGATCTTGCTGCTATATTAACTAATTTGGGTGATAATGATGTATTGTTCATTGATGAAATACATCGTTTATCTAAGACTGTAGAAGAAATACTTTACTCTGCAATGGAAGATTATGCCTTGGATATTATTATTGGTAAAGGTCCAAGTGCTAGGTCTTTACGTCTTGATTTACCTAAATTTACTTTAGTAGGAGCTACGACTAGACTTGGTACTATTGCTGCTCCATTGCGTGATAGATTCGGTGTGCAATGTCGTTTGGAATATTATTCTCCAGAAGAATTGCAGTTTATTGTAGTTCGTGCTGCTGAAATACTTAATGTTGAAATAGATAAAGAAGGTGCTATTGAGATAGCTAAACGTTCTCGTGGAACACCTCGTGTGGCGAATAGACTCTTAAAACGTGTACGTGATTTTGCACAAGTATCTAATATATCTAAAATTACTAAACAAGTAGCTGATGAAGCTCTTGCTAGACTAGAAGTTGATTCTTATGGTTTAGATAAAAACGATTATCGTATTTTAAATGCACTGGTAAAAACTTTTGGTGGTGGGCCTGTAGGTATCGAAACTATAGCTGCTGCAGTAAGTGAGGATGCAGATACGATAGAAGATGTTATTGAGCCGTATTTAATGCAATTAGGCTTGCTTCAACGTACCCGTCAAGGAAGAATGGCAACAAAAGAAACCTATCGTTATTTAGGAATTCCAATGCCAGAAAAATAAAATTATGAAATTATTATTACATGCATGTTGCGGGCCTTGTGCTTGCTATCCAACAGAAAAACTAATAAGTGATGGGATTGATTTTACTTTGTTATATTTCAATCCTAATATACATCCTTACAAAGAATTTAAACGCAGATTAGCAGCTTTACGCGAATTGGCAGAGAAAAAAGAGTATAAGCTTATTATTGATAAATCTTATCCTCTTGAAGAATGCTTGCGTGGAATGCTTGCAGAGGAAATGAGATGTGCGTATTGCTACAAAGTAAGGATGCTTTATGTTGCTAAATATGCTAAAGAAAATGGATATGATGCTTTTACGACTACTTTGCTTGTGAGCCCGTATCAAAAGCATGAACTTCTCATGGTAATGGCAGAAGAAGCAGCAAGAGAAGTTGGGATTGAATTTTATTATCAAGATTTTAGAGAAGGCTACCAAATTGGTGTTGATCTAAGTTTAGAGTTAGAATTATATCGCCAATCTTACTGTGGATGTATCTTTAGTGAAAGAGATAGATATTTAGTAACTAAGGAACAACAAGCAGCTGACTATGCACATACAGATGCATTTGGTCAAACAATGGAAGTAAAGTCAAGTAAGTATAAAATTACTAAAAATATTTTTGAAGTTAAGTGAGTTAATCCAAGGAGTAACCCATGAAAAAGATACTAATATTGATGATTTGCGTTATTGCGCTGACAGTACAAACCGCTTTTGCTACTAATATCGAAGTAGGATTAATGGAAAAGCAATATTCTGCTGAAATTAATGCATCTGCACCGATGCAAATTAATGATGGCACTGGGGTGAAAACCTTGCCTAAAGGAAGATACTTTATTAATGTTAGTGATGGTAAAATTAGCATAGATGATATGACTATTAATGCTGGTGCTCGCTTAACGGTAAGTCAGGGAAATGGCATTATCGAAGTAAACAAGCAGAAGTATTCTGATACCATTAAAGTATATGTAATTGATAACAATCTAACTATTACTAATATTTTAGATTTAGAAAAATATGTAAATGCAGTTTTAGGACCTAAATCTTCACCGATTTGGCCTGAGGAAGCAATTAAAGCGCAAGCTGTAGCTGTAAGAAGTTTTGCATATTACAAAATGCTTAATCCAGAAGGCGTGTTTGCCATTAGAAATACTGAAGATACCATGTATTTTGGTGGTCCGACAAATGAAAATAGAGCAATAAATAAAATAGCAGCTTTAACTAAAGGTAGAGTGTTAAAGTATGGAGATGCTCCTGTTTTAGCTTATACTCAAGATACTTCTGGTGGACAAACAGAAGATAGCAATAATATATTAGGTAGAGTTTATCCATATTTAAAATCTGTGAAAGATTATGATAAGGATAGCCCTAACTTTAACTGGGAACGAACAATTGCTGTTAACGATGTAGAACGCATTTTAACGCAAAGTCAATATGATGTTGGTAAATTAGAAGTCATTACTTTATCACCATTAGAAGAACCATATGGCAATGATCGTACAGCTACAGGCAGAATTCGCAATATTACTGTTAAAGGTGATAAAAATACCTATACTATTAATGGTAAAGAATTTGCAAAAATATTTAGCTTAAACAGTACCTTGTTTGATATTTATCCAGAAAACATGGTGCCTCAATTTTTAGATGTTAATATTGAAAATAGTTATGGTATGGTTATAGGAAGAAAACGTATTACTATCGCTGTTCAAGAAGATGATAAACCACGTTGGAAAAGCTTTTTTGATGGACAATTCTTTTTAAGTGGTGTTAAGAATGAAAAGATTGTTTTTAAAGGTAGTGGGTTAGGGAATGGTTTAGGATTAAGCAAGTGGGGAGCTAGAGGGATGGCCAAAGATGAAAGGGCCTCTTATGTGGTGATTTTACAACATTACTTCCCTGGTTGCAGTGTTGTACAATTATAGGCAAAGGAAGAAGTATATTAATGCAAGTAAAAGATTTTACATATGATTTACCACAAGAATATATAGCACAAAAACCTTTAGAACCTAGAGATCATTCTAGATTGCTAGTTGTCGATAAAGAGACAGGAAAGATAGAACACAAACATTTCTATGATTTGTGTGATTATTTAAGACCTGATGATTTATTGGTTTTTAATGATACAAGGGTTATTCCAGCACGTTTATATGGAACTAAAGATACTGGTGCAAAAGCAGAAGTGTTTTTGCTTACACGTATAAATGGAACTGATTGGGAAGTGTTAGTAAAGCCTGGTAAAAGATTACAAATTGGTGCAAAAATCATTTTTTCAGATGAATTGAGTTGTGAGATTCTAGATCATACTGATTTTGGTGGCCGCGTAGTTAGATTTGCTTTTAATGGCATTTTTGAAGAAATACTAGATAGATTAGGAGAAACTCCTTTACCTCCATATATAACAGAACCTCTTGTTGATAAGGAACGTTATCAAACGGTATATTCTAAAGAAAATGGATCAGCTGCAGCACCAACTGCAGGGTTGCATTTTACTAATGAATTAATGGAAAAAGTTAAAGACATGGGCTGTGAAGAAGTTTTTGTAACGCTTCATGTAGGTTTAGGTACTTTTAGACCTGTAAGTGTAGAAGACATTAAGACTCATGTAATGCATAAAGAATTTTACTCTGTTTCTCAAGAAGCAGCAGATAAAATAAACAAAGCTAAAGCAGAAGGTAGGAGAGTTATTTCTGTTGGAACGACTGCTGTAAGAACTTTAGAGTCGGCAGGTGTTAGTGGGAAAGTAGTAGCTGGTAGTGGTTGGACAGAGATATTTATCTATCCAGGTTATGAGTTTAGAATTGTTGAAGCTTTAGTAACTAACTTCCATTTGCCTCAAAGTACTTTACTTATGTTAGTATCGACATTATCTACGAGAGAGATTATGCTTGATACATATAAAGAAGCTGTAAAAGAAAAATATAGATTTTTCTCATTTGGTGATGCTATGTTTATTACCGATGGATTGAAATAAGAGAGGGTTTTATGCACGCAGTTACATATGAATTAATTAAAGAATGTAGTAGAACAGGGGCTCGCTTAGGTAAACTTCATACTCCTCACGGAACTTTTGATACGCCTATGTTTATGCCTGTTGGAACTCAAGCTACAGTAAAAACAATTTCGCCAGAAGAACTTTATGATATGGGAAGTCAGGTAATCCTATCTAATACATATCATTTGTTCTTGAGACCTGGGGAAGCTTTGGTAAAGAAAGCAGGCGGGCTTCATAAATTCATGAATTATAATCGTGGAATGCTGACAGATAGTGGCGGATTCCAAGTTTTTAGTTTAGGAGCAATGCGTAAAATTACTGAAGAAGGGGTTACTTTTAGATCTCATATTGATGGTTCTAAGAAATTTCTTTCTCCGGAAATTGCAACTAGAGTACAAGAAGATTTAGGTGCTGATATTGCGATGGCATTTGATGAATGTATTCCTTATCCTGCTGATTTTGAATATGCAAAAAGATCAACTAATATGACAGCTCGTTGGGCAAAACGTTGTTTAGATACTCATAATAGCGAAACACAGTCAATGTTTGGGATAGTGCAAGGTGGTATGTATCCAGAACTTAGACGAATGAGCGTGGAACAATTAGGTGAACTAGATTTTGCTGGTTATGGTATTGGTGGTTTAAGTGTTGGCGAACCTAAAGATATAATGTATGATATGCTTAGTAAGACTACTGTTTATATGGATAAACAAAAAGCAAGATATCTAATGGGTGTTGGCACACCAGATTGTATAATGGAAGCAGTTAGTTTAGGTGTTGATATGTTTGACTGTGTATTCCCGACAAGAGTTGCTCGTAATGGTACAGCAATGACGGAAACAGGAAGACTAGTTGTTCGTAATGCAACATATGCCGAAGACTTTTTGCCAATTGAAGAAGGTTGCAATTGTTATACTTGTCGCAACTTTTCAAGAGCATACATTAGGCATTTATTTAAAGCTGAAGAAATATTTGCATTGAGATTGCTTACTATACATAACTTACATTTCTTGTTACGTTTTACAACTAAAATTAGAGAAGCAATTGCCAATGATACATTCCCAGAATTTAAAGCTAGTTTTTTTGAAAATTATCGAGATAAGTAAAGGAATTTTAGTTATTTTGGCGAATAAATAATAGGTTAAGATTAGGTTAAAAGAAACCTGAAAGTGGAGGTGTTTTTTATGGAAGGTACAGATACAATGTCTATGATTAATGCATTATGGCCTTTTGTGTTAATGGCAGGTATTTTTTATTTTATGCTTTGGCGTCCTCAAAAGAAGGAACAACAAAGAAGAAAAAGTATGCTGGGAGCACTTAAAAAAGGTGATAAAGTAATAAATATCGGCGGAATTTAAGGTATTATTATTAAGATAGTTGGTAAAAAAGAATTATTAGAATATTATGCAGGACAATAGCTAGATAAATCTGCTAAGTTAGCAATAGCTGAATATAGCCAAATGTTGAAGACTGATAAAAGTAATTGGTTTAAGAAAATCGTGAATCATCTAGGGTTTGCAGCTTGGGGTGGATGTGGATTTATGGGGCCAAACCCCGGTAAAATTGAAGGAGTGCTTCCTAATGCAGGGTTAGGTCTACGCATTGAAGTTCAACCACGAATGAATATTCGTTTTGATATTGGCAGAAATATGATTAACAAGCAGAATCTATTTTATTTTAATATGACAGAAGCATTCTAATCTCTAGTTTGTTTATTAAGAATATCAAACCTCAACATTCTATTAATGCAATGTTGAGGTTTTCTTTTTGACTGATACATGAGCTGATAAGATACATA
>CAMTOO010000017.1 GCA_947074185.1 uncultured Negativicutes bacterium
TTTTCATGTATGGTTGCAAAAGTAAAGAAACAAGTAGTACAACTAAAAACGAATTATTAATTACTACCACATTAGATTTAGGTCTAATGCAACAATTAGCAGATAGTTATCTGCAAGATAAAAAGTCTTCACTTACTATTAGGATAGTTGATAAAGCTACTCCTGCTGATATTCTTATAAGTGATAGATTGGCTTTAGTAAATGCAGATAAAAATAATCTTCTGCAAAAATATACTATCCAAGCTAAAAACTTACCAATAGATACTTTAGCTAGTAAAGATGGGCAATGGTATGGATTGTTTTATGATCCTTTAGTATTTTTAATTAATCACAATTATGCACGTAAGGTAGGGCAAGAACACATTAAATCTTGGTATGACTTGCCTCAATTAACTGATGCACGCTTAACATTAGAGAATTTTAATCAAAGCGACTCATCTAAAGATATTCTTACTGCTATCTCGTCTCAATGGGGACAAAATGAATTTTTTAAATATATAAAAACTTTGCGTCCAAAAATAATTACTTATGCTAAATTTCCTATTACACCTATTAGACTTACAGCTACTGGGGATGCAGATATTGCATTAACAAGACGTAGTAATGTTTTTAAATATCTAGACAGCGATTTCCCAGCTTATTATGTTCTTCCAAAAGAAGGGACCCCTTGCATTGTATATGGTGCAGGTATCTTTAAAACAAGTACTAAGGAAAAAGCTGCAGCAGATTTCATATCTTGGATTGTTAACTCACCTGATGCTAAACTTATTAACGCTAATTTAAAAACTGGCTTTTTATGGGCAGAAGATAGCGATAAGCTAGCCTTAGCACCAGATAAGATATGGGTAAATACTTTTTATTCTACCCCTGAACAAATTAATAAAGTCGCAGATGAATGGATAAATAATATTCGTTTCGAAACAAAAACGGAGGAAATAAATTGAAATTAGGAGCACTATCACTAGGCTGTTCTAAGAATTTAGTAGATGGCGAAGTGATGTTAGGTCTTATTGAAAAACATAATATTGAAATTGTAGATAATCCTGAAGAAGCAGATATTCTTCTTGTTAATACTTGTGGTTTTATTGAAGCTGCTAAAGAAGAATCTATCAATGCTATCTTACAAATGGCTGAATATAAAATTACTGGTAATTGTAAATACTTAATCGCTACTGGATGTCTTGCTCAACGCTATGCAGATGAACTATTTAAGGATATTCCTGAAGTTGATGCATTTATTGGTACAGACACTTTCCATGATATTGTGCAAGTTATCGAAGCTGTAATTAAAGGAGAGAGAGTAGTCCATGTAGAAAAAGGGCAAAGCTCTACTCGAACAAATCTAACACCTAGAAAACTAACTACACCAGGTCATATGGCATATTTAAAAATTGCTGAAGGTTGTGATAATTGTTGCTCGTATTGTGCAATCCCTCTTATAAGAGGTCCTTATATTAGCAAACCTTATGAATTGGTATTAGAAGAAGCTAAATCTCTTGCTGCTCAAGGAGTCAAAGAAATCATCGTTGTTGCACAAGATACAACTCGTTATGGCGAAGACTTATATGGAAAAGTTCGTTTGGCAGAACTTCTTAAAGATTTAAATGCTATTGAAAGCATTAATTGGATTAGGGTTATGTATTGTTATCCTAATAATTTTAACGATGAGTTAATAGAAGCTTTTGCTACTTTAGATAAAGTATGTAAATACATAGATATTCCATTACAACATGCTAGCGATAATATTCTTAGTAGCATGAATAGACATGATAAGAAAGCAGATGTAGAAGCATTACTTAAAAAATTACGCAAATGTATTCCTGAAATTGTTATTCGTACCACTTTTATTGTGGGATTCCCTGGAGAAACAGCTAATGATTTCACTGAATTAAAAGACTTTGTGCAAGAACATCGCTTTGAAAATACTGGTGTATTCCAATATTCACAAGAAGAAAATACACTAGCAGCAACCATGACTAATCAAATACCTGATGAAGTTAAAGAAGATCGCTTTCATGAATTAATGGCAATACAAGCTGAAATCTCTGAATCTATCCGTAAGGATCAAGAAGATAAAATTTTCGAAGTTGTTATTGAAGGGTTTAATCCAGATGAACCTAATGTAGCAATAGGACGCTCTTATCGAGAAGCTCCTGAAATCGACGGAGATATCTTCATTGAAAATGGAGAAGGTTTAAAAGTAGGAGATTTTGTGCAAGTTAGAATCTCACAAGGCTTTACCTATGAATTAATAGGCGAAAAGCTTTAATGGTTAAGCGAGGTATTAAATGAAGGTTGAAATAATTAATACTGGAACAGAAATACTGCTAGGAGAGATACTAAATACTAATTTTCAGTATCTAACTCAAGAGTTAAACATGCGCGGTTTTGATGTTCTTTATCAAACAACTGTTGGGGATAATCCTCAACGTCTTTTAGAAGCATTTGAAATAGCTTCTAAACGTGCAGATATCATTATTGCTACTGGTGGCTTAGGCCCAACCAAGGGCGATATTACAAAAGAAATCCTAGCTGAATTTACTGATTTAGAATTAGTTTTAGATGCAGAAACTAAATCTAATATTGAAGCTTTTTTCGCTAAACGTTCCGTATGTATGCCTTCTAATAATGATAAACAAGCTTTGATTCCAGAAGGAGCAACTGTATTAACTAATAAAGCTGGTACAGCTCCTGGACTTGTTGTAGATCAAAACGATAAAATTTTCGTTTTATTGCCAGGTCCACCAAGCGAACTTTCACATGTAGCAACAGAACAATTATATCCATATCTTGAAAAACGTTTCCCACATTTAGGTACAATTAAATCTCACACTTTGCGCCTAAAAGGAATAGGAGAATCAGCGTTAGCTGAGAAAATAGATGATTTTATTACATCTCAAGATAACCCTACTATTGCTATTTATGCTCGCAAAGGCGAAATTATTATTCGCATAACAGCAAAAGCTGCTTCAGTTGCAGAAGCAGATGCGCTTATACTACCAACTGCGAAACGTCTTGAAGAAAGATTAAGTAATTACATTTATGGGCATAATGATGAATCTCTTGCAGAATGTGTTGGTCGCAAATTATTAAAAAACAAACAAACGATAGCTTTTGCTGAATCTTGTACTGGGGGATTAACTAGCAGTCTGATAACTGATGTTCCTGGTAGTTCAAGCTATTTGTTGGGTTCCGTTGTTACTTATAGCAACGAAGCTAAACACAATTTAATTAATGTTTCACAAGAAAACTTGGATCAATTCGGTGCAGTTAGCGAGCAAGTTGCTTGCCAAATGGCTGAAGGCGTCCGCAAACTTTTTAATACAGATTATGGCGTGGGTGTTACTGGTATTGCTGGTCCTGATGGGGGAACAAAAGATAAACCAGTGGGACTAGTCTATATTGCTGTAACCGATGCTAATGGAACTGTTTGTCAAAGAAATATTTTCAGCGGTAATCGTCTAAATAATAAATTACGTAGTGCATTAACAGCTCTTGCTATGGTATATGATAGAATTGCTGTTGAGCCAATGGAGGAAAAATAAAATGACAAATATGCAAATGGAAAAATTCGGAGATTTAGAGTTAGATAAGAAAATAGTAAGTGCTTTAACTGCTATGGGATTTGAAGAACCATCTCCAATACAAGCTCAAACAATACCGCTCGCTTTAGAAGGAAATGATATTATTGGACAAGCTCAAACAGGAACAGGTAAAACTGCTGCTTTTGGTATTCCATTAGTACAAAAAATCACTGATCAACGTCATGTTCAAGCGTTAATCATGACACCAACTAGAGAACTAGCTATTCAAGTAGCTGAAGAAATTAATAAAATTGGTAAAAACAAACGTATTAAAGTTTTACCTGTATATGGTGGTCAACCAATTGATCGTCAAATTAGAGCTTTAAAAAATGGTATCCAAGTTGTTATTGGTACACCTGGTCGACTTATTGACCATATTAATCGTCGTACTATTAAATTAGATCATGTTAATCTTTTAGTTTTGGATGAAGCAGATGAAATGCTTGATATGGGATTTGTTGATGATATGGAAGAAATCATCAAAAATATTCCTAATGAACGTCAAACATTATTATTCTCTGCAACTATGCCAAGACCTATCCTTAGCTTGACTAAGAAATATATGCGCACACCAAAAAATGTTACTGTTAGCAGAGAAGAAATTACTGTTCCTTTGATTGAACAATATTACTTCGAAACTCGTGATAAAGTTGATGGTATTACTCGTTTACTTGACGCTGAAATCGATGGCCGTCTAATTATCTTCTGCCGTACTAAAAAAGGTGTTGATGATTTAGCAATTTCTCTTGGTTCTCGCGGTTATCTTGCAGAAGGCTTGCATGGTGACTTAAGCCAAAACCAAAGAGATAGAGTTATGAAGAAATTCCGTGATGGTTCTCTTGATATTCTTATTGCAACAGATGTTGCTGCTCGTGGTATCGATATTGAAAATATCAATTATGTAATTAACTTTGATATTCCTCAAGATCCTGAAAGTTATGTACATAGAATTGGTCGTACTGGTCGTGCTGGTAATACTGGCGTTGCTATGACTTTCATCACACCAAGAGAATTCCGTCAATTAAAATTAATTGAACGTATCACTAAAGCTAAAATCAAACGTAGAGATTTACCTACAACTGGTGATGTTATTGAACGTCAAAGAGAGTTAATTGTTAATAAAATGGAAATGCTTTTAGAACAAGGTACTTACCATGACTATATGCCAATCGTTGCTACTCTTGAAAAAGAATATGAATTAGAAAACATTGCTGCAGCAGCTCTTAAATTTATGCAAGAAGGTGCTAAAGCATTAAAAACTAGTAACTCTAATGACAACGCTAAAGGTTCTGGCTCCATGTCTAACACAGGCGCTCGTCCTGGTATGGTAAGATTCTTTATGAATGTAGGTCGCAGTCAAAAAATTACTGTTCCTGAACTTGTAAAAGTAATTGCTATTGAAGCTGATATTCCTGCAAAATCAATTGGTCTAATCAATATTTATGACAAATTTACTTTTGTAGAAATTCCAGAAGAACATGCAGAAAAAGTTTTAGGTGTTATGCATAAAAGCACAATTAAAGGTTATAAAGTAAATGTTGAACCTGCACGTGCAAAATAATTAAAACAACTTACATGTGTCGCTTAATAGCGGCACATGATTTATTACAGAACTAGAAAGGAGGAAATATTCATGGGTAATATTTTAGGTAATACTAAAGGTATTAGAGACTCTGTATTAGCAGAACTTGAAAAAGTATATGATTTGCAAGTAGAACAAGGGCATATCATTTCACAAGAAATGGCTTTAAAACTTATTGATATAACTGATTTTATTGGTCGTGAAATTTCCGTATTCCTTGCTAGAAATGGGCAAGTTTTAAGTATTTCAATAGGGGATAATGCAACTGTAGAACTTCCACCGCTTGAAGGTCGTCGTAGCATGGAACGTTTAAGTGGAATAAGATGTATTCACACTCATCCTAATGGTAATTCAGCATTAAGTGGATTAGATATTTCTGCCTTAAAACGCAATAAATACGACTTAATGGTGGCAATAGGTGTAAATGCAGAAGATTTCCCTAACTCCACCGTATCTTTCGGGCTTATTACAGATATAGATAACAATGAACAATATGTTTCTGAAGAATACGGACCAATTGCTTTAGCAGACATAGAAGATGTGTTCTTCCCAAATCTAATTAATACTGTAGAAAAACATCTTCAAAAGAAAGTTAGTACTTCTGGTCTATCAGAAGTTCCAGAAACAGCTATTTTAGTTGCAATGGAATATGGTAGAAACACAGGTGCTTGGTCTAGTGAAGACTCTATTGAAGAACTTAAGCAACTTGCGGATACCGCAGGTGCAATAGTAAAAGAAAAATTTATTCAGAAGCGTCCTAAGCCTGATCCTGCATTCTTTATTGGAAAAGGTAAGGCTCAAGAATTAGCACTTTACGTGCAAGAAAACAATATCGATTTATGTATCTTCGATGATGAACTTTCTCCTGCACAAGGTCGTAATTTAGAGCAAATACTAGGTATTAGAGTATTAGATAGAACTGCTTTGATTTTAGATATTTTCGCTCAACGTGCTAGAACTAACGAAGGTAAATTACAAGTTGAATTAGCTCAACTTCAATATAACTTACCACGTATTATGGGTAAAGGTTTAAGCCTTTCTCGTCTAGGTGGTGGTATTGGTACTAGAGGCCCTGGCGAAACTAAATTAGAAGTAGATAGACGTAGAATTCGTGATCGTATTGCTTATATAAAAGATTGTATTAGTAAAGTAAATTCTGTACGTGAATTACATCGCGAAAAACGCAATAAATCTCAAGTGCCAAATATTAGTTTGGTAGGGTATACTAATGCAGGTAAATCAACATTATTAAATACTTTAACTCAGTCTGATATTTACGCTAAAGACCAACTTTTTGCAACTTTAGATCCAACTACTCGTCAATTAGAATTACCAGATAAAAGAGCTGCGGTATTAACAGATACTGTTGGCTTTATTCAACGCTTACCTCATCAACTTGTTGCAGCATTTAAATCTACATTAGAAGTGGTTTGTGATGCCGATTTATTATTACATGTAATCGATGTAAGTCATGTGCTTTATAAAGAACAAAGTGATGCTGTTTATAAAGTTTTAGAAGATATAGGCGCTAAGGATAAAGAGATTCTTACTGTTTATAATAAAATTGATAAACTTCCAGTAGAAAGCGGTTTGTTAGGTCGTTTAGAACAAGAAGATAATGCTGTTTGTATTTCAGCAAAAGAGGGGATAGGTTCAGAAGAATTACTAGCTGCAATAGTTGATCATCTTAAACTTTTAACTATTGAAGAAACCTTTCTTTTTCCATATGATCAATCAGGAAAAATAGCTCAACTTCATAATATTGGTACTGTTTTAGAACAAAACTATGAAGAAGCTGGTACTGTTGTTAAAGTCCGTTTAGATGCAAATGAAGTTAAAAACTTCGAAGAATATATCTATAAAGGTGATGAGTAAATGCCAAATTTTGAATTAATAGAAGAAGAAGCTTTAGCGGCAATTGCTAAAATAGCTCCTTACTATGATAATATTGCTAAACTTAATACAAGAAAAGTTATTACTGCCTTCCGTAATCACAAGGTAGCAGATTATTATTTGAAACCTACTACAGGTTATGCGTATTCTGATGTTGGTCGCGAAAACTTAGATAGTATTTACAGCGAAATTTTTAAAACAGAAGCTGCTTTAGTACGTTCTCAATTTGTATCTGGAACACATGCTATTTCAACTGCTATGTTTGGTAATTTAAAACCTGGTGATGAACTTATCGCTGCAACAGGAACACCTTATGATACGTTGCAAACAGTTATTGGATATCCTAATTGCATAGAAGGCTCTCTCTGCGATATTGGTGTGATTTACAAGGAAATACCTATGTCTGGCAAAAAAATCGATGTAGAGGCAGTTTTAGGAGCCATAACTTTTAAAACAAAAATGATCCACATACAACGTTCTTGTGGATATAGTAATATTAGAAATACAATAGATGTAAAAACTATTGCAGAACTTGTAGAAAAAGTAAAAGCAGTAAATGAAAATATTATTTGCTTTGTAGATAATTGCTATGGTGAATTTGTCGAAGAAGTTGAGCCAACTGAATTTGGTGTGGACTTGATGGCAGGATCACTTATTAAGAATCTTGGTGGGGGACTTGCGCCAACTGGTGGCTATATTGTAGGTAAAGAAAAACTTGTCTATAATGCAGCTTGTCGCTTAACTGCACCAGGTCTAGCTAATGAAATGGGGGCAACTCTTGGAGATACTGCTAGAGAGTTTTACCAAGGACTATTTCTTGCACCACATATTGTAATGCAAGCAGTGAAAACTTCGATTTTTGCAGCTTATGTATTTAAAAAATTAGGTTATAATGTAAAACCTGAACCTGAAGATGTACGTAGTGATATTATTCAAGCTATTACGTTAAATACAGGGGAGAAGTTAGAAAAGTTTTGTATAGCAATCCAACGCAATTCACCTGTAGATGCTCATGTTACACCTGTACCAGCAATGATTCCTGGATATCAAAATAAAATTATCATGGCCGCTGGAACTTTTGTTCAAGGTGCATCTATAGAACTAAGTGCAGATGGGCCAATGCGAGAACCTTATAATGTTTATTTTCAAGGTGGGTTAACCTTTGAACATGGAGTTATCGCTATTATGGAAGCAGCACAAATGATAAATGAATAAAAAGAAATAAAAATAGACTTATTGCTAAATAAGTCTATTTTTTTTATGTATTTTATGCATATTAAATTTTAATGAACCATATTGAAATAGAGGGTGTAGAAAAAAACATATTTATTGTAATGTAAAAATATACAGAAAAAACAATGACACCACAAGGGCGTCATTTTGTCGGCGTATGAATGTCAGTTTCTGTTCACAATGTTCGATTATAACATTCTAAAAACTGCAATTACTTTCCCCATAACAGTAATATTATCAGTACCGATAATAGGAGAGTAAGCATCGTTTTCTGGTTGTAAGCGAATGTTTCTTAAGTCTTTAAAGTATCTCTTAACAGTAGTTTCTTCGCCATCAATAAGAGCAACTACGATATCACCATTATTAGCAAAGTTTTGTTTACGAGCTACAATATAATCATGATCAAGTATGCCAGCATCTTTCATAGAGTCCCCAGAAACAGCCAGCATAAATACATCTTCACCAGTTCCAAGTAGATCTAAAGGAATAGGATAGGTTTCTTCGATATTTTCAACAGCTAGGATAGGCATACCAGCAGTAACTGTACCAACAAGAGGCACTGGAACAACTGTTTTATTACGCCAAGAGTTCTCTTGCGTAAGCTCTAAAGCACGAGGCTTAGCAGAGTCACGTTGGATGAAACCCATTTCCTGAAGTTTTTGAAGGTGGTTATGAACACTTGCAGTTGAAGATAAACCAACAGCAGCACAAATTTCACGTACAGCTGGCGGATAACCTTTAGCTTGAGAAAACTGACGAATGAAATTTAAAACTTGAGCTTGGCGCTGCGTAAGCATTTCTTCAGTATAGTTACCATCAAAATCAGCTGGCATTTTTCTATGTCTAGCCATAATAAATTCCTCCTATAAAAATAATTCACGTTCAATGTTTTTCTTAATTATAACAGAAGGTGTAATATAAGTCAAACATTTGTTCATCTTTGTTCGCTATTTATTTTTTTAGTTTTTCACTAGATGTAGTAGTGGAATATATAAAAATACTTAATAATATTTTATGTCCGATAATATATATTATGTAAAGTTATTATTTAAATAAATCCTCAAAAAGTTACTTTTTTATCCACAAATAGCTATTTTTACACTAAAAAACACCAAAACGCCAGAAATCGTTTTTAAGCGTTTTAGTGTTTTTTACAACTAAGTATAAGCGCATGTTCCTCAAAAACTCTCCTGCGCAATTTTACGAGGTCGTTTTTTGGTGTTACATGTTTTTTGTTCTAACTACCTATTTTATATTTATTATAGTATTTAAATCTCTTTTTGGAACCTTTTTAGATCTTCCATATAATAAAATATTCATTCTTGATTCTCTATCAAAATAAATTTCACTTTCTATTGTTGGTTTAAAATTATAAACTTTTTCTGTGGATAACTTTTTAAAATTTTCATCGATAAAATTACCAGTCATAAAATTTTCTGGTAAATTAATAATTAAATCAAAATTTAAATTAATTATTCCATTATATTCATTAACATAAGTTTTATTTTTAAAATTTTCTAATTTTAATACTTCATTGTTTTTGGTGAGGATAACTTTTTCAAAAAAGTTTTTAATATTATAATCTAGAAAAATTCCGCTTTGTGCTGGATTATCCAAAAAGCTATCAAACAAGCCTTTTTGCTCTTTATTCTTAGGTATAAACTTTCCTGAAACTGCTAAAAACGTCTCTGTATAGCTATCTAGAAGCTTTTGTATATTGATTTTACTCAAGTCTGTAACTACGTTAAGCTGCTTGTTTTCAGTGTTTATAACGATTCCACCAGTATCAGTTTGAATCTTAAGTGCTTCTTCGAAAGTGCTATAAGGTAGAGCCATCACAACATTAAAATCAGCAGAACCACCAGACTCTTTTTCTGATACTCCCATAAATGTATCACTTACTTTATCAATTACAAAGCCATACATCCAGTCATTAGGGATATTATAAGTAGTTCCAAAGATATCATTTGGCAATGCCAAAGGCTTATTGTTATCCTTACTAGGATAAAATTCCACATTTTTATTAAAATATTTACTAGCTTTATTAAATTCATTTATCTTAAATTCTGCTTGTTTTAATATTTTATATAAATCGCTTTTAGGCTCAACTATTTTCTCAATTTCTTTGGATTTTCCTGGATCCATATAAAAACTAAAAAGTTTATACAGCTTATCGTTTTGCGATACATAATAAATATTTTCAATAAGTTCTAATTCGAATTGAACTTGTTTACCATCAGGAGAAATTGTAGCATTTGGATTACTTTCTTCAATTGCACTTCTCATCTTGTCCCCTATTGGAACAGGGTAGAGGGTTTCATAATTAATCTTACTAATCTTTTTTACCTCTAAAGCAGGTATATTATTGACTTTAGTTACTTTATAAGTTAACTTTTCTGGATTAGCAGTACCTAACAAGGTTCTCATTTTACCAAAACCATCATATTTATTAGCACCATTCAAATAGCTATATTCCCCTATTTCAAGGATATTCTCCCCTGCTTTTATAGCTGTATTCATGCTCTTTATATCGCTATTAAATTTTGCAGTAGAAAGATTAGCTTTAACTTCAACAATTCCATGATACCCTGCTTGCGTACTAGCAGCTATTACCATATCTTTAGCGCCAATAACTTGATATTTATCAGGTATATTAACTTTAAAACCACTACTATCACTTGTATATTCAAACGCCAATGCATTTGTACTTAAACTTAAAACTACTGCTGCAGCTAGAACCATTATAGATTTTTTTCATATTGTTCACCTCATTATAAAAAATACGAGGTAGCATCTACCTCGTATTAATTATAGCATTTTCTATTTAAATTGAAAAATCTGGAAAGTATTTTTTGATAATTAAATCTGTTTTAAAACCATCACCTTTACTAACATAAATCATTCCATGACCTTTTTCCTTGGTTAATTTAACGAAAGATGCACTAGAAAAATCATATCTTTTCATAAGTGTTACATCAATTTTTGAAGCAAGATCTATAAGTTCTGGATCCATACTTAAAAGATAAGTAAAGTCTCTAAGCAATACTCCTCTATAGACTTCTTTGCCTTTTTCATTTCTGAAATCATTTAAAATTTTTTCAACATCTGCTTTGTTTTCATTAATTTCTTCCATAAGCTTATTCAGTTTAAGCTCATCATATTTACCAGGTTTATAAGAGGCTGCTAAAATAAATTCTCCCATACTATTATAAAAACCATCTAAGGTATTCATGTTATAGTTTTCAGCATCGCCTGAGGCAGCACTATTAACTGCTTTTGAATATTCTTCTTTTGATGTATCGAGTGCACGTTCTTGTATTTTTTTAAAATTTTCTTCCGGCATAGCAAATGCTACAACGCATTTTTCACCATCATCTAAAAAATCTTTTCCGCGTGCATATAACCATGTATTTGGTATTACAATATCTTCACCATTTGCATCATCTGCAATACGTATTGTTTCTTCCTTTGCAGTAGGTACAAATAACTTTAACCCATTTAAAAGGTCTTTGCGCCATTTATTATGTTTTTCAACACCTGTACTGATTCGTTTCTTGTGCCATTCTTTGCGATCTTCACTAAGTCCATCAGATATTCTAGGCTTTTCAAGAATAGATACCAATGCATATAAATTATCATTAGCTACTGTTAATGCAATCTTAGTATTACTTGCAGCAAAAAGATCCTTTTTTTCATCAGTTTCATTCTCTGTGTTGATAACAATAAAATCTTTGCCTTTTATTTTTTCAGTAGTAATAGATTCTTTTCCATTAAGTAGTTTTTTCGGAATAATACTAAATTCAGAATAAAAAGTAGGATCTAGGTAATCTTTTTTTAAATTTGTAGTTAAAAGGTTGTTACGTTCTAATAATTTAACTTCTTCAACTTTTTTCTTGAAATCTATAGCAGTAAGCTTATTTCCTAATTTTTCTTCAATCTTATCAGAATCTATAGCAACAAACATATGTGTTTGAAAAAGCCCTGAATAATCAAATATTCCATAAAAGTTTTCTCCTGCCATAGAATATTTATTGTCAGGTAATTTTAAACTAAACCCAGAGTCAGAATCTTTATAAGTTTCTGCTGCGAAACTTGGAGTAGTGAGTAGCAATGATGTTAATAAAGCTGTTGCAAAAAAACTTTTCTTCATTAAAAACTCCTCCTTTAGCTTTCTTATTAATATTTTAAGAGAACAAGTTCTCCAGAATCTAAATTAATAGTATTACCTTCATCAGTATCAATATGAACTTCGTCAAAATCTTTTTCACTAGCACGAACTAAGACATTATGTAATGTAGAAGCTCTTTCACCAGTTGTTACTAGATCAACGAAATCGCCATTTTTTACACCGTGTTTTTCAGCTGTTGCTGGGGATAAATGAACATGCCTTGCAGCAATAATAATACCTTCTTTAAGTTCCACTTGACCTTTAGGTCCTACCAAAGTGCAACCTGCAGAATCTTTTAAGTCTCCTGAGTTACGAACAGGAGCATTAATACCCATTTTTCTAGCATCTGTTATTGCAAGTTCAATTTGAGTATAATCACGCAAAGGTCCTAAAACACGTAGTTTCATTTCCCCCTTTGATGTAACCATAGTGACTTGTTCATTAGATGCAAATTGACCAGGTTGTTGAATTGTTTTTTTAACGGTTAATTCACTGCCTTCACCAAACAATGTATCCATATCTGCTCTAGATAAATGTAAATGCCTTGCAGAGACTCCTAATGCAATTTTAAACTCCATATTCATCCTCCTATATATTTCTATTTCAAGTATTCATCAATAGCTAATGCAGCTTTTTTACCAGCTCCCATTGCACTAATTACAGTTGCTGCACCAGTTACTATATCACCACCAGCAAATACTCCTGGAATAGATGTAGCGCCTACTTCATCTGCAATAATGTTTCCTTTTTTATTAACTTCCAAATCTGGTGTAGTTTGTTTTAAAAGTGGATTTGGCCCTTGTCCAATAGACATAACAACCATATCAACATCTAAAATATAATTAGAATTAGGTTTTTCGACTGGAGAACGACGACCTGATGCATCTGCTTCTCCAAGTTCCATTTCTACACATTCCATACCAGTAACCCAGCCTTTATCATCACCTTTAATAGCAACTGGATTATTTAAAAGTCTTAACTCTATACCTTCTTCTTTTGCATGTTCAATTTCTTCTAAACGAGCAGGCATTTCTTCTTCTCCACGTCTATAAACAATATAAACATGTTCTGCTCCCAAACGTTTAGATGTACGTGCCGCATCCATAGCAACATTACCAGCACCAACAACAGCTACTTTTTTACCAATATAAACTGGTGTAGCTACTTTAGGGAATTGATATGCTTTCATAAGATTTACACGTGTTAAAAATTCATTTGCACTATAAACACCATTTAGATTTTCTCCTGGTATTTGCATGAAATGAGGTAATCCTGCACCTGTACCAATATATACCGCACCATAACCTTCTTCTTTCATTAATTCTTCAATAGTAAAAGTTTGTCCAATGATTGCATTGGTTTCAATTTTCACTCCTAAATCTTTTAATGCAGAAATTTCATATTGTACGATTTCTTTTGGTAAACGAAACTCTGGAATACCATACATTAATACACCACCAGCTGAATGGAGTGCTTCATATACAGTAACATCATAACCAAGCTTTGCTAAATCCCCAGCAGCGGTTAACCCTGAAGGACCACTACCAACTATAGCTACTTTTTTACCATTAGGTGTTATTGTTTCAACCTTTTTATCTAAGCCATGTTCACGAGCATAATCTGCCACAAAACGTTCTAAACGACCAATAGCTACAGATTCACCTTTAATGCCAAGAACACATTTGCTTTCACATTGTTTTTCTTGTGGACATACACGGCCACAAACAGCTGGCAAACTGTTCTTTTTCTTCAATATTTCAATTGCTTCTGCAAAGTTTTTACTTGCAACTGCTTGAATAAATTGAGGTATATATACATTTACTGGACAACCTTCTACACATCTTGGGTTAGGACAATTCAAACAACGTTCTGCTTCATCTACAGCCATTGCTTCAGTATAACCTAAAGTAACTTCTTCAAAGTTTTTATTACGCACATTAGCCGGTTGTTCCGGCATAGCATTTCTTAATCCTCCACGCATTTGCAATGACCTCCACAACTATATTCCTCTGATTCTTGATCTTTATACATTTGTTGACGTTGCATCAAATTAGGGAAATCCACTTTGTGAGCGTCAAATTCAGGACCATCAACACAGGCAAATTTATTTTCCCCGCCAACAAACACTCGACAACCACCACACATACCAGTACCATCTACCATAATAGTATTTAAACTAGCAGTAGTTTTAGTTCCAAATGGTAAAGTTGTAGCAGCAACATTTTTCATCATGATTACTGGACCAATTGCTAATACTAAATCAATTTTATCACCTTTTTCAAGCATAGCTTTTAGAGGATCAGTTACAAAGCCTTTATGTCCTTCACTACCATCATCTGTAGTAACAATAAGTTCATCACTAATAGCAGCCATTTTATCTTTCCAAATAACTAAATCTTTATTACGAGCACCAATAATAGAAATGACTTTATTGCCCATTTCGTGGTAAGCTCTTGCGATTGGATATACTGGCGCTACGCCAATACCACCACCAACAACAACTACAGTACCGAATTTTTCCATTTCAGAAGGCATACCTAAAGGTCCTAATAAATCAAGGATGTCGTCACCTTCTTCAAAATCTTCACACATGTGAGTAGTTGTATTACCAACAGCTTGAACAACTAAATTAATAGTACCTTTTTCTCTGTCAAAATCCCCTATAGTCAAAGGAATTCTTTCGCTATTTTCATCTACGCGAATCATGATAAATTGCCCTGGTTTACATTTTTTAGCTACTAAAGGTGCCTCCATCACAAATTCATAAACAGCTGGTGCCAAAATCATCTTCTTTAATATTTTTGCCAAAATTCATTCACTCCTCTAATTTGCTATTAATCTTTTGCCACGAGTTTCACACTCTGCATAGATTTTCTCTTCATCCATATTTAAAACACTACCGTTAGCCATTACCACTTTACCGTCAATAATTACAGTATCTGCATCCGCAGAATTTGCTGCATATACTAAAAGAGATAAACGATCATGACGTGGGTACCAATGTGGTTTATTCATATCATATAAAACTATATCTGCTAAATAACCTTCTTCTAACTTACCTAGATTATCAAAGCCTATTGCTTTAGCTCCTTGATATGTTGCCATATCCCAAGCTTCAGATGCTGGAACAACCAAAGGATCATAAGTAGTTCCTTTTTGGAGCATTGCAGCTAGGCGGCATTCTTCAAGTAAATCAAGATTGTTATTACTAGAAGCACCATCTGTTCCTAAACCAACAGGAATGCCTTTAGCTAGCATCTTAGCAACTGGTGCAATACCACTTGCAAGTTTTAAATTACTTTGAGGATTATGTGCTACACGTGCTTTTTTAAATGCCATAATCTCTAATTCTTCATCAGTAGCCCAAACAGCATGTGCAATTAATAAACCTCTATCTAAAATACCTAAATCATTTGCGTAAGCAATAGGTGTTTTACCTTTTTCTTTAATGCATTCTTTAACTTCAAATTCTGTTTCAGAAAGATGCATATGAAGTTCTGCACCAATTTCTTCAGATTTTGCTACAACCTTTTTTAAATACTCTGTTGGACAAGTATATGGAGCATGTGGGCCCATCATTACTTGAATACGACCATTAGCTTTTTTATGCCATGTTTTATAAAATTCAGCATTTTCTTCTATTTTAGCATCACCATCTGGCGTAACACCTACTAAACCTCTAGCTAATGACGCACGTATACCAGACTTCTCAACAGCCATAGCTGTTTGATCCATACAAAAATACATATCAGCAAACGCTGTTGTACCTGATTTTATCATTTCTAAAATAGCAAGTTCAGAACCCCAATAACAATCTTCTGCTACAAGTCCTGCTTCTGCTGGCCAAATCTTCTTCTGTAGCCAATCCATAAGATTCATATCATCAGCATAGCTTCGTAATAAAGTCATTGCAGCATGAGTATGACTATTAACCATCCCTGCTGTTGCTAGCTTATCTGTACCATCAATAATTTCTGCTGCATCATAGCCAGCAGGTTTTTCAGTACCGATATATGCTATTTTATTGTTCTCAATGCCAATAAATTTTTTCTCATAATTTGGTCCATCAGTAACTATTTCTACATTTGTAATTAGGAGTTTTGACATTATTCTTCTCCAATCATTCTTTTATAGTAATGACTTTCGTAAAAAGTATGCATAAGTTTTACATCGTCATCACTTAATATACACGGATTACCAATAGACTTAGCAATACAATAGATATTTGCTGCTTTTTCAACCACTTCCGCTACCAAAAGAGCTTCATCTACTGTAGCTCCCCAAGCAACTACTCCGTGATTTGCAATAAGCACAGCTTTTTTATTATCTAATGATTTTACTACGTTTCCGCCTAGTTCTCTTGTCCCTGGCAAAGCATATTCTGAACAAGCTACTGCACCACCAACAATTTGTACCATATCTTCTACTAAAGCTGGTATACCAACTCTATTACAAGCAAGAGCTGTAGCATAAATACTATGAGTATGCACTATTGCTTGAGCCGGCGGAACATTTTTATAAATTTCTAAATGCATCGGCAACTCAGAAGATGGTACACCTACACCAGCTAGTTGTATACCTTTCAAATCAACTAATGAAATATCTTGTTCTGTTAAACTTTCATAACTGCGGCCCGATGGCGTTATTGCTATATAGTGCTCATCTACCCGCAAACTAATATTCCCCCAAGAACCTACTGTCATTTTGGAGTTAATCAGTTTATGTCCAGCTTCTACAATGTCTAAGCATGCTGTTTGACATTTTTCATCCATAAACTAACCTCCTTGCAAATTATTCTTGTTCTAAATATGCTGCTTGTTCAGCTGATAATTCATCAAAAGAAAATCCCATTGCTTCTAATTTCAAAGTTGCAATTTCTTTGTCTAACTCAGCAGGTAAAACATATAATTCATTGTTTAACTTGCCTTTATTTTCTAAAACATATTTCATTGCTAAAAATTGCATTGCAAAGGATAAGTCCATAATTTCAACTGGATGCCCATCTCCACATGCTAAATTTACCAAACGCCCTTCACCTAAAAGATAGATTTCTCTACCATCAGCCATTGTATATGACATAATATTTTTACGGATTTCATATGGTTTTTTAATGGATAATTCTTCTAAATGATTTCTATTAACTTCAACGTCGAAATGTCCTGCATTAGAAAGAATCGCGCCATCTTTCATAACTTTCATGTGTTCCTTAGTAATTACATCATTACAACCTGTTACAGTTACGAAGATATCTCCTTCTTTTGCAGCTTCTTGCATAGGCATAACTTTAAATCCATCAAAAACTGCTTCAATTGCTTTAACTGGATCGATTTCTGTTACGATAACATTTGCACCTAAACCTTTTGCACGCATTGCTACACCTTTGCCGCACCAGCCATAGCCAGCAACAACAACGTTTTTACCTGCAATATTTAAGTTAGTAGTACGCATAATACCATCCCATACAGATTGTCCAGTACCATAACGATTATCAAATAAATATTTGCAATAAGAATCATTTACAGCAATCATTGGAAAAGCCAATTTTTTAGCATTTGCCAAAGCTTTCAATCTATGTACACCTGTAGTAGTTTCTTCACTACCACCAATGAGATTAGCAACTAATTCTTTACGAGAACCATGAAGCATATTAACTAAATCGCCACCATCATCAATAATGAGTTCTGGTTTAATATCAAGGGCTTTATCAAGATACACATCATATTCTTCATTAGTACAACCATGAGTAGCAAAAACTGGAATTCCTTTTGTTACTAGCCCTGCAGCTACGTCATCTTGTGTTGAAAGAGGATTGCTGCCAGTTACAACTACATTAGCACCAGCATTTTTTAATACTTCTGCTAAATACGCTGTTTTTGCTTCCAAATGAATAGTAACTACCATGTTAATACCTTTGAATATTTGGTTTTTACTATATTTTTCATTTAAATGATTTAAAAGAGGCATATGTGCCTTAACCCAATCTATCTTTTGAATTCCTGTCGGAGCAAGTCCGATATCTTTAATCATGCTTTCCATGTAAATAAATTCTCCTTTGATACATTTTCTTTTAATTTAGCAATAGCTGAAATATAAGGTTTTTCTAATACTCCATATTCAGTAATAATTCCTGTAATTAAATCTCCTGGTGTTACATCAAAGCCAGGATTAAACACTGCTACATTAGGTGGTGCAGAAGGAATACCTTGAAACATTCTTACTTCATCTCCAGATCGTTCCTCGATTTTAATTTCATCACCAGTAGCAATGTCAAAATCAAAAGTACTTGCTGGAGCAGCAATATAAAACGGAATGTTATGTTCTTTTGCCAAAACAGCTAATCCATAAGTTCCAATTTTATTAGCAGTATCACCGTTAGAAGCAATTCTATCAGCTCCAACTACAATAGCATTTATGCCTTTTTTTAGGATAGTCCAAGCAGCCATATTGTCAGTTATGGTTGTTACTGGAATACCATCTTCAAGAAGTTCCCAAGCTGTAAGTCGTGACCCTTGAAGTAATGGTCTAGTTTCATCTGAGTAAACCATTTTAAGTTTCCCTACTTCATAAGCAGCTCTAATAACTCCTAAAGCTGTACCATAGCCACAAGTAGCTAATGCTCCAGCATTGCAATGCGTAAGAACTATTGCCTTTTCGGGCATTATTTCAGCTCCAAAAGTTCCCATTGTTTTATTCTTCTCAATATCTGTATCATAAATTTTAAGAGCTAATTTCTCAATATTAGCTAGTATCAAAACACTATCTAATTTAGCTTCTAGCATTTCTTCAACAGATGTATATAGCAAATTAGCAGCCCACTCTAAATTAACAGCAGTTGGCCTTGCTGCAATTATTTCATCTCTCCTTACTGCGTAACTCGCAAGTAAATTTTCTTCAGAAATAATTTCTTTAAGTGCTAATACCATAGCAAAACCTGCAGCTGCACCAATTGCAGGTGCGCCACGAACTTCTAATCTTTTGATTGCATCAATTACACGCTTATAATCTTTGCATTCAATAAATTCAACATTTATAGGTAATTTAGTTTGATCTAATAAAATTAAGGCACTAGACTGCCATTTCATTGTTTTAACCATGCTTATAATTTAAACCCACCAAAATCTTTTAGTGCTTCTTGGCAGAAACATTCAGACTTAATGTCTTTATTATATGAAATAAATTTATCAATCAAACGATCCATCTTATCAATGCTTACTTTCATTTCTTGTACAACTTCTGCATGTGAAATAGGTTCTAAGGAAATGCCTGCACCCATATTCGTAACAATAGAGCAATTCACATAACACATTTCAGCCTCTCGAGCCAAAATTGATTCTGGAATATTAGTCATTCCTACTAAATCACCACCAAGCTTTGCATACATTTTAATTTCTGCACCACTTTCAAAACGTGGTCCCTCGGTACAAACATAGCAACCTGTAGTATGATAAGTAATATTCATATCTTTAATACATTCTATTGTTTTTTCTCTCAAAGTTGCGCAATATGGATTAGTAAAATCTACATGCACTACCCCGCGTTCTGGAGTGTCATAGAAAGTACAAATTCTGCTTTTCGTAAAATCTAAAATTTGATCACAAATAACAAAGTGACCTGGTGTCATAGTTTTATTTAAAGATCCAACAGCAGTTGTAGCAAAAATTTCCTCTACACCTAAACTTTTAAGAGCCCAAATATTGGCGCGATAATTAACTTTGTGAGGAGCTGTTTTATGCCCAACACCATGCCTAGCGATAAAAACAACCTTATTGCCATGCAATTCACCAATATTGCAAAGAGCATCTCCATATGGTGTATTAATGATTTGTTCGGTAAAACCTTTTAATGCTGTAGGGTTATAAACCCCGCTGCCACCAACAATTGCAATCTTTCTCATTACTATACCCCTTTTCGTAATTACTTATCTTCAATATTATTTATAACTGTTAAAAGTTCGTCCATAGAATTAATTGTGTATTCAGGTTGAGCTAGTTCTTCCATTGTTTCTTTATCAAAACTACTATATCCTACTGCAACGGTAGTGCAACCTGCTCCACGACCACTTTGTAAATCAAAAGGACTATCGCCAACAATTAAGCATTCTGCGCCATCTAACCCTAGCATTTCAAGACCTTTCACCGAAGGTTCTGGATGTGGTTTAGTATTTTCTACATCATAGCAACCAACAATGCCTTCTATATACTCTTCTAAACCAAAACACTTTAATCCGCGCATTGCCGTTTCAGCTTTTTTAGAAGTTACGACTGCCATTTTTATATTACGTTTTTTAAGTTCTTGTAAGGTTTCTTTTACATTAGGAAAAGGCTTGATTAATTTATCATGATTAGCAATATTATATTCCCTATATACTTCACATAATTCATCTTCGCGACCTGGTGCATAAACTTTCATCGCATCACGCAAAGGTCTACCGAAATATTTTATAATTTCTTCTCTTGGCAAAGTTTTGCCTAAGCACTTTTCTAAGGTATAATCAAATGTTGTTAAAATAAGATTATTTGTATCAACTAGTGTTCCATCTAAATCAAATAAAATACCTTTTATTTTCACTTTAAAACTCCTATCTTAAGATACTAAAACATAATAATATTTTATCATAAAACACCGTAAAAATAAACCCTTAGACCATTGAAAGTCTAAGGGTTTTAATGTTTATTTTTCTTTTGTAGTTTTTGTTGCTTTAGTTCCTTTAGAAGCTTTATTTTCTTTTTTCTTTTTAGCTTCTTCTGCTTCTTTAGCAACTTCTTCAATACGTTTTTCTTTAGCTTCTTTAACTGCTTGTAGATCTTTCCACTCTTGAGTTATATATTCACTAGGATCATAACCATGATCTTCCATCAATCTATCAATAACTTTTATGACAGCATCTGGAGTAATATATCTTGAACACTCATAATGTTTATCCGTTCCTTTATGATGTGGACACCAATCAAAATCAGTATGAGAGAAAGAAACTCTCATATCATTCCAGCAACCATTACAAACATGATAATTAATTACACGATATGGTGTTTTAAATTCAGTTATAGGTAAAGTAAATCCACTAATAAGAACAATTGGAATACCTGTTCCGTTAGCAAGCCAACTTAAACCACTAGATAGCCCAACAAAGAAGTCTGCATTATGCAACAAATCTACGCGATCTTGCAATGGTAATCTACCAGTAAAATCTTCTGCACCATAAGGAATAAGGTTATATCTACTGCCCATACCATACATTTGTTCTCTATCGATACATAGAACACGATAACCTTTTGATTTCAAATGTTCTACTACTTTAAACCAACCCATACCGTTATTCCAGTATTTTGCTTGACTACTTGATTGAGCTGCAATACACACATAAGGTTCTTTGATTTTTCTAGTTTTATCTTTAGGTTGTAATTTAATATATGTTTCTGTTTGTTCTAAACCTAGAATATTTGCAGCTGCATGATGAAGCCCAATAAGTCTGAAGTCTACAGGTTGATGGAAGCGATCTTCACATGGGAAGAATACGCCCATATAATAACTTGCATAAATATCTTCAGGTACAATATCAGGATCAATAAAATTGATTTCTGGATATGTCATTTTAAACATTTCAGCAAGGTCTGGTGCTAATGCACAGAATATATTACAGCCATGTTTCTTTCTGAACTCATCTACAAACGGGAACCATGCTAGAACATCCCCTAAAATACCTACAGGGAATTTAATCATAACATTTTTATCTTTCAAATCTAAATTATGTTCAAAAATAAGCTTGTCATCTTTAAATACTTCTACTCTAAAATTAACAAAATATTTTTTATTACTTGTAACAATTACACCATTAGCCGGAGCATCATATACAACTAAACAAGCATCTCTATCAACTAATTTAACTCTATAATTACCTTGTGGTACTTGCACACGTGCACCATAATTAAAGTCAAAAGTAATTCCATCTACTCCAGCTTCATTTTTTGGTGCTTCTGTAGCAAATGTCATGTATGGTTTTTTATTTTGCTCAATAACAGGTACTTGATTTTGTTGTTGCTGTTGGTTAGGATCTCCTTGATTTTGTTGCTGTTGTTGCTGTTGGTTAGGATCTCCTTGATTTTGTTGCTGTTGTTGCATGTTAGGATTTCCTTGCATTTGTTGCTGTTGTTGTATATTAGGATTTCCTTGCATTTGATTTGGTTGTACTTGATTTGGATGAGCATGACTAGTATTCACATACAACTGATTCATAAAATTTGTATTTATTTGCATTTGATTTGGTTGTGCATTATTAATAGGACCAAGAATATTATTTCCGTGATCTACTAATGGTTTTTCGACAACTGTTGATGATGGACTCTTTTTATTTTTTTTCATAAAATTACCCCTCTTTTCCAATGTCTTACCTTTTAAAGATACCATAGATTATAGTTTTTTTCAATATTTTAATAAATAAAAAGTAGCGTTCATATGAACGCTACTTTTTTTAAATACATTACCAAGTATATTTCATACCCAAATTAAGTTGCCATTTTTTCTTGATGTCTCCACCAAAAGATTTCAATACATCTCCATATAAGTATGTTTTTTCAGCAAGTTTTACACTGCCACCAATACCTAGTTCAAACCAATTTTCTTTATAGTCTGTTTCATAATCCATTATTTCACCATTTGCAGCACGCAAGAACATTTTTTCTTTACCTAAAAACTCACGATATGCATTAGCAATGTTTTGCATTTTTTAGTAAATAAAAAACAGCCTATAATTAGGCTGTTTTTACTTTAATTTACGTTTTTTATTTTACACCTTTTTGGAACATTACTTGTTTTGGTCCCAGTTCTGCATTTTCAGGTATCAATACATCATCAAAAGCAATACTTCTTGTATGTGCTGTATGACTCCATACATGATCATTTCTATGAATGAATCCTAAAATCGTTATTGGAACCCAAGTATAAATAAAAAATGGGTAGAACAATAAATAATACCAAGATTTAGAAGATGCTTTTATTTTCCAAAGTACCACTACAGGAAAAATATACTGACCAACACCTACTAATGTCCAAACTTGCACCGGCAATATTGCAAACAGTACATTTGTATAGAATGGTATAAACATATAAACATATGTTGAAAGCACAAAGAAAGTAGATAATAACAAGAAATATGGTTGGAATAAATTAACAATACCATCTAAAATTACTATATTTCGTTCTTTAATACCTTTGTACAACATTTTAGGAATATAACGATTTGCTACATCAAAATGTCCTTGAGCCCAACGTTTACGTTGATTCCAAGCTGCTTTAAAAGTGAGCGGTTTTTCATCATAAATAATTGCATCATGTGCCCAAGTTGTTGGAATTCCTTCTAACAAAGCTTTCATTGTAAATTCCATATCTTCTGTGAGGCAAGTTGCACCCCAACCATGACGTTTTAAAATTTCTGTATCAATACACATACCAGTTCCACCTAAGCAACTAGTAAGACCAATATTGTATTTAGCTAAATGCCAAACGTGATTAACAATCCAAAATGAAATTGAGAAAACGCCAGAAATCCATGTGTCATTTGGATTTTTAGAATCTAAATAACCTTGAATTAAACGTTCACCTTGACATAAACGACTGTTCATTTCTTTTAAGAAATTAGGATGAACAAGGTTATCTGCATCAAAGATACACACTGCATCATATTGTTTGTCTAATGCAAATAATTTATTGAATATCCAGTCCATTGCATAGCCTTTGCCTTTTTCTACATCATTGAAGCGTTCGTAAACAATAGCCCCGGCATTCCGAGATATTTTAGCTGTTCCATCATTACAATTATCAGCAACAACATAAATATCATATAAATCACTAGAGTAATTTAACAAATGCAAATTTTCAATTAATTGACCAACTACTTTTTCTTCATTATGAGCACAAACAATCATTGCGAATGTTTTTTGTTCATCATAAATTTTAGTTTCTCTTCTTTTACCAAAAAGACCAAACCAAGAAATAGTAAAATAATAAATAGTAAAAAATACTATTATAAATTGCAACGGGATCATAAAATAATCAAAATACGTGCTCATTTAAATACTCCTCTACTGCTGACTTTCTTTTATAAAAAGCTTTACATAAACAAAATTAATTATACCTGCTATTGTGTAAGTTAACATCGCTACAAAAAACCAACCTGATGGTCTTTCATATAATAAAATTCCACCTAAAACAGCTGCTATTATCACAGGTAACTTGTACATTGGGTTGCCTTTTCCTTTAAAATCAGGAAACTTTACATTACTATACATAATTAATGCAACCACAAAAGTTAGTATAGCTACATATATTGCAGAAAATTCAAAACCTGACAAAACATATGTCGCTAAAACACATGCCCCAGCAGGAATTGGCATTCCCTGAAAATACCCTTTTACATCATCAATATTAGTATTAAAACGCGCTAATCTCATTGCACCCATGCAAGCAAAAAAACTTGCTAAAGCTTTACCAAAAAAACCTAATTCAATCATACCAAACTGATAAATTAAAATCGCAGGCGCTACACCAAAAGCACCTAAATCACATAGTGAATCTAATTCTTGTCCAAATGGACCACTAACATTTAATGCGCGTGCAGCTCTACCATCTAATGAATCAGCAATAACTGACATAATGATACATATTGCTGCAGTTGTAAAGTCGTTTTCGAAAGTATAAAAAATAGAAAACACACCTAATGCTAAGCTAAGACCACTTATACTATTTGGCACTATACGTTTATAGTTCATTATGAGTTAATCCTCCCAAGAACAGTTACTCCGCCAACAACTTTATCACCTTTTTTGCATAAAATTTCTACATCTTTTGGAACAACTAATTCAGTACAGGAAGCAAATTTGATCATGCCATAGCATTCGCCTTGTTCCAATTCTTTGCCTAAAGATACCCAAGAAACTATTCTGCGTGCTAAAAGACCCGCTATTTGAATTACTAATACTTTCATTTTATTATTTTGGATGCCAATAGCATGTCTTTCATTTTCAAACGACGCAGATTTTTTATAAGCCGGAACAAATTCTCCGCACGTATAGCGTTGATATTTTATCTCACCAGCTACAGGACTGCGATTTACGTGTACATTAAATACTGATAAAAATATGATAACTTTTTTTGCTTCAGCATTTAAATATTCTTCATCAAAAAATTCTTCTACTCCCATTACAGTACCATCTGCTGGTGAATACAAAATATTTTCATCTTCAACAGGGGTTCTATCAGGGTTTCTAAAGAAATATGTGAAAAATAAAATTAATAAAAAGAAAGGAACTGCTGCTATTAATCCAAAAAAGTATCCTACAAGTACAGTCACTGCGGCTGCACCCAAAATAAATGGATAACCATCTTTTACTATCCGCATGTTTATTCCTCTCTTTCTTTTGTGATTATGTAATAAATATTACAATTCCAACGTATATTATAATATACAATGCTATTTTTGTCTATTTATTCTTTTCTTTGTTTTCCTTATTTACAGCAAATACAAATCGTGGTAAAGCTAACATTCTGATAAATCTACTTGGTTGATTTATCAAACGATAAAACCACTCCAGTTTCGCATTTTGCATCCATTGAGGGGCTCTTTTAACTTTCCCTGCTATAACATCGAAACTTCCACCAATACCAATAATCAAATTAACATTTAATTTATCTATGTTATCGCTTATCCATTTTTCTTGTTTAGGAGCACCTAAAGCTACAAAAAGCATATCTACATTAGCATCATTGATTGCTTTAATTATTGATTCGGTATCTTGCACAGTAAAAAAACCATTTCTAAATCCTGCAAGATTTAAGTTCTTATACTTAGCTTCTACCACTTTTGCAGCTTCTACTATAGTATCTTCTGAGGCACCGAAAAAATAAGCAGAGAATTTATTTTTATCGCCTTCTTCTAGCATTCTCAAAAAAAGATCATACCCTGCTACCCTTTCAGGTACATTGAAGCCCAATTTATTACCAGCCCAAACAGTACCAGCTCCATCTGGAAGAACATAATTTGCTACTTTGTTGATAATTTCCTTATAGGCTAAATCTTCCTGACACATCATTATTATTTCGGCATTAGCAGTAACAACAAATGTTTTTTCTTTATTCATTATTCTATTAGCTAAAATTTGAACTATCCCATCCATTGTGTACGGATGAATATTAATATCCAAAATTTTAATAGGATTTACTACTGACATTCTAGCCTCCTAGATTTTTGCGGCATCAGATGGAACAGTTAAGAAAGATAAGTCTGGATTTCTTTCAGAAATCCAATTTAAAGCCCATTCATTATTAATTAAAATAACAGGTCTATCTTTTCTATCATAAGCTAAAATACCGTTATCTAAACCTTTTACTTCAGTAACTGGTTTATTATCTTTGCTATACACCCAGCGAGCCACTGAATACGGTAATTGGTTCATCAAAAGTTGTGCACTATATTCATTTAAAAGTCTATATTCTAGTACTTCTAATTGCAATTGACCAACAACACCAACAATGAAACTTTCTAAGCCTGTGTTTTTTTGTTCAAAAACTTGAATAGCACCTTCTTGTGCTAACTGTGTCATACCTTTAACAAATTGTTTGCGTTTCAAAGAGTCTTTTGGTTGAACTCGCGCAAAAATTTCTGGTGGAAACACAGGAAAATCTTCAAATTGTAATTTGAGTTTATCATCACTTAAGCTATCACCAATCCCAAAAATACCTGGATCGAAAACCCCTATAATATCACCAGGATATGCTTCTTCAACAATCGTACGTTCTTGTGCCATAAATTGTTGTGGCTGAGCTAATTTCACTTGTTTCTTACCTTGCAAATGATATACACTCATCCCTTTATCAAAAACACCAGAACAAATACGCATAAAGGTTATTCTATCCCGATGTGCGGGATTCATATTTGCTTGAATCTTAAAAACAAAAGCACTAAATGCTTCATTTTCAGGTTGTATATGTTCCCCATTGTGTAATAAACGAGGTTGAGGACATGGAGATAATTCCAAGAATTTTTCTAAGAAACTTTCAACACCAAAATTTGTCATTGCGCTACCAAAAAACATTGGCGTTAAAGTTCCGTTATTAACTTTTTCTAAATCAAATTCTTCCCCTGCTAAATCTAATAGTTCAATGTCATTACAAAGATGTTCATAAAGTTCTTCACCTAATAATTCTAGGATTTTAGGATCATTTAAGTCTCCTGTTGTAGATTTTAATTGTTGACTACCATGAGTTCCATCTTCTTCAAATAATTCAATCTTTCCTGTCATACGGTTATAAACACCTTTATATTTACCATCAATACCAATAGGCCAATTAACAGGATAAGCTTTAATTCCTAATACTGTTTCAATTTCTTCCATCAAATCCAATGGATTTCTTCCATAACGATCTAATTTATTTACAAAAGTAAATACTGGTAAATGACGACGATGACATACCCAAAACAATTTTTTAGTTTGCGGTTCAATACCTTTCGCCGCATCAATAAGCATAACTGCACTATCTGCAGCCATAAGCGTTCTATATGTGTCTTCAGAAAAATCCTGATGTCCAGGTGTATCTAGAATATTAACTCTATAGCCATCATAATCAAATTGCAATACAGAAGAAGTAACAGAAATACCACGTTGTTTTTCAATTTCCATCCAGTCAGAAACTGCATGCTTATTGCTTTTTCTTGCTTTTACAGAACCAGCTAAATGTATTGCTCCCCCATATAAAAGTAATTTTTCTGTTAATGTTGTTTTACCAGCATCAGGGTGAGATATGATTGCAAAAGTACGTCTTTTCTCGATTTTTTCTAATAAAATACTCATAATACTCCTTGTTAATCAATATTTTGTGCTTCATATAATTTAAATGCTTCAGCAATTTGATTGCGAATATAATCAGGAACTTCTTGTTCTGTTTCTAATTCGCCTTTCATGTTAAATCTAATTGCCATATTTTCATAATGCTCGCCCCCATACGTTGTACAGGTAACCGTAGTGCGCATAAATGCATCTTCAAAAATACAATCTTTTAATACTTTTTCTTTTCTTGCTGTATCCCATTGAACATAATATTCATAAAGCTTTTCTTGTGCTCCAAGAGGCATTTCCTCCTCTGTGATCACTGTGGTTTCTAATGGAGTACAATCTAGATTTTCTAAAACAGTTCCATTTTCAAGTGTTATAGTAACTCTCAAAACATAATCTTTTTCTTGGAAATCTGCTTTACTGATTTTCCATTTTTCTTGCCATTTAGCAATACAAGTATCACAAATTAATTGTGCATCTTTAATATCTTTACTTAAGAAATTATCTCTATAATAAATTTTATCTTTTGGTGTAAATTCTTGTTTACAATCACAACAAATTAATGCTAAAGTTCTAATCATTTTTTACTCCTTAAAAAAATCTTTACTAATTATTTTAACATATTATCCCATAAAATTGCTATAGTTTGACAAAAAAAACCTTATGCAATTTCATAAGGTTTAAACTTTATCTTTCTTTTGCTCTCTCGAGATCCACATCTAAAATTTGAACTGTAACTTGTTGATTATTCTTTGAATAACATTCTCTCAGACCTTGTTCGATTTTTTCCC
>CAMTOO010000018.1 GCA_947074185.1 uncultured Negativicutes bacterium
TCATTTAATACTCCTAGATGTTTTTTACTACATTAATATTATACTCTAAATATAAGGGAATGCAAGTTTTATCGAAATAATAAATAATATTTAAAATCAATAAAAGTAACAATGTTTACACTTTTCAACAAAAAAATATGTTAAAAACTAAAAGTATAATGTATACAAGTATTTTTATGTATTTTTCATTGACATTAGTATACTAAAAAAACTATAATAGTGTGTAGATAGTTAGGAAACAAGCCTTTGTGGATAATCTTTTTAATGTTGAAACATATGTTAATGAAATTATCATAAAAGCCTTGTTGTATCTGGTCTTGTAGTTCGGACTACGGGAGATAATTAAAGGGAGGTTTTTTTATGAACAAAAAAATTAAAGTTTTAGCAGTAATGGCTGCAAGCGTTGCATTGGCAACAGCATTAGCAGGTTGTGGTGGCGGAGATAAAAAACAAGCTGCTGCAGATACAATTAAAATTGGTGGTAATTTAGAAATGACTGGTGGTAGTGCTAGTTATGGTATTTCCGCTAAAAATGGTATTGAATTAGCATTAAAGAAAATCAATGAAAAAGGTGTTTTAGGCAAGAAATTACAATTAGTTGTTGCTGATAACAAATCTGAAGCAACTGAAGCTACAAACGCTATGCAAAAATTGATTTCTCAAGATAAAGTAGTTAGTGTTATTGGTCCTAACCTTTCTTCTGCAGTAATTGCAGCTTCTGCTGTTAACACTGCTGCGAAAGTTCCAGCAATCACTCCAATGGGAACTAACCCTAACGTAACTGTTGATCCTGCTACAGGAAAAACAAAAGAATACAACTACCGTACATGCTTCATCGATCCTTTCCAAGGAACAGTAATGGCGGCATTTGCTTCTAAAGAATTAAAAGCTACAAAAGCAGCTATCATGATTGATAACTCTTCTGATTATGCTAAAGGACTTGCTCAATTCTTTAAAGAAAACTTCGTTAAAGAAGGTGGCGCAGTAGTAGCTGAAGAATCTTATCTCCAAAAAGATACTGATTTCAGAGCAACTTTAACAAAAATTAAAGCATCAAACCCAGATATTTTATATGTACCTGGTTACTACCAAGAAGTTGGTTTGATTGTAAAACAAGCTCGTGAAGCTGGTCTTACAGTAGCAATCGCTGGTGGTGATGGTTGGGATAGTGCTACTCTTCCTGAAATTGCAGGTAAAGCAGCTCTTAACAACACTTACTTCTCTAGCTTATATTCCCCAGATGATGATTCTGCATTAAATAAAGAATTTACTGCAGCTTATGAAAAAGAATATAAAGGCAAACCAGACGTATTCGCAGCTCTTGCATACGATTCAGCATTGCTTGTTGCTAAAGCAATCGAAACTGCTGGTAGCGCAGACACTGCAAAAATCAACGAAGCTCTTGCAAAAACAAAAGATTTCGTAGGTGTTTCTGGTTCCGTTACTTTCAACGAACAACACAACCCAGTTAAAAGCGCTGTTATCATAGAAAATAAAGATGGTGCTCAAACATTTAGAACTAAAATTAATCCTTGATTTTAGCCAATGAAGGCTGTGGTGGATCCACCACAGCCTTTTATATTCAAAAAAAGAGTTCGGGAGGGGAAATTATGGACATGATGTCATTTTTAGAGCAATTTGCTCAACAAATGGTAAATGGTATTTCCTTGGGTAGTATTTATGCATTGATAGCCTTAGGTTATACAATGATTTATGGTATTATAAAACTTATCAATTTTGCCCACGGTGATATTTATATGTTAGGAGCATATTTTGGATTTATAGCTACTTCTTATTTAGGCTTATCCTTTGTTCCAGCAATTATTTTTGCAATGGCTTGCGCAGCGATTGCGGGTATTATAATCGAAAGGGTCGCTTACAGACCTATGCGTAATGCACCTCGTATTGCTATTTTGATAACTGCAATTGGTGTATCCTTTTTACTAGAATATGGCATGATTCTTATTGCATCTCCGCAACCAAGAACATTCCCAGCAGTATTTGATGCTGAAATCTACCACTTAGGACCAGTTGTTGTAAATAATCAACAAATTGTAATCCTTATTAGTGCATTAATTCTTATGACAGTACTTACTTATATCGTAAATAGCACTAAAGCAGGTAAAGCAATGCGTGCGGTTTCTTTCGATGCTGATGCAGCTAGATTGATGGGTATCAATATTGACCGCGTAATTTCTATGACTTTTGCATTAGGTTCAGCGCTTGCAGCAGCAGGTGGTGTACTTGTAGGTGTTTATTATAACTCTATTGATCCTCTTATGGGTATGCTTCCAGGTATCAAAGCTTTCGTTGCAGCAGTACTTGGCGGTATAGGTATTATTCCAGGAGCGATGCTTGGCGGACTTATTTTAGGTGTTGTTGAAGCACTTGTAAGTGGATTCTTATCCTCTACCTTCCGTGATGCAGCAGCATTTGGAATTTTAATTTTAATTCTTCTCTATAGACCATCAGGTATATTAGGCAAGAATGTCCGTGAGAAAGTGTAGGTGATAACAATGAACGCTATTAGAAAATTCGACTTAAAAGCTTTAGTGGCATCTGTTATCTTATATTCTATTTTAGAAGGCTTGATAATGGCTGATATTATAGGACCTTTCTGGGAACTTAATATAATTTTGATTTGTATTAATGTTATTTTGGCAACAAGCTTAAATCTCATTAATGGTTATACAGGCCAATTTTCTATTGGTCACGCAGGCTTCCTCGCTGTAGGTGCATATACAGGTGCGATAATTACAGTAAAATTAGGCTTGCCTTTTGAATTAGCATTGATTGTTGGTACTATTTCTGCAGGTGCGTTAGGTTTCTTAATTGGTCTTCCTACCTTGCGTTTAAATGGTGACTATCTTGCAATTGCTACCTTAGGACTTGGCGAAATCATCAGGATTTGTATTTTAAATATTGATTATGTTGGTGGCGCTTCAGGCTTAATGGGTATTCCTCGTATTACTAATTTAGCTTGGTCCTTTGGATTAATGATTTTTGTAATATTCTTTATCAAAAACTTTAAAAACTCTGCTCATGGTCGTGCGTGTCTTGCTATTCGTGAAAATGAAATTGCAGCAGATACTATGGGTATCGATACAACTAAGTATAAAGTAATGGCATTTACTTTAGGCGCAGCTTTTGCTGGTACTGCTGGGGTATTATTCTCTCATTACTTCTATATTGCACATCCAGCTTCTTTTACATTCATGCGTTCTTTCGATATTTTAACAATGGTAGTACTTGGTGGTTTAGGATCTATGACTGGTGCAATCACCGGTGCAGTTCTTTTAACTTTCATTTCTGCTTATTTATCTGATTTTCCAGAATGGCGTATGATTATCTATTCAATCACTTTAATTGTCTTGATGTTACGTAGACCTCAAGGTTTATTCGGAAGCCAAGAATTAAGTTTAAAAATGTTTAAATTAGGAGGTGGCAAAGATGGCGGAAACACTGTTACAGGTAAATGATGTTTCTATGGTTTTCGGCGGTTTGCGTGCCGTTTCTAATTTAAACCTTGAAATCAAAACTGGTGAGCTTATTGGTTTAATCGGACCTAATGGTGCTGGTAAAACTACAGCTTTTAATATGATTACAGGTGTTTATACACCTACAGAAGGCGATGTAATCTTTGACGGTACCAGAACCAATGGTAAAAAATCCTATCAAGTTACTCAACTTGGTATGGCTCGTACCTTCCAAAATATTCGTCTATTCTCTGAACTCTCTGTTATTGATAATGTAAAAATTGCTTACAACATGCACGTTAAGTACAATCTTGTCGAAGCAGTTGTGCGTGATGGTAACTATATTAATGAAGAAGAAGCTATTACAGCAAAAGCATTAGACCTTCTTAAAATCTTTAAGTTAGATGATAAAGCTGATGAACAAGCAAAAAATCTTCCTTATGGTGAACAAAGACGATTAGAAATAGCTCGTGCTCTTGCTACAGCACCAAAATTATTACTTCTTGATGAACCAGCAGCTGGTATGAATCCTCAAGAAACTAAAGAACTCATGGAAATGATTCGTTGGATTAGAGATGAATTTAAATTATCTATTCTTTTAATCGAGCATGATATGGGACTAGTTATGGGTGTTTGTGAACGTATTTATGTATTAGAATATGGTTTCTGCATTGCACAAGGTGTGCCTGATGAAATCAAAAACAATAAACGCGTAATCGAAGCGTACTTAGGTGAGGAGGTATCATAATGTTAAAAGTAGATAATATTGACGTATATTATGGTGCAATCCACGCTATTAAAGGTATCAGCATCGACGTATCACAAGGGGAAATAGTAACTTTGATCGGTTCCAATGGTGCAGGCAAATCAACCACTCTAAGAACGATTTCTGGGCTTATGAAACCTAAAAACGGTATAATTACCTTTGAAGATCAAAATATTGTTGGTGTTCCTGCACACAAAATCGTAGGCAGAGGTCTTTGTCAAGTTCCTGAAGGGCGTCATGTTTTCGCAAATATGACTGTTTTAGAAAACTTGGAATTAGGCGCATATTTACGTAGCGATAAAGATGGAATTGAAGCAGATATGAAAGATGTTTTTGAAAAATTCCCACGTCTTTTAGAACGTAAGGATCAAATCTCTGGTACACTTTCTGGTGGTGAGCAACAAATGCTTGCTATGGGACGTGCTTTGATGAGTCGCCCAAGATTATTATTACTTGACGAACCTTCAATGGGGTTAGCTCCCTTGCTTGTTAAGGAAATATTTAATATAATAAAAGAAATAAATGAAAGTGGCACGACAGTTCTTCTTGTTGAACAAAATGCTAATATGGCATTATCTATAGCAGATAAAGCATATGTGCTTGAAACAGGCAGAATTGCTTTGTCTGGAACTGCAAAAGAATTAGCAAGCAGCGAAGCTGTTCGTAAAGCTTATTTAGGTGGCTAATCTAAAAAAAGGGAGTTGATCAAATGTTAGTTAAAGACGCAATGAGTACTAATGTAACAACAATTTCTGCTGACAGAAGCTTATTAGAAGCACGTGAATTGATGAAAGGCGGCAGTTTTCGTCGAATTCCTGTTGTAGACGATGTAAAGCGAGTAATGGGTATTATTACTGAAACTGATGTAGGTAAAGCATCTCCGACAGAAGCTAGTACATTAGGACGTTATGAAGCAAACTATCTTCTTGGCAAAATCAAAGTTCGTGAAGTAATGACAAGAGACGTTATTACAGTACGTTCTGATATAGGTGTAGAAGATGCTGCTTATCTCATGCTTAAACATAAAATTAGTTCTATTCCAGTAGTTGATGATAATAATTGCCTATGTGGTATTATTACGGATAGTGATTTGTTTAGAGAATTCGTAAGTATTATGGGTATTACCCAAACTTGCACAAGAATAACTATTGAATATGCTGATAAAGTAGGTGTAATGGCACAAGTCGGCACAATTTTTGCAGAACGAGGCATTAATATTATTTCTTGTTTTGTAAAACAAAAAAATGCTGCAACTAGTGAAATCACTCTACGTGCTGATTTATCTACTAGTGGTATGGAAATCATTGAAGAATTGCGTGAAGCAGGTTTCAATGTAATTGATGTAAGCACAGTAAGAGGTTTAAACTAAGATGTCAGAAAAACAAGTTTTTAGTGTAGGTGATGTTGTAAAGATGAAAAAAGCACATCCTTGTGGATCCTTTGAGTGGGAGATAACCAGAACCGGTATGGATTTTGGCTTAAAGTGCAAGGGTTGCGAACATGCTGTTATGCTCCCTAGACAAAAGTTTGAAAAGGCTGTTAAAGAAATTGTAAAATAAAAAAGAGTATCTCATTTGAGATACTCTTTTCGTTTGCTAAAACTCCAACTTTATTGTACAATAATAAGATACATATTAAGGAAACAATTTATTAAAATATAAGGAGAGATTTTAGTGAGTACAAATTTAGAAGTAGGTATTGTAGGTTTACCAAATGTTGGTAAAAGTACACTTTTTAACGCTATTACAAAAGCAGGTGCAGAAGCAGCAAACTATCCATTTTGCACAATTGAACCAAATGTTGGTGTAGTTGATGTTCCTGATAATAGATTACATGTTTTAGCAGAAATGTTTAATTGTAAAAAAGTAATTCCAGCAGCAATGCGTTTTGTGGATATTGCAGGTCTTGTTAAAGGAGCGTCTAAAGGTGAAGGTTTAGGAAATAAATTCCTTGCACACATTCGCGAAGTAGATGCTGTAGCTCAAGTAGTTCGTTGTTTTGATGATGGTAATATTACTCATGTAGAAGGTTCTATTGATCCATTACGTGATATTGAAATTATCAATACAGAACTTTGCCTTGCTGATATGGAAGCTGTAGAAAAACGTATTGAACGTGTTGCGAAAATGGTTAAAGCATTAGATAAAAAAGCGGTTGCAGAAAAAGCTCTTTTAGAAAAAGTTTGGAAAGAACTTGAAAATGCTATTCCTGCAAGACGTATTGATCTTACAGATGACGAAAAAGAATTGTTGGAAGAAGTACATCTTTTAACAATGAAACCAATTTTATATGTTGCAAATGTTGCTGAAGAAGAAGTTGCTGATACGTCTAATAATGCACATGTAAAAGCTTTAACTGAATATGCAGCAGGCGAAAATGCAGAAATTATTATTATTTCTGCTAAAGTAGAATCTGAAATTGCAGAACTTGGCGAAGAAGAAGCTAAAGAATATTTAGCACTTGCTGGCATGGAAGAAGCTGGTCTTGATCGTCTGATTAAAGCAGGTTTCAAATTATTAGGCTTACAAACTTATTTAACAGCTGGTGAAATTGAAGTACGCGCTTGGACTATTACAGTAGGCACAAAAGCACCTCAAGCAGCTGGTAAAATTCATACAGATTTCGAAAAAGGCTTTATCAGAGCGGAAGTAGTTTCTTATGACGATTTAATAGCTTGCGGAAGCAGAGCTGCCGCTAAAGAAAAAGGCTTAACACGCTTAGAAGGTAAAGACTATGTTATGAAAGATGGAGACATTGTAGAATTTAGATTTAACGTGTAATCCGAAAGGCGCAAAATGTTTGATACACATATGCATGGCGAATTTTCATGCGATTCTAGTATGAAGTTCAAGGAAGCCATAGAAGTAGCAAAACAACAAAATATAGGTATCGTTCTGACAGAACATTGGGATTTTGACTATCCTACTAATCCAGACAAGTTTTTGTTTGATCGGGATGAATATTTTAAGCAAAATATGCCTTTACGTACGGACGATATCTTGCTAGGTATAGAGATAGGCTTGCAACCTTATTTGGCGAAAGAAAATGATAAAGTTGCAGAAGGTTATCCTTTTGATTATGTTATGGGCTCAGTTCATTGTATGAATAAAAAAGATTTATATGAGGCAGAGACTTACGAGGAATTAACACGCGAAGAAGCGATAAAACTATTCTTAGAAGATAGTATAAAATGTGTAGAGCTTCATGAGAATTTTGATGCATTTGGACATATCGATTATATTTGCCGATATATGCCTTACGCTGATAAGCACATGTATCTTTCAGATGCACCAGAACTTTTTGATAAACTATTCAAATTGTTAATAGAAAAAAATAAACCTCTGGAGATTAATACTAGAAGATTAGATAATAAAGAAGCTGTTGATAAACTATTACCTTTGTATAGAAGATACTATGAATTAGGTGGTAGATACTGCACAATTGGTAGCGATGCTCATTACAAAGAACATGTAGGTCGCCGCTTAGATATTGCAACAGATATTTCCCGGGAAATAGGTCTTAAACAAGTTTATTTTAAAAATAGGGAAATGATTGTTTTGGAGGGGTTATAAAATGAAATGTGTAAGATTTATAGAGCATGGCGGAGAAAAAGCTCATATTGGTTTTATTGATGGCAATGTAGTACGTGTTGTTTACGGCACACTCGAAACGTATTGGAGAGTAACCGATGAAACTTATCCGTTAGATAAAGTGCAACTATTAGCTCCATGTGTTCCAAGACAAATTATTTGTGCTGGTTTTAATTACCCAGATGATTTTAAAAAGTTTGGTTATAAAGATTTAGCACAACCTGATCATCCAGCACTTTTTTGCAAGGCTGCGCATACAATAATAGGAACAGATGCTAATATTATATATCCAAAACAAACTAAGAAATTAGTTTATGAAGCAGAGCTTGGTGTGGTTATAAAAAAACAAATGAAGAATGTAACACCTGAAGAGGTTAAAGATTATGTTTTAGGTTATACCTGCGCAAATGATGTAACTGCAAGAGATTTACAAACAACAGATTATCAATGGTTACGCTCTAAGTCTTTTGATACTTTTTGTCCATTAGGACCATGGATTGAAACAGATTTAGATGCTAGCGATTTATTGATTCGTTCTTATCTTAATGGTGAATTAAAGCAAGAAGGTAGAACAAGTGAAATGCATTACAATCCTTATGAACTTTTGAGCTTTATATCTCAAAATATGACCTTAGATGCAGGAGATATAGTATTAACAGGCACTCCTATTAATGATGGAGAAATGCATGTAGGAGATACTATTGAAGTCGAAATCGAAGGTATCGGCAGAATTAAAAATTATGTAGTAGCAGAAAAGGAATAGACCCGGAGGAAAAATGGCAAAAAATATGACAGAAGGCGCTTCTTTGAAGTTGCTTTTGTCTTTCATGGTACCCCTTTTAATAGGGAATGTTTTTCAACAATTTTATAACATAGCAGATATAATTATTGTTGGTCGCACAATAGGGGTGGAAGCCCTAGCGTCAGTTGGCGCAGCAACACCTTTGTTTATGCTTTTAATTGTAGTTACAATGGGTTTAACAAATGGATTTACAGTTATTACAGGTCAGTTTTATGGTGCAAATGATTACGAAAATATGCGTAAATCGGTTGCAACCTCCACGATATTAAGTGGAATTGCAGTAGTACTTTTTACAGTTTTGATCATGATTGTAATTAACCCTGTCTTACATGCAATGAATGTACCAGCAGATCTTTTTGAAGACGCAAAGAGTTATGTGGTAATAATTGGGTATGGACTATTTGCAATGGTTGCCTATAACTTATTATCTGGTATTATGAGAGCACTTGGAGATAGTAAAACTCCACTTTATTTTTTAATTATTGCAACAATAGTTAATATATTCTTAGCATTATTGTTTATCATTAAATTTGGCTGGGGTGTACCTGGTTCAGCGGTAGCCCTTGTAATATCTCAAGGAGTTTCAGCAGTACTATGTTTACTATATATTTGGAAAAAAGTTCCTGTTTTACATATAGAAAAGCACCATTGGCAGTGGGATAAAGAATTTGCAAAGGCTCACTTAAAACTTGCAATTCCAATGGCTGCACAATTTTCTGTTATGGGACTTGGTATGATTTTTATCCAATCTGTATGTAACAAATTTGGTGCAACAGCCATTGCAGCATTTACTTCTGCAATGAGAGTAGAACAATTAGCCTTGCAACCAATGATTTCTTTTGGTGTAGCGATGGCAGTATTTAGCGCTCAAAACTATGGTGCAAGACGTTTTGATCGTATTAGAACAGCAGTAAAACAATGCTCTATTTTAGCAGTATCTTTTGCTATGGTAGCAGCAGTAGCTATATATTTCTTTAGTGAAGATATTGTTAAAATATTTATAGAATCAGATGCAGCTAGTCAAAATTTAGAAGTAATAACAATGGCAGAAGAATATTTACACATGAGTGTACCTTTTTACTTCTTCTTAAGCCAATTATTCATTTTTAGAGGTGCTATTCAAGGTATGGGTATTGGTATGGTACCATTAATTTCCAGTAGCATAGAACTTGTTTTAAGGACTACTGCGGCAATGTATTTGGCGAGCTTCTTAGGTTATACAGGCATTTGTTATGCCAGCCCGATATCCTGGACGTTCTCGGCGCTATTTTTGGCAGCTAATTTTTACTATTTTATAAATGTTTTCGAGAAAAAAGAACAAATAGTAATACCTGAATAAAAAAATATTGCAATTATAAAAAAGCTGTGTTATTATTTAGCAGAAATAAAAATATGGATGGAACCTAAGGGTCTGTACCTAGAAAGTTTTTATTTCTTACAAATTTTAATCGCTTGGATCTGAGATGACCGGGACGATACGCACACAGATTTTCTGCGCATCCGCCTGAGGATGCGCTTTTTTATTAGTGTAGTGGTACGTTGCTATGCCTTTTTTTAGGCTGTCTTAGAGCGATGTATCACTTTTTTATTTGGAGGAAAAATGAAAGTAGCTGTTATAGGAATAGGTAAAGTAGGTAGCAGTATTTTAAAAAATCTGCCAAAAAATAAATATGATGTACTTGGTGGGCTTGATGTTGATGAAACAAGTGCGGTGTTAAAAGCAAAAAGTTGTGGAATGAAGCTTTTATCTAGGGCGGACCTAGCTTTAAAAACAGAAATAGTTTTTTTGACTGTTCCAGATCAACAGATTGCAGTAGCAGCAAAAGATTTAGCAAGATTTATAAAAACAAATACTACGAGTATAAAATATGTGTTTCATTGTAGTGGTGCTAATCAGCTAGACGTATTAGCCCCTTTAAGCAAATTAGGAATAACTTGTGGTAGTATTCATCCATTGCAAGCTTTTGTAGATGGGAACACTTCTTTAGAAGGTATTTATATGGCCATAGCAGGTGGTACAAATGCCCTTACTAAAGCACAGCAAATAGTTCAGGATTTAGGTGGTATTAGTTTTAAAGTACCTATGGAGGCTAGAGGAACTTATCATGCTGCAGCTTGCATTTGTTCTAATTACACAGTTACTTTGACGGCTTTAGCAGAGCAGTTAATGGTTCCCTTTATGGAAACAAGAACAGATGCCTTAAAAGCATTGATACCTCTTTTAAAAGGAACAGTAGCAAATTTAGAAGGCGTATTAGAGGCTAAAGAAGCCTTAACAGGACCTATTGTTAGAGGAGATTGTTTAACTATTCAAAAACATTTAGATAAATTGCCTAAAGAAGCGCGTGGGATTTACATAGCTTTAGGAAAAGAAACTTTAGAAATCGCGCCTAACATTTCAAAAAACAATAAAAATAACCTAGAAAAAATGTTTCAGAACACTTAGGAGGTAAAGATGACAAAACCATTAACAATAACAGATATCAAAAAAATGAAACAAGAGGGTATTCCAGTAACAATGGTCACAGCTTATGACTATGCTATGAGTAAAAATTTAAATGAAGCTGGGATTGATATGATCTTAGTAGGTGATTCTGTAGGCAATGTTGCTTTAGGTTATACATCTACTGTACCAGTTACTATGGAGGAAATGCTTCACCACACAAAGGCGGTAATGCGTGGGAATAGTACAGCTTTTGTAGTAGGAGATATGCCATTTATGAGTTATCAGGCAAGTGAAGTGGATGGGCTCTATAATGCAGCAAGATTTCTTAAAGAAACTGGCTGTAGCGCTGTGAAATTAGAAGGTGGCAGCGAAGTAGCACCTTTAGTAGCGAAAATGGTTCAAGCAGGCATTCCTGTTGTAGGACATATAGGGTTAACGCCTCAATCTGTTAATCAATTAGGTGGATTTAAAGTGCAAGGTAAAGATGTTGCAGCAGCTAAAAAATTACTGGAAGATGCTAAAGCTTTAGAAGAAGCAGGTGCCTTTGCCATAGTTTTAGAATGCGTTCCAGAAGCCTTGGCGACAAAGGTGACAGAAGTGCTTAAATCAGCTGTTACGATTGGTATAGGTGCAGGAAATGGCTGTGATGGACAAGTGTTAGTTTGTAATGATTTGCTTGGTTTTACAGATGGTTTTAGACCTAAATTTGCTAAAAAATATGTAGATTTACATGCACATATGTTAGGAGCATTTAAAGAATATATTAGTGATGTAAAAGCTAGATCTTTCCCAGCAAAAGAGCATACTTTTGCTATTGAAGAAGAAGTTTTAGAAAAATTATATTAAGAGGTGTACAAGATGAAACTTTGTAAGACTATAGCAGATTTAAAAGTTGAAATCTCTAGCGCTAAAGCTAGTGGAAAAACTATAGGCCTTGTGCCAACTATGGGGGCATTACATGAAGGTCATGCATCTTTAATAGGTGCAGCAGCAAGTGAAAATGATATTACTGTAGTTAGTATTTTTGTAAATCCAACACAATTTGGTGAAGGAGAAGATTTAGATTCTTATCCACGAACTTTAGATGCGGATTGTAAACTAGCAGAAGGCATGGGCGCAGATATTGTATTTGCTCCAACAGCAAAAGAAATGTATCCAAGTGAGGATATGACTTGGGTAGAAGTAACAGGTGATATTACAAAAGTATTATGCGGACGCAGTAGACCAATTCATTTCAGAGGGGTTACTACGGTAGTAAGCAAATTATTTAATTTAGCTGAACCGACAAGAGCCTATTTTGGTCAAAAAGATGCTCAACAAGTGCAAGTTCTTAAACGTATGGTAAAAGACCTATTCTTTAATTTAGAAATGAGAATAATGCCAATAGTTAGAGAAGCAGATGGACTTGCAAAAAGTTCTCGCAATACTTATTTGTCTCCAGCTGAGCGCCAAGCGGCACTAATATTGTCTCAAAGTTTGAAAAAAGCAGAAGAAGCTTTTAATGGTGGTGAGAAAGCTAGTAGTAAATTAGTTGAAATAGTAGAAGCGCATTTAAAGACAGAACCAATGAGTGATATTGATTATGTAGAATTGCTTCAATTACCAGATCTAACAGTTGCTGAGACAGAAATAAAAAAACCCCATCTATTAGCAATGGCGGTAAGAATAGGTAGTACAAGATTAATTGATAATATTATATTAGGATAATTTGGAGGTAATTATGTTATACAATATGTTTCATGGAAAAATTCATAGAGCTACGATTACAGAAGCTTGTTTAGAGTATATGGGTAGCATCACGATAGATGAAGATTTAATGGATGCAGCAGGTTTGCTTGAAGGCGAAAGAGTACAGATCGTTGATAATAACAATGGTAATCGTTTAGAAACTTATATTATTAAAGGTGAACGTGGTAGCGGCGTAATTTGTTTAAACGGAGCTGCAGCACGCAAAGTTCATGTTGGCGATAAAGTAATTATTATTGGCTATGCTATGATGACTAGAGAAGAAGCAAAAGAGCTTGTGCCTAAAGTTGTTATGGTGGATGATAATAATAAAATAATTAAAGATATTGGACAGGAAAAGCATGGAGATACTGTAACTTCGGTTTTATAAAGTATACTTAAAAAGCATAGAAGTAGATATAATATAGGTATTAGACAATTTAATAAGATAATTTTACAATGTAGATGTAACCAAAGTATGGGGACATCTACATTTTTTTGTGTAGCAAGGAGGTTATTTATGAGAAAGAATTTTATAGCAGCGGTATTTTTGATGCTTGCCTTTTCAGTAACGGCCTGCAGTCAAAACAATGCTGCACCAATAGCTAAAGAGGCAGCTACAAAGGAGAGTCAAATGACAACAAATACTCAAGGAAATAGTGATATGCCTAAAAATTTTGTACAAATTCCTGGTGGTAGTTTTGCTATGGGTAGCCCTCAAAATGAGAACTGGAGAAGCGGGGATGAAAATCAGCATACAGTAGCAGTAGATAGTTTTTATATAGGCGCTTACGAAGTAACTAATGAAGAATATCAAGCAGTTATGGGTGCTGTACCAAGTTTTTTCAAGGATGCTAAATTACCTGTAGAAAACGTAAGTTGGTTAGATGCCATAATATTTTGTAATGAAAAAAGTAAGAATGAAAATCGCAAACCAGCATATGTAGTAGATGGTGTTAAAGTAACTTGGGATAAAAGTGCAAATGGGTATCGTTTACCAACTGAAGCAGAGTGGGAATACGCTGCTCGCGGAGGTACAACTACACCTTTTAATACAGAAAATTCTATTAGTCCAGAAGAAGCTAATTATTATGGGCATTATCCTTATGGGATAGAAGAAAATTATTTCACGCAAGAAAAGTTACCTACTCAACCAGGTCGAGCTAGGCAAACTACTGTAGCAGTAGATAGCTTTTCTCCTAATAAATTTGGTTTATATAATGCTCATGGTAATGTATGTGAATGGGTATGGGATTGGTATGGTGACTATAATACAGCAACAACACAAAATCCTACAGGGCCTGAAACAGGTAACTTTAAAGTATATAGAGGCGGCGGTTGGTTTGACTTCGCAAAGCATTTGCGTAGTGCATATCGTGCCATTTTGCCACAAGATAAAATAGGCCCAAATGTCGGCTTTAGACTAGCGTTAAACAGTGCAGAAGCAGCAGGTGCAGTAGTTAGTGCTCCTATTAATGCTGAAAAACCAGCTACAAAAGGCAAAGTATTAGTAGTTTACTATTCTTGGAGTGGAAATACTGAAAGAATGGCAGAAAAAATTCGCCAACAAACTAATGGTGATATTTTTAAATTAGTAATGGAAAAACCATATTCTTCTAGTTATCAAAATGTTTTAAATCAATCTCAAGCAGATCAACATGTGCAAGCAAGACCTGCATTAGTTGGGAATGTTGCGAACATAGGTCAATATGATATTATCATGATTGGTTATCCAAACTGGTGGGCTTCTATCCCGATGCCAGTAGCAACTTTCTTGGATCAATATGATTTAAGTGGTAAAACAATAATTACCTTTACTAGTAACGGTGGAGGAAGCATTGGTCAAAGCGTAACAGCAATTGCTAAAGCAGAGCCAAATGCAAAAATTGGACATCCGTTATCTGTACATTATTCAGGAGGAAATTCTTTGGATAGTGAGATTAGTCAATGGCTTAAATCAAATGGGATGTAATATAAAAAAGCAGTGTTAATAAAATTAACACTGCTTTTTGTTTGCTGCACTTTATTCAGTTTTTAAATTTAAAATAATTGTGGTAATGTTGTACCTGTCTGCTTAGACAGGATTTTTTTATATTAGTAAATTTTACGATGGAGGTGTAAAATTTGTCTAATTAAAATACTTCAGAAGCACTATTGTCACCAGAGGAGAAAGTCATCCTAGTGATATTCAATTTATCTTTTAATAAAGAATGGAAAACTTCGATTAAGTTTTCGCAAGTTGCTACTTTTTTAACAACTACTAAACGACATTCTGGATAAGCTTTTGCAAGTTCGTTTTCAAATGCTGCCCCAACCATAGTATTAGTAGGAGCACCATCTCTAATGCCTTGTTTTACATATACATCCAAAAGAGGCTGCAATAGAGGATCTTCTTCTTGTAAAATTAATGCATGGTCAAAGTTTTTAAGAACTTCCCAAGCTGTATTTTTTATGCTGTTACATGGATGAACAAATCCTGTTCTTGCATCTACTTCGCCGCCAACTTCTATAATGAGATGTCCGCTATGGCCATGTAAATATTGAGCTTCGCCTTCATAGTTCAAGAATCTGTGAGCATACTGAATGTTTAACCTTGTTAGTGATTTCATAATAATCCTCCTTTAATATCCATAAATAATCTTTTTTAACAATAATGATAATCATTACTATTATCTTTAATTAAATTATAGCCCTACATTTAAACTTTGTCAAGAGAAATTCTTTTCTTTACAAAACCTATATAAACAAGTATAATAATAACAAGAATGATTACTACTTATAATCCAAGGAGAACAAAATGAAATTTTCTAAACAAAGAGAATTGATATATAATTACATAATGAATAGCTGCGAACATCTTACAGCAGATGCAATCTATGCAGATCTAAAAGCTGAACACCCAGAACTTAGTTTAGGAACAGTATATAGAAATTTAACTCAGCTCTCAGAAATAGGTAAAATTAAAAAATTAAGTTTACCTCATCAGGTGGATCGCTTTGATAAAAATTTAGAACCACATTCACATCTTATTTGCGAGGTGTGTGGTTGCGTTAATGATGTTCATGTTCCTCATACAGAACAATTTTTAGATGATGCTTCCAAGTATACAGATGCGCTAATAACAAGTTATCAAATAACTTTTTATGGTGTATGTAGCAAATGTAGAAAAGATAATTAGCTAATAAAATAGTAAGGTTATTATTGAAAAATGATAGCCTTACTTTTTTTTTGAAAAATTTGTTGACAAGAAAAAAAGTTTTTTGTATAATCGTTAGCGTAGGCTAACTAAAAACTGGCGAGAGAAAACCTATTTATCGAGGAAACAGGTTTTTTTATAAAATACAGTTAGCAATAACTAACTATTGATTCTAACAATCAATTGGAAAGGTATAAATATTATATTTAAGGAGAGAGTACATGAATAAGAAAAGTTTTATTGCATTAGGTTTAATGGCGGCAATGAGTCTTACAATCTTAACTGGTTGTGGAGGATCTTCGAATGATTCTAAGGCTAGTACTGCGAAAAAAGAAGATTTGGTATTTGTAAATTATAGAGATATCCGTAACTTAAATCCACATCTATATGCTGGTGAAATGTATGCACAAGAAATGTTATATGATGGATTGGTAAATATTACAGCTGATGGTTACGAAGGAGCTTTAGCAGAAAGCTGGACTATTAGTGATGACGGAAAAGTTTATACTTTTAAAATTAGAAAAGGTGTAAAATTCTCTAATGGTGAAATATGTGACGCTAATGCTATTTTAGCTAATTTTAATGCGATTATCGAAAATAAAGCACGTCATACTTGGCTTGAAATGATGAACCTTTTGGTTAGCGTTTCAGCTCCGGATGCAGACACTTTTGTTATTGAATTATCCAAACCATATTATCCAATGTTAACTGAGCTTGGTGTAACTCGTCCATTTGCTATGATTGCTCCTAGCGCAATGAAAAATGGAAGCACTAAAGACGGAGTTAACGGATATATCGGTACTGGTGCATACGTTTTAAGTAAATTTGAAACAGATAAATATGCTATTTTTGAAGCGAACCCTAACTATTGGGGCAAAAAACCAGAAATTAAAACAATTACTGTGAAAGTTATTCCTGATAACCAAACTCGTATTTTGGCTCTTGAAAAAGGCGAAATAGATTTAATTTTTGGTAAGAATATGATTGATGCTGACGCAGTTAACAAATATGCTGATAACAAGAAATTTAAAGTAGCTCTTTCGGAACCAACTTCTACTAGACAAATAGTTTTAAACACTAATAATGGTATTCTTGTAGATGATAATGTTAGAAAAGCTTTACAACATGCAACTAATAAAGAAGCGATTTCACAAGGTATTTTTTATGGTATAGAAAAACCAGCAGATACTTTATTTGCAAAGACTGTTCCATATTGCAACATTGACTTAAAACCATATAATTTTGATGTGGCAGTAGCGGGCAATCTATTAGATACAGCTGGTTGGACTAAAGCAGCAGATGGAACACGTGAGAAAAATGGCCAAAAACTAGCTTTAAATTTACTTTACAATAGCGATAGCGTTACTGAAAAAAGTATCTCTGAATACCTACAATCTGAATATGCTAAAATCGGCGTTAATCTTAAAATTGAAGGTCAAGAAGAACAATCTTATCGTGATAATATGAAAACAGGTAATTTCGACATGGTATTTAATATTTGTTGGGGTATGCCATATGATCCGCAGTCCTCTTTATCTGCAATGAGAGCTCCTGTATATGGAGACTATGCGGCGCAATTAGGCTTGCATGATAAGAAAGAAATTGACGAAGCTATTACTAGTATCTTAACTTCTACTAATGAGGAAGAGCGTCAAAAGTTATACGCATTTGTACTAACAAGACTTCATGATGATGCGGTTTATATCCCTATTACCTATGAATGCAACAAAGCATTATATAGAGCAGACTTACAAGGAGTAGGTTTCACTCAATCTCAATATGAAGTTCCGTTTACAGATATGCATTTCTAATTAGTGTGTCAGGGGTTGCCTAACAGGTAACCCCTTGCCTTATTTTTATAACAGGAAGGATTTCAATGCGTAATTATATTATAAAAAGAGTTTTAGGAGCGATTCCACTTTTAATATGTATTTCTTTTCTATGTTTTGTATTTATTAACTTAATACCATCAGACCCTGCAGAGGTAGCTTTGCGTGTAAGTCAAGTGCCTGTAATTACAGAGGAAATTATTGCAGAAACACGAGCTGCTATGGGATTAGATAAGCCGTATTTAGTGCGTTATTTAGATTGGGTAATCAATTGTTTGCATTTAGATTTTGGTATTAGTTATACCAATCCAGATAGAACAGTTGGTGGCGAACTTTTACGCTGCTTACCTGCAACACTTGTATTAGCTGGGGCATCTTTAGTATTGGTAATTTTTCTTAGCTTACCAATAGGATTTTTCTGTGCTGTTTATAAAGATAGTTGGTTTGATCGTATTACCCGAGGATTTATTTTCATGACTACAGCAATGCCTGCTTATTGGGTTGGTTTGCTTCTAATGTGGTTGGTTTCAATAAAGTTTGATTTGTTGCCAACAAGTGGCAATGGCAGTTGGAAACATCTTATTTTGCCTGCTTTTACTGTATCTCTTACATATATTTCAACCTATATTCGTTTAATTCGTAACAATATGCTTGAAAACATGAAAGAGGATTATGTTCTTTATGCAAATGTGCGAGGATTACCGCAAAAAAGTATCCTTGTTAAACATATATTAAAAAATTCTCTACATACCTGTATTGTAGCTGTAGGGATGAGTATACCACAACTTATTGCAGGTACTATTGTTGTTGAAAATGTATTTGCTTGGCCTGGGTTAGGCACTTTGTGCATCACTTCAATTTTTAATCGTGATTATCCAGTTATCCAAACTTATGTATTGCTTATAGGTGTATTGTTTGTAGTTTTTAATTTATTATTTGATATTATTCAAACAATAGCAGATCCGCGTCTTAAAAATGAGGTATCTTAATTATGTTAAAAAAGTTTTTAGAAAATAAAATGGCTGTTGCTATGACAGGTTTAGTGTTTATTATAGCTTTAATTGGATTATTTGCGCCTGTTTTAGCACCCCATGATCCTTATGCAACTAATATTATGAATAAGTTTGCTAAGTTTAGCATGGATTATCCATTAGGAACAGATCATTTAGGTCGTTGCGTATTATCCCGTATGATTTACGGAATTCGTCCTACTTTAGGGCTTGCTACTTTAACCATGTTTGGAACTATAGGTCTAGGTGCATTTATGGGCTTCATGGCAGGTTATTTTAGAGGTTGGATTGATGAAATTATCATGCGTGTGGTTGACGTGATGTTATCTTTTCCAAGTCAAATAATGGTTTTTGCTGTAGTAGCACTATTAGGCATAGATGTCCGTAATGTTATTTTAGCTAATGTTTTTATTAAGTGGGCGTGGTATGCTCGTATGATTAGGGCAGGGGTCCTTAAATATAGAGATAAAAATTATATTCAATTTTCTCGTTGTGTTGGGAATAAAGAAAGCTTTATTCTTTTGAGACATTTATTGCCAAGCATTAGCTCAGAGCTCGCAGTACTTGCATCTTTAGATATTGGTTGGGCAATTATCAACATTTCCACCTTATCTTTCTTGGGGCTAGGAGTACAAGCTCCTGTGCCTGAGTGGGGAGCAATGCTTAATGAGGCTAAAAATGTTTTGACTACGAATCCAGTTCAAATGATAGCACCTGGTATAGCTATTGTTGTTTTAGTAACAGCATTTAATTTACTAGGAGATGCTTTACGCGATGTGCTTGATCCAAAGGAGGCTAGCTAATGAATACAGTTTTAGAAGTAAAAGATTTATCTGTTGCATTAAAAGTTGGCAACAATACAAAACAAATATTAAGTAATATAGATTTTACTGTGGATAAAGGGCAATGTTTAGGTATTCTTGGACAAAGTGGTAGCGGTAAAAGTATGACTGCAAAATCTATGTTAGGCTTGTTGGACAGAAACTTTACAGTTACAGGTAGTGCAGTTTATAAAGAAAAAGAATTGATTGGAGAAAGTAAAGAAAGCTTGCGTGATATCCGTGGGAAAGAGATTGCTATGGTATTGCAAAATCCTATGACTTGCTTTGATCCTCTTTGTCGTATTGGCAGTCAAATTTTAGAAACTTTCCAAGCTCATACTGATTGGGATGCTAGTAAGCAACAAGCAAAAGCTTTAGAGTTATTAGAGCGTATGCGTATTCATGATCCTTTAGAAGTTATGGAAAAGCATCCACATCAACTTTCTGGCGGTATGTTACAAAGAATAATGATAGGGATTGCTATGATTATGGAGCCATCACTTTTAATTGCAGATGAACCAACTACGGCAATAGATGCTATCAATCAATATTCTATAATGGAAGAATTTAAAAATATTAAAAATGAGTACAATACTGCTATGATTTTTATCACCCATGATTTAGGTGCGATAGCTAAAATTGCAGATGAAGTGCTTGTGTTAAACCAAGGACGCATCGCAGATAAAGGCAGCTTGCATGGAATTTTACATCACGCAGCTGATCCATATACAAGACTTCTTATTGAAAAAAGAGCAGCTGTTATGGAACGTTATCACAATGCACTTTACAAGGAGAAGTTGCGCTATGCTTAAACTAGAAAATATAGATGTCTCTTTTCGTAGTGAAAGACAAGTATCTTTATTTAAAACGTCTCGCAATCAAGTTTTATTTGATGTGAGTTTTGAAGTAAAGAAAGGCAGTTGCTTAGGAGTTTTAGGGGAAAGCGGCAGTGGGAAATCCACTACAGGGAAAGTATTGTGTGGGCTACTAAAGCCAGATAGTGGCAAAGTCTTTATAAACGGAGAAGATGTATATGGTAGCAAAGCTGGCAAAAAAGCTTTACAGGGAGCAATTAGCGTAGTTTTTCAAGATTATACAACTTCTGCTAATCCACGCTTTCAAGTCAAAGATCTTATTTTAGAAGGCTTGACGGTGTATATGCGTCGTAGCGGAGAAAAATTAAACATAAAAGAAGAAATTAAACTTTTGCTAGAACAAGTTGGTTTAAACGAAAGTTATCTAGCTCGATTTCCTCATGAATTATCAGGAGGACAATTGCAAAGAGTTTGTATTGCAAGAGCAATTGCGTGTCGTCCACAACTGATTTTATTAGATGAAGCAATTAGCTCATTAGATGCACATACACAAGTGCAGATTATGGACTTGCTTTATGAATTAAAAGAAAAATATAATTTAACTTATGTTTTCATAACTCATGATTTAACAGCTATTACTTATATTTGCGATGAGGTGTTATTCCTGTATGAAGGGAAGATTACACAACAATGTGCTGTAGCTGAAATAGCTAATGTAAAAGATCCTTATGCAAAAAAATTACTAGAATCAATTTTAGATTTTGATGAACACGAGGTGTGTTGATGGAGTATATGAATTCTAATGTACTAGAAATTAAAGAAAAAATCAGTTTGAAAATAGATGAGGATTTACATTTGCCACTCTGGCGTATTAGGGGTGGTGATGGGCCAACCCTTGTTGTTACTGCAGGTGTACATGGTTGTGAATATGTTGGTATTGAAGCATTGTTACAACTTTATAATGAAATTAATCCGGCAAATTTAACTGGAGAGATTATCATGTTGCCATTAGTAAACCCAGAAGGATTTTATGCGGGGGCAAAGCAAATAGTGCCAAGCGACGGGGAAAACTTAAATAGAATGTTTCCTGGAAATGTGGATGGCAGTGTTAGTCAACGTATTGCTTTTGCTATTGAAAAGGAAATTTATCCTCAAGCAAATTTTTTACTAGATTTACATGGTGGAGACATCAATGAAGCGTTGACTCCATTAGTGTTTTTCCCTGTGGCAGTAAATGAAGCTACCGCAGCAAAGACACAAGAGGCAGCTCAATACTTAAAAGTTCCTTATCGTTTACGCTCGACAGCAAATAACGGGCTCTATAGTTATGCAGCAAAACTAGGCATACCGTCAGTGCTTTTAGAGTATGGTTCTGGTGGAAGTCGAACCTTAGAAGAAATTAATTTATGTAAAAGCAGTATAAAAAATCTTATGGGTTATTTAGGTATATTAGCTGAAAAAGAGTTAAATACTAAGCAATTAGAAGCAGTAGAATCTATTTATGAAGACGCTACAGTTAATGGGTTTTGGTATCCGTTAGTAAAAGCGGGGCAGTTAGTTGCAGAAGATACAGTTTTAGGGCAATTAAAAGATATTGATGGTAATGTATTGCAAGAATGTGTTGCAAAATTTCAAGGAACAATTTGGTATTATACGACTTCTTTTGGCGTACAAAAGAATGATCCATTAGTGGCTTATGGTAGATTCTAAAATAAGCATAAAATCGCAGTATTGGCATATCTGCTGGCCGGCCTCTTTAGAAGGCTTGCTTATAATAATGCTTAGTTCTGTAGATTTATTAATGGTTAGTTCGCTAGGAACGGAGGCTGTGGCAGCAGTTGGTTTGTTTAGTCAACCCAAAATGGCCATATTATGCATATGTCGCTCTTTGTCTGTTGCTGTTACAGCTATAGTTGCACATATGTACGGCGGCGACAAATGGAAAGAAATAACACCTTTTTTAAAACAAGCGACAATGTTAGCTACAATTGCTTCCCTAGGATTGTTTTTGCTCTCGCAGTTTTGGATGAGTGAAATTTTGTGGCTTGCAGGTGTTAATGCTGAATATTATAGTGAAGCCATTAGTTATGCACGATTGGCAAATATTAGTTTACTTTTTTTTGGACCAGCCCTAGTAATAACTGGTGGATTAACTGGAGTAGGTAATACTAGAGCAATGCTCTTAGCTAATGTTGCAGGGAATATAACTAATGTACTATTAAATGGGACATTCATTTATCTGTTAGGTTGGGGAGTCGCTGGAGCGGGTACAGCAACTGCTATAGGCGGAGTGGTCACCCTTCTTTGTGCCTTTCAATTTGCAAGAAAGCCTGACTATATAATAAATATGCGAGGGTTAGAAGGTTGGAACCTAACTAAGGCAAATATTCTAAAGATAAAAGAATACTTTTCAGGTATATTTATTGAGCAAGGCTCAGAACGAATAGGGATGTTTATTTACTACCATCTAGCCGCAATGCTTGGTACAGTAGAATTTGCGATTCACAACATTTGCATGACTTTATGCGATATTTTCTATAGTTTTGCGCAAGGTTTTAGTAAAGCTAGTTTAGCCTTAGCAGGTATGCTACACTTACGTGGAAATAAAGAAGAACAGCATAAACTTTATCATGTAGCGCTGCAAATACCTTTAATGGCAGCAACGGTATTTGCAGTTCTATATATAGTTTTTGCAAAAGATTTGATAAGCCTTTATAGTAGCGATTTAAGGCTTGTCGAAATGGGGACAAATATTTTAATAATAGTTGGTATTTGTTCTTTTCCTTCGGCGTTATCTTTATCTATGTCAGGGGTTTTACGTGGCGTAGGACTTACAAATTATGTAGCTAAATACTCTTTTTTGAGCATCTCTATAGTACGACCAATTGTCACCTATATGCTTAGTTTTTACTTTGGTCTAGGATTATATGGAGCATGGTTTGCACTTGCTTTAGATCAAACAACACGCTGGATTTGTGCACATTATCAAGCGAAAAAAGTTTTACGAACTTAATATAAAAAAGCACTAAATGTTTTTAGCATTTAGTGCTTTTTGTTTTAAAATTCACAGGCAAAATCTTTTATATATTTTATTTTTTCTAACCCGCATTCTACGCCATGATCATGAAGTTCTAAAAGTTTTTTATGATCGATGTTTAGCTTATCTACCTTCAAAGGCATTTTAGGTCGAATGAGAATAGCCTCACCTTTAGATTCTAGACTTTCAAGGAGCTTAATTTGCTTATTGTATAAAGCAGCTCTTGTTTCCATAATTTCCCATAGTTTAGGATAGTTGCGATAACGCCATTTTAAAAGGGCTTGTGGTACGCTAGTTGCTTTTTTATAACCTTCGTTTCTAGTTAGAACAACAATGAATTTTTTATAGCCTTGTTCCATAGCACGTTCTATTGGCATAGGAGCTAACAATGCCCCATCTAACAACTTCAAGCCTTGATAATTAACGATTGGCGCTAAAAAAGGCATGGAAGAAGAAGCTATGATTGGCGTGAAGTCACCCTTAAAATCTTTGGCAGAATACCATACTGTTTTACCAGCTACAATATCTGTAGTGGCAACTTCTAGTAGACCAGGATAATTATCAAAGGCCTCATAGTCAAAAGGAAGTAATTCTTTTGGCAGGTCATTAAAAATAAAATCAAAACCAAAGAAACTACCACTTTTTAGCCAGTTTTTCATGCCAAAATATCTTGGATCATTAACGAAATATTTTATTATTTTACGAGTGCGCATAGGTTGGTGCGACATATAAGAGCAAATATTGCAGGCACCAGCACTAACTGCACTAATATACGGGAAAATAATATTTTTTTGCATGAAGGCTTCGAACACTCCGGCACTAAACATGCCACGCATACCGCCGCCTTCTAATACAAGAGCTACATTTTCTAAACGCATATAAACTCCTTTAAATTTTTCATAGTAAGAATCCTCTTAGGTAACTAGCTAATCTATAATGTTACTTGATAAACTTTTTTAGGTCTACCTTTGATGCCTGGTGATTCACCGCCGATTTCTTTAGCCAGGCCACCTTCGACTAAACGCTGTAAGATACGTCTTGCACTACGGGGTAAGATGTGTAATGCCATTGCTAAATCTTGAGCACTAACATTGTGAGTTCCTGATTTTTTAATAAGTTGTTCTATTTTGCTTAAAGTAGCAACGCTTAGAGAAGCTTGTTTGCTAGCAAAAATCAAATTTTCTGAGTACAAATCAACTGTTTGGAAGGATTCAGCACTTAATGGACCGATAATTTGTTTATTTTCCGTGATAACAAACCAACTACCAAAACCAGTTTCTCTGCCTTGTCTTAGGGCAACCATCGCATTAAGTTCTGCTTGGCTTGCAGAGTTTCCAAAACCAATTCCACAGGCACAAATATCTTTCTTGATGGAATTTAATTCTGGAAAATCTGGGATAGCCGTGAAGTTATTAGTACAGTCCCTTAAGGAACCTTTAGTTGTGAATAGGAAAAATCTACCTTGTCCTGCAGATTTTAATGAGCCATTTATTTTCTTAGAGTATTCAATAAGGACTTTCATGAAGGTAATTTCACGAGCATATAGATCATCTACCGAATAGTAGTCATATTCTTTAGCATAAATATCAAAGTCGAAAACCTGTACTGCAACTTGGCCTTCTGCTATTCTCATAATTTGCCCTTCGCTTAAAAGCATGTTTAGAATATTGTTAATTGCTAAACGTGCAGGCAAAATAGAAAAAGTAGTAATACCCATTTTAGCTAGTTCTTTTTTTACTAAATCACTACTTGTAAAAGCCATTGCCGTATGACTTTTTTGGAAAGCCTCTTTGTGAAAACTTATGTAATCTTGTAGTGTAAGTTGATTGCTTTCGTCAAGACAATTCAATTTTTTGAAATCAATGGAAACCTCGTTTAAAGCTGTAGCTACATTGCTTGAAGCAATAGTATCGATACTTACATTATCAATTCTAAAATTTTTGTTTAGAAGTTCAGAAAGAACTTTGTAAAAACTATCTATTCCATAAGGAATGGCAAAAATAGGCTTTTCTACTCCTCCCCAGCGCTGCAAAGCGTGCAGAGAAATTCGATCGCAAATAAGCCAAGCATCTAAATGATCTTCTTGCTGTTTTGCAACCTCAATAATATCTGTTTCTGCATCTACAACAAACAGATTGTATTCAAATTGTCTATATTGGAACATGACTTCTTTTATAATACCGGTAACGTTTTCTTCGCAAATAATTCCCAATTTCATTGCGTGAACCCCCCTTAATTGAATAATTATTATCGGTCTATGATTAACGGTCATTTGACGTCAAAATGATTTCAGTTAATTTAATTTTACTTGATAGATATCCCATAGTCAACAAGAAAATAGGATATTTTATTTTCGGACATGTTAACCAAAAAATAAAACTGGTTTACAAAGGGGGAGATAAAGTTTATAATTTATCTGTTAACCGAACAAAAAAACAAGTTAACCAAAATTATTCAAGGAGTATATCATGAAAACAAGAGACATTGCGGAAATAGGACTTTTAGCAGTATTTATTATTGTGACAGGAATGTTTAAACTTCCAAGTTTTATACCAGGAACAGAGTTTCAATTATCTGCACCAATTGCTGTAGCAATATGTGCAGTTTTTGGCTTTAAAAAATATATTGTAGCAGGTGTCATTGCTAGTTTAATAGGCTTAATATTAGGTACACAAAACTTCTTTAATGTTATTATTGCCTTGGTATTTCGGGTATCTGTTGGCGGCGTTTTATATTTAGGTGGTAGAAATTTATTTACTATTATAATTGCAGGACCAATAGGATCTATATTAGGAAGGTTATGTGTAGGAACTATTTTAGGAAAAGCAGTGTATCCATTGATTATTGCTAGTGTGCCTGGTCTGATATTCACTGCTGTTACAGCATATCCTTTGACAAAAGTTTTAGAAAAAGTTGCTAAGCTTGCTAAGCTAGAGCAAAGCGTGGAGAAAACTATATGATGTATAGTGTGAAAATGAGAGCATCTAAGGATAAACCACATGAGGCTGGTGGTACTCATATATCTGGTGCAGAAAAAATTTTACCAGAATTAGCAGTTGAAGAAACCGTTAAGCTTATGATAAAAAGGGCCTTTACTCATACAAAAGGGAAAGCAGAATTTATAAATGTAAAAATAGAAAAAATACCTTGTGAGGAATTAAGTTACATTCCTCTCTTAAAAATCAAGGAAACGATAGATGGAGCTACGATTGCTATCGGCAGGGAAAGTGCAGGTAAAGCACTTTTTGAGGCAGGTGTAAGTGCTAATGCAGTCAAGAAAGCTTTTGAACATTTATGTAAAATAAATAGTAATATGCGTGGCGCAATTATTCTAGACGCAGAAACGGGAGAGCGTTTGGATGATAAAGGCTCACGCGGCGTGAGAGTTTCTTATATGGATATTGCAGATCAAGTAAACTATAAAAAACATTTAGAAAAGCAAACAGAAAATGTGAATCAACATTTATTAGAAGCCTTAGTCTTAGCTTCTAAAGTAGTAAGTGCTGAGGGAGTTTTGGCAGAGCTTTGCTGGTCAGATGATCCAGAATATACTACTGGTTATGTTGCTACAAAAGAAGGCTATACTAGAATAACTCCTTTAAAGGAAGCAGGTAGTGAATTGGGCGGAAGGGTGTTTTTTGCGAAACCAAAACTAGATATTCAAGCAATAATTAATTATTTAGAAAAAAAACCAGTATTAGCAAATATCAAATAGTGTGAGGAATTATGATTAGCTATAAAGAAGAAATTGAAAATATTAAAAATTTAAATTTATACCGAGCAGTAAAAGAATATACTCCTCATAGAGCAGATAAAGTATTGTTAGAGGGAAAAGAGTGTTTACTTTTAGCTTCTAACAATTATCTTGGGTTAACTCATAATGAAGAAGTGAAAGCTGCTGCTATTGAGGCTATCGTTAAATACGGAACAGGTTCTGGTGGAGCTCGACTTACAACAGGTTGCTATCCGCTTCTTTCCCAATTAGAGGAAAGGATTAGTCAGTTTAAACATCAAGAAAATGGGCGTATTTTTAATGCAGGCTATATGGCGAACGTAGGCGTATTAAGTTCTTTAGGGCGCGCTGGTGACGTGATTTTTAGTGATGAATTAAATCATGCTAGTATTATTGATGGTATTAGATTATCAAGAGCTAAAGTAGCAGTTTATCGACACGTAGATCTTAATCATTTAGAAGAATTACTAAAAACCACCCCATGTTCTGGGCAGCGAATAATAGTGACAGATGGTGTATTTAGCATGGATGGCGATATTGCACCTTTGCCAGAATTAGCTACCTTAGCAAAGCGTTACAAGGCACTGCTTGTAGTAGATGAAGCGCACTCAACTGGAGTGTTAGGTCCAAAGGGAGAAGGTACAAAAAGTCACTTTAATATGACTACAGGTGTTGATTTAGAAGTAGGAACTTTAAGTAAAGCGTTAGCAGCAGAGGGTGGTTTTGTTACAGCATCAGAAGAATTTATTGAATATTTTACAAATAGAGCTCGTAGTTTTATTTTTTCTACAACGTTAAGTCCTGCTCCTATAGGAGCAGCTTTAAAGGCTTTGAAAATACTTCAAACGGATGCTAGCTTAGTAGATAAATTACGTTCTAATACAAAAGCTTTTAAAGACGTCTTAAGAGAAAATAATATAGAATTTTTAGATAGTCCTACACCAATAATTCCAATTTTGATAAAAAATCCAAAAATTTGCGCTCAAGTAGCAGAAGAAATTTTAGAGGCTGGAATTATAGTATCAGCAATTAGACCACCTACGGTAGCTACAAGCCGCTTGCGTATAACAGTTACAGCTGCTCATAATGAAGAAGATTTAAGAGAAGCCGCAAGGATTATTGCAGAAAAAATAAGCAAAAAATAAAAAAGTTTGCTAAAATGACACGAAAAAGTGTAAAAAAATTGCCCTTTGTTTCTGGATTTGATTTAATGAGCTAAAGGATTATTTTTATGACCAGAGGAGGTTTTTATGTATACTATAAACTTATTCAAAACAAT
>CAMTOO010000019.1 GCA_947074185.1 uncultured Negativicutes bacterium
GGAATCCTGATAAATGGGACTCTGATCACAAAGAATCTGCTGAAGAACTTGCAGAACAAGTAGTTGATCTCGGTTTGTAAAGGATAAATATATGGAATTTACACATGTAAGTGTTTTGTTAAATGAAAGTGTAGATTGGCTCATAACTAAACCTGATGGTATTTATGTTGACTGTACCATGGGTGGCGCTGGTCACTCTAGAGCTTTTGCAGAAAAGCTTAATAAAAATGGCATGCTAATTGCTATAGATCAAGATGACGATGCGATTAGAGCAGCTAGTGAAAGATTAAAAGATTTGCCTTGCAGAGTAGAGATTGTAAAATCCAACTTCCGCAACTTGAATCAGGTTTTAGACGACTTAGATATTGATAAAGTCGATGGAATATTTTTTGACTTAGGTGTTTCTTCTTATCAGTTAGATACTCCTGATAGAGGCTTCTCCTATATGAATGACGGCCCTTTAGATATGCGTATGAATAAAGATTCTAAATTCACCGCAGCTAAAGTGGTTAACGAATATAGTGAAGAAGATATTGCAGAGCTTATCTACAAATATGGTGAAGAACGCTGGAGTAAGCGAATTGCACAATTTATTGTGACAGCTCGTAAGGAAAAACCTCTTGAAACAACAGCTGAATTAGTTGATGTAATCAAAAAGGCTATTCCAAAAGGTGCAAGACAAGATGGTCCACATCCTGCTAAAAGAACTTTCCAAGCATTAAGAATAGAGGTTAATGACGAACTAAACATTCTTAATAAGGTAGTTGAGGATGCGGTTTCAAGATTGAATTCTGGAGGTCGTATAGGTGTTATAACCTTCCATTCTCTTGAAGATAGAATTATTAAACAAAAATTAGCTGAATTAGCTAAAGGTTGTACATGTCCACCGAAATTACCATGCGTTTGCGGGAAACAGGTGCTAGTAAAAAAAGTAGGTAACATTGTACCGACAGATTTAGAGGTTGAAGAAAATCCAAGATCGCGGAGTGCGAGATTGAGGTATGGGATAAAAATTTAAGGGACGGGGGAAATCTTATGTTAGCTAGAAAATACGACAATTTTGCTACACAGGAACGTTGGGAAGTACCTGAGGAAACAAAAAAACGTGTTAAGAAGAATAATGAAGTAAGTAATCGTAGACAAAAACGTAATCGCATCTTGCTCGTTATTGGGATGCTCTTAACCATGTATTGTGTTGCAGTTGTTCGCAGTGAAACATTCGTATCTTCTGGCAATGCACTTATAGCATTAAAACAACAAGAAAATACTCTTATCAACAAAAATGCTGAAACTAAAATAGAAGTAGACTTATTAAAAGGACCTGAAAGAATTACTTCTATAGCTGAAAAGCAACTTGGCATGAGTATTGCGAGAAATAATATTTATGTAAAGACAACACCAGTAGGGAAGGTTGGTAACGCGGAATACGCTTACGCTAACAAAAGATAAGACGCCTTTCACTATATGTACGATAAAAAAAGATTTTGAGAGGCAGCCTGCTTTGGGCTGCCATTTCATTTTTAGGGGGTAGTTAGTCATGGAAAAAAATTTACAATTATTACTAGAACAACTAAAAGACACAACAGTTATTGGTAATACAGATAAGATGATTAAAGATATTACTGCAGATTCTCGTGAAGTAGTAGAAGGTAGTCTTTTTATCTGTATCAAAGGCGCCCATGTAGATGGTCACCAATATATCCAAAAGGCTGCAGATAGCGGAGCAGTAGCAGCATTAGTAGAAGATATTCCTACAGACATTCCTGAAAACTTAACTGTTATAGAAGTGAGGGATGTACGCAAAGCAATGGAAGCAATAGCTCCATTCTTTTTCGATTATCCAGGTAAAAATATGCGTATGATAGGTGTTACTGGCACTAACGGTAAAACAACCACAACTAATATCATTCGCAGTATTTTGAGAAATGCTGGGCATAAAGTTGGTTTAATTGGCACTATAAATATTATGGTAGAAGATGAGGCTATTGTAGCTCACAACACAACCCCTGATGTTGTTGATTTACAAAAAGCCCTCTACCAAATGAAAACAGCTGGTTGCGATTATGTGGTAATGGAAGTATCTTCTCATGCCTTAGCTCTAAATAGAGTTGCAGGTTGTGAGTACGATGTTGCTATCCTCACTAATATCACTCAAGACCATTTGGATTTTCATGAAACACTAGATAATTACAGAGATGCAAAGAGTATTCTTTTTGAAAACTTACATCTTGGTACAAAAGAAAATAAAACAGCGATTTTTAATGCAGATGATCCAAGTGTGGAAATTATTAAAGCACGCACTCAAGCAAAAACTATGACGTTTGGTATGGGTGAAGGTAATGATATTCATCCGCTAAAATTTATTGTTGCTGCTAAGAGTATGATTCTTAACTTGCAAACACCTGCTGGTGAAATGGATTTAAATCTTAAAATCACAGGCGAATTTAATGTATATAATGTGATGGGCGTTGTTGCTGCTATGCTAGCAGAACATATTGATCCAAAACTTATCACAAGCACTTTAAACAATTTTGATGGTGTTCCAGGTCGTTTCCAATTAGTAGAAGCTGGACAACCATATACAGTAATTGTTGACTATGCACATAGTCCAGATGGTTTAGACAATGTTTTAAAAACATCTAGATCTATTACAAACGGTAAACTTTGGGTAGTGTTTGGTTGCGGTGGTGACCGCGATAACAAAAAACGTCCTATCATGGGCGGAATAGCACTTGACCTTGCAGATAACATTGTAGTAACTTCCGATAATCCAAGAACGGAAAATCCAGAAGCTATTATTGCAGAAATTGCTACAGCATTAACAAATGTTCCAGAAGGAAAAACTGTAGTAAAAATTACTGATAGAAGAGATGCTATTAATCATGCACTTGAGCATGCGGCACCTGATGATGTAATTATGATTGCAGGTAAAGGGCACGAGAATTATCAAATTCTTGGAACTGAAACTATACATTTTGATGATTGTGAAGTAGTAAGAGATTATTGGGAAGGTAAGAAATAATGCTAACTTTAGAAAATGTACTAAAGGCTACAAATGGCCTTAGTGATTTTAAAGAGAATATTGTTTTTTCTGGCATAAGTACAGATACAAGAAGTATCTCCAAAGGAGAGTTATTTGTTGCCATTAAAGGCGAACAGTTTGACGGTCATAACTATTTGCAACAAGCAATAGATATGGGTGCAGCTGGTGTATTAGTATCTGAGGAAGTAGAGCTTCCTAAAAATATTGTTATAGTGAGAGTAGACGACACCTTAAAAGCATATCAAGGAATAGCTCATTTCTACAGAATGAGCTTTCCTGCTTTAAAGGTAGTTGCGATTACTGGCTCAAATGGTAAGACATCTACTAAAGATATGGTGGCAGCTTGTCTTGCTTCTAAATACAAAATTATTAAAACTCAAGGAAATTTTAATAACGAAATTGGTTTACCGATGACCTTATTTAACCTTAAGGCAGACACGGAAATTGCAGTAGTTGAAATGGGAATGCGAGGCATTGGACAAATAGCAGATCTTACAAAAATTGCCTGCCAAGATGTAGCGGTTATTAGTAACGTTGGAGAAACTCATATTGGCGAATTGGGAAGTTTGGAAAATATAGCAAAAGCAAAAAGTGAAATTCTAGAATATTTACCAACAAATGGTAAAGCAGTTCTAAATGGTGATTTAGAACTTGTAAGAAAGATGGCAAATAAATCTGCTGCTCCGATTGCTTGGTTTGGACTTGAATCAGCTGATGATTATATCGCAAAAGATATTGAGGTTTCAGCACTAGGAAGCACCTTTACTTGTTTAGAAAAAGAAACGGGTGCTACAGCGGTTTTTCACATACAACAAATCGGCATCCATAATGTTATGAATGCTTTGTCTGCCATTGCAGTAGGTAGATATTTTGGTGTACAATTAAGTGATATGGTAAAAGCACTTAGCTCTTATGAAATTACTGGTAGCAGACAGGAAATCAAAAGGTTTGGTGACTATATCGTAATTAACGATGCATACAATGCTAGCCCTGCTTCCATGGAAGCTGCTTTTAATACAGTTAAGGAAATGAAAAAAGCACAAGCTGGTAAATCTCGTGCTTTAGCTGTACTAGCAGATATGTTGGAATTAGGAGATGGTTCTGCAAATGCTCATTTCCGTATGGGTGAACTTGCAGTAGCTGCTGGTATTGATCATATATTAGTTTATGGTAATGAGGCTAAGGAAATAGCAAAAGGTGCTATTTCAAAAGGGGGCCAAGCTGAACACTTCCCTTCAAGAGAAGAAGCAGCTAAACGATTGGAAGAAATTCTTAAAGCAGAAGATATAGTGCTTTTAAAAGGATCACATTCCATGCAAGTAGATGGAGTTATCAAGTTAGTTTTTTCAAAATAATGAGGAAAGAACGGTGTTATAATGTATTTTGTTGAGTTAGGGCTAGTACTAATGTTAATAACGTCATTCGTTATTTGTGTAGCATTAGGTCCTGCTATGATTCCTTGGTTGCATAAGCTAAAGGCCGAGCAAAGTATAAGGGATTGTGGACCAGATTCACACAAGAAAAAAGCTGGTACACCTACTATGGGTGGTTTATTAATCATCCTTTCAGTTATCTTAACAACATTTATGTGGAATGAATTAGACCCTACAATGTTAATGGCTTTAATATTAATGTTAGGGCATGCTTTAATAGGTTTGCTTGATGACTATATCAAAGTAGTTAAACATCGCAATCTAGGTCTTACAGCAATTCAAAAACTTGCTATGCAATTACTATTAGCTGGTTCCTATATTTATTACATTGAGACATTTTCTCATCAAAACATTACAAATTTATGGATACCAGGAACTACTGTTTTTATAGAATTAGGATGGGTATATTACGTGTTGGTGGTATTGCTGCTTGTAGGTACGACAAATGCTGTCAATCTTACAGATGGTTTAGATGGACTAGTTACCTGTGTTAGTGTTCCGGTATTAGCAGCATATGCTGTTATTGCTTATGGCATGAATATGATAACTTTAGGCGGATTTGCTATAACATTATTAGGAGCTTGTTTTGGATTCTTTTATTTCAACAAATACCCAGCGCAAGTGTTTATGGGCGATACTGGTTCATTAGCTCTTGGTGGTGCTATAGCTGCACTTGCTCTCTTAACGCACACGGAATTTCTTTTGGTAATTATCGGTGCTGTATATGTTCTTGAGGCAGGTTCAGTAATTTTACAAGTTTTATATTTTAAAGCAACTGGCGGAAAAAGAATCTTTCGTATGAGTCCATTACATCATCACTATGAATTAGGCGGCGTGAGGGAAGAAACAGTTGTAAAGTATTTCACTTTGGCAAGTTTTATTTTTAGCGCTATAGGTTTAGGTCTATGGTTTTTGACAAATGATTTTTAGATAAAGCAGGAAGGGGATGCATCTAAATGGCAAACAAAGATGCAATATTAGTATATGGTGCAGGCGTTAGTGGTTTAGGCGCTGCAGAAGTTTTAGCAAAAGCTGGCAACAAAGTAATTCTCTATAATGATGAGGAAAAAGAAATAGATCAAGAGTTATATGAATTGCTTGAAGCAAACGAGGGTATGTTCTGTTATGGTGACGTACCTAATTTATTAGCGACTGTTAAAACCTTTGTAATTTCACCAGGTATTTCTATAAGATCTCCTCTAGCAGAAAAAGCAAAAGCAGAAGGTATTGAAGTGATAAGCGAGGTAGAGCTTGCCTTTAGAAACTACCATGGACACATAGCGGCTATCACCGGAACTAATGGAAAAACAACTACGACAACATTAATTGGCAAAATGTTCGAAGCATTACCAGTTAAAACAGCAGTAGGTGGAAATATAGGTTTAGCTCTTTCTAAAGAAGTAGAAGGACTCAATGAAGAAAGCTTTTTAGCGGCAGAGTTATCTAGTTATCAGCTTGAAGGCGTTAAAAATTTCAAGGCTGATATTGCTGTAGTTTTAAATTTAACTCCAGACCATTTAGAACGTCATCATACTATGGAAGAATATGGCGTTATAAAAAAACGTATCTTAAATAATCAAACTAAATCAGATTACACAATCTTAAATTATGATGATAAAACAATTCGTTCCTGGGGTGAAGCTGTAACAGGGACTCTTTGCTATTTTAGTAGGGTTGAAGAACTTTATGAAGGTGTTTATTTACAAGATGGTACTTTTTATATAAAATGGCAAGGTGACAAGTTTGAAGTTTGTCACAAAGACGAATTAAAAATCTTTGGTTCACACAATGAAGAAAATGTGCTTGCAGCAATTGCTTGTGGTTTTTTTGCAGGAGTGAGCATTGAAGACATGAAACGCGCACTAGTAAACTTTACTGGTGTCGAGCATAGATTAGAATACGTAACTTCTATCGATGATGTTCCTTATTACAATGATTCAAAAGCGACAAATCCTGAATCTACAATTAAAGCATTGGAATCATTTCCGGATGGACATATTGTTTTGATTGCTGGTGGTCGTGATAAAGGTACTGATTTAACAGAGATGATGAATTTAGTAAAGAAAAATGTAGATTTATTAATTCTAATTGGTGAAGCAAAAGAACGTTTTGAAGCGGCAGCGAAAGAGGCTGGTGTAGAAAATATAGTAATAGTAAAAACTTTTTCACAAGCAATAGCTAGAGCAAAAGTTTCTGCTATGTATCCGCAAGTCGTTTTATTGTCTCCTGCTTGTGCTTCTTTTGATATGTTTAAAGATTTTCCAGCACGTGGAAAAGCCTTTAAAGAAATGGTGTTAGCGTTAGCTGAAAGCTAATTGGAGGGTATAATGAAGGTAATACTTTCAGGTGGTGGTACTGGTGGACATATTTATCCAGCACTTACTATTGCCGACAAAATAAAATCATTAAGACCAGATGCAGAAATTGTATTTGTTGGTACTTTACATGGTTTAGAAAAAGAACTTGTGCCACGTCAGGGCTATCCTATCGAATTTATAGATGTAGCAGGTTTTAAACGTAGCTTTAGCTTAGATACGGTAAAATCTACTTATAAACTATTTACAGGATTAGCAGATGCACAAAAACTTTTGAATGAAATAAAACCAGATTTGGTGATTGGCACAGGCGGTTATGTTTGTGGACCAATTGTATTTTTGGCAGCATTAAAAGGCATTCCAACTTGCATTCAAGAACAAAATGCACTTCCTGGTGTTACAAATAAAATCTTAGCGCGATTTGCAAAAAAAGTATTTCTTGGTGCTAAAGAAGCAGCAAATCATTTTCCTTCAAGCGCCGATGTAGAGTTTACGGGAAATCCAATTCGTACGGATATTCTAGATGTAGATCGCAAAGAGGCTCTAAAAGAATTGGGTCTTGAAGAAGACAAAACTACTATTTTGGTAACTGGTGGTAGTCTTGGAGCACAGTCTATAAATAATGCAATGCTTGAAGTTGAAAAGGAACTTTCTGGTCGTTGCGATGTACAAATATTACATGCAACCGGTAATAAAAATTATGATGCATATATGGAACAAGTTAAAAAAATAGGCGGTTTTGCATCTAACATAACAATCACACCTTATTTACATGATATGCCACAAGCCTTAGCTGTTGCAGATTTAGGTGTGTTTAGAGCAGGCGCATTAGGGCTTGCAGAGCTTACAGCAAAAGGTATTCCAGCAATCTTGATTCCTTACCCTTATGCAACTGGAAATCACCAAGAGTTTAATGCAAAAGCATTAGAAACAGTTGGTGCTGCAAAAGTTATTTTGGATAAAGATTTGACTGGCAGAAAATTACTAGAAAATATTGAAGAACTTTTATTAGATAAAAGTAAATTAGTAGAAATGGGTGAAGTTGCAAAAAGTCTTGGTAGACCGTATGCAGCAGCACAAATAGCCAAAAAGGCATTGGAACTTGTTAAAAATTAGGAGGCAGGCCATGATAGAGAACTTAAAGAAAATACATTTCATAGGTATTGGTGGCGCAGGTATGAGCGCTATTGCTTATGTTTTGGCAAAAAGAGGCTTTCAGGTTACTGGCTCTGATTTAGCAAAAGGACATATGGCAGACGAACTTTTAAGTGAAGGCGCAACAATTTATTTTGGTGAGCATGATGCTGAATATGTTGCTGATGTAGATGCGGTAGTAGCATCTACTGCTATTCATTTTAATAACCCTGAGATTGTAGCTGCTAAAATACGTAATATTCCAATCTTGCATCGTTCAGATGTTTTAGCGGATATCTTTAATGACGGCAGAGGTATTGCTGTAGCAGGTGCTCATGGTAAAACTACAACAAGTGCGATGTTAGCCACAATAACAGCTCTTTCTGATGTTGATCCTACAATTATGATTGGAGGAGAAGTTGCTTGTATTAAAGGTAATGCTCGTAGTGGTGCAAGTGATTTAGTTGTTGCAGAAGCAGATGAAAGTGATGGTTCTTTTCTTAAACTAAATCCTTATATTGCAGTAATAACAAACATTGAAAATGATCATTTAGATTATTATGGAACAGAAGAAAAAATATATAGTGCATTTCAACAGTTTCTAGGCAATATCAAACCTGGTGGTACAGCTGTTATGTGCTTCGACAATCAAAAAGTTAGAGAGATTGGGCAAGACATTGATCAAGCTATAGTTACTTATGGTTTTGAGAAAGAGTTAGATTATTATGCAGAAAACGTTTCTTATAGTATCAATGGAACAGAGTATGATTTATATGTTAAAAATGAATTTTTGACTAAGGTAACTCTTTGTGTACCAGGTCGCCATAATGTTTTAAACTCTCTAGGGGCTTTTGCAGCGGCAGTTCTGCTAGGTATACCTACAGAAAAGATTGTAGAAGCGTTAGCGGGCTTTGCAGGTGCAAAACGCAGATTTGAAACTAAAGGTAAAGTAGATGGAGTATGGATAGTAGATGATTATGCTCATCATCCAACAGAAATCGCAGTATCTTTAAAAGCTGCTAGACAAACTAATCCAAAACGAATAGTGTGTATATTCCAGCCACATAGATATACTCGTACGAAGATTTTATATAATGAATTTTGCAGATGTTTTACTGATTGCGATGAATTGATTTTAACTCATATCTATTCAGCTGGTGAAAGCCCGCTAGAAGGTATTTCTGAGGAACAATTAATAAAAGATATTGTTACAGCTACAGGTCAAAAAGCAAAATATATCAATGACTTTGCTGATGTTGAAAAGTATATTCAAGAAATAGCATTAGAAGGCGATTTAATTATGACAGTAGGAGCTGGCAATGTTTATCAAATTGGCGAAAATTTAGTAAAAACACTAAGCGAGGCAAAAAACAATGGATAAGAACAAAGTTATAGCAGTAGTGTTAGGTGGTCCAGGAGCTGAAAGAGAAGTATCTTTAAGTACTGGTGCTGGAATTATCAAAGCATTAAAAGAAAAAGGTTATAATGTTGTGGAAATCGATTTTGATCCTAAAAACTTTTGCAAGCAACTAGCAGATGCAAAAGCAGATGTAGTGTTTAATGCTATGCATGGCATCTACGGTGAAGATGGTAGGATTCAAAGCGTTTTGGAGATGCTTGATATTCCGTATACTGGTTCTGGCGTAAGTGCCAGTGCTATTGGTATGGATAAATTTGCAACGAAAAGAGTGCTTTTTGGTTCTGGAATTTCTACACCAGATTGTTTATTCTTATATGCAGAAGATAAAGCAATTGCAGTTGAAAAGACTTTAGCAAAATTTTCTTTGCCAGTAGTTGTAAAACCCGCATCTCAAGGTTCAAGCTTAGGAATCACTATAGTTCGCAAAGAAGAAGAATTGCAAGCAGCTTTTAATTTAGCTTTTGAATATTGTGATGAAGTTTTAGTAGAAGAATGTATAATCGGTGATGAGATCACTGTTTCTATGGTTAAATCCGGCGGAAAGTTAGAAATCTTCCCAATAATTCTTATTAAAGCAAATTTAGAATGGTATGATTTTAAAGCAAAATATTCAGCTGGTGGCTCGGAACATATTATTCCGGCACCATTAGATACTTTAGTAGAAGCAGAAGCGAAAAAATTAGCTACAGATACTTTCAATGCTATAGGTTGTAATGGCGTTGCACGTGTTGATATTATGATTGACCAATTAGGGAAATGTTATGTTTTAGAAATCAACACTGTACCAGGCATGACGCCTACAAGCTTAGTGCCAGACGCTGCAGCAGCATTAGGAATATCATATGCTGACTTATGCGAAATAATTTTACAAGATCCGTTGAAAAGCAAGTAAGACAACTAGAATATAATTAAGGGAAGGGGGATAACATGGATACCACAAAACAACGTTTGCGAAAAGAACGTGGAGAAAAGCGTCTTCGTAAAATTTTTAGAATGCTTATGATAGTTTTTGTGTTATGTGGATGTTATTTTGGTTATCAAGCTTTGCGTAATCCAGCCCTTTCGTTTGGTGACATTGTAGTTGAAGGAGATACACGCTTTTCACGAAAAGATGTTCTTAAAATTCTTAACTATGAAGAACCAATAAATTTGTTTAATATCTCAAGAAGTAATGTAATTAATAGATTATCTGGTGATGTTAATATTTCTGATGTATCAGTATCCTATGGTTTACCAGCGATAATGTACATAAATATTACTGACCGTAAACCAGTACTTTACATTAGAAACTCTTACCAAAGTTTTGTTACGGTAGATAAAAATGCAATGGTCTTAGACGTTTCCCAAGGTCTCAAAGGGACTACAATTCCTATTTTGACAGGCATAAGTTGTGGTAATGTTTTTATAGGTGATCATGTTCAAAATATAAAGATTAGAAATGTTATTGATTTTATAAATTCTTTAAATGATGAGGCGTTAAGTAAAATTTCGGAAATCTATATAAATAATAGTGGTAATATTAGAGTAGAGTTGGCTTATGGATTTCCTGTTTTATTAGGAAACGTGGATCAAATTAAAGAAAAAAGCGAAATTTTTATGACTGTATTTAATGAAATTAAAGATAGAAATGTACAAGCAGATTTTATTGATATACAATATGCTAAACCATTTATTAAACTAAAATAGTTTACGAGGAATAAAAAATGATTTATAAGAAGCATACACAAATTTTAATAGCGCTAGTTTGTCTAGTAATCGGTTTTATGGTTTCGACGCAAATCAAAACCGCAGAACGTCAGAAGTCTATCAACGTACAACGTGTTGAAGATTTATCTGATCGTTTACAAAATGCTGAAAAAGAAAATGAGCGCTTGAATGCCGAATTGAAAATTGCAAAAGAAAGTAGTGGAGATGCTCTTTTAACAAAAGAAATTTCACGTTTAAAACTTTTAAGTGGTGAAATATCAGTTGAAGGGCCTGGTATTACTTTTATTATTGATGATAGCAAAGTTACAAGCAAACCAGGTGAAAATAATAACCTTTATATTATCCATGATGAAGACATCTTACGTGTTATCAACGAATTGCGAGCTGCTGGAGCAGAAGCTATAGCTATTAACGGACAACGTATAATGGGGACTAGTGAAATTAGATGTGCAGGGCCAACAGTTGTAGTAAATAATACACGTATAGCACCACCTTTTAACATTACAGCAATAGGCAATCCACAAGTACTTGAAAGTTCTTTGCAATTACGTGGTGGTGTAATGGAAAACTTTAAGTTTTGGGGAATTAAAACAGAAGTTAGTAAATCAGAAAACATAAAAATACCTGAGTTTAAACAAGGTAGACCATTTGAGTTTATAAAACCAATTGAAGAAAAAACGGAAGCACCTAAAGATTCTGTACAGGGAGGTGCTAAACCATGACTTATGCAATAGCTGGTTTAATAATAGGTATATTGGCAGGAGTTTACTGTCCTTTCTACGTACCTAAAGAATATAGTGGCATATTTTCTGTAGCATTAATGGCGGCGCTTGATACAGGTTTTGGTGGTATAAAAGCAAGTCTTGAAGGTCTTTTTGATATTTCTATTTTCGTATCAGGCTTTACAGTGAATATACTTTTGGCAGCGTTTTTTTGCTATGCAGGAATAATGCTTGGAATAGATTTTTATCTAGTTGTAATGCTGGTTTTTGGCATGCGCATATTCCAAAATTTAGCTATCATTAGAAGGCTATATTTGAAAAAATAAAATTTGACAATTAAGGCATAAAAGGGTATTATTTTATAGAATACATAAGCATATTTGGCTAAAATTGTATAATAAAAATTACCCAAGGTTAGGGGGATGAACAATGTTTGATGATATCGGAACAAAAGTTGAAACGTTAGCTAACATAAAAGTAATTGGTGTTGGTGGCGGTGGTAATAATGCGGTAAATCGCATGGTTGCTGCAGGTGTTAAAGGTGTAGAATTTATTGCTGTTAACTGCGATGCTCAAGCTTTACTTTTATCTAAAGCTGAAAAACGCATTCAAATAGGTGAAAAACTTACTAAAGGTTTAGGTGCAGGTGCTAATCCAGAAATCGGTGAAAAAGCTGCTGAAGAATCCAGAGAAGAAATCATGTCTTTACTTAAAGGTGCTGATATGGTTTTCGTAACTGCTGGTATGGGCGGTGGTACTGGTACTGGTGCTGCTCCAATCGTTGCAGAATGTGCTCGTGAAGTTGGCGCGCTTACTGTTGGCGTTGTAACAAAACCGTTTTTATTTGAAGGCAAACGCCGTATGAACCAAGCTGATAGTGGTATTATTACTTTAAAAGATAAAGTAGATACTTTGATTACAATTCCTAATGACAGATTATTACAAGTAATTGATCGTCGTACTAGCATGTTAGATGCATTCCGTATTGCCGATGACGTTCTTCGTCAAGGTGTACAAGGTATCTCTGACTTGATTAGTGTACCTGGTCATATCAATGCTGACTTTGCAGATGTAAAAACTATTATGTCTGATGCAGGTTCTGCACTTATGGGTATCGGTACTGCAAAAGGCGAAGGCGGAGCACTTGCTGCTGCTGAAGCTGCGATTAAGAGTCCATTGCTTGAAGCATCTATCGATGGCGCTCGTGGTGTTTTATTCAACATCACTGGTGGTAAAGACTTGTCCTTGTTTGACGTTACTGAAGCATCCAATATCATTACTGGTGCAGTTGATAAAGATGCTAACATCATCTTCGGTGCAGTTATCGATGAATCTCTTGAAGATGAAATCCGCGTAACTGTAATCGCAACAGGTTTTGAAGGTAAAGGTCCTGTTCAAGGCGGACGCGTTGTTACTGGCAGACCAAGTTACAATGCACCAACAAGAAGTATCTCTGATCCTTCAACACCAACAGCTCCTAGCTATGGTGGAAGTACAGAAACAGAAGAAAAATCTTCTCCATCTACTGGTGGCGGTTTATTCAAATCCTCAATGCCAAGTAGCGATACTGACATCCCACCTTGGATGCGTGGTTAATAAAAAAATAAAGTCTTGCTGATTATTCAGCAAGACTTTTTTATTATTATTAACAAATTTTGTATAAATATGATATAATAATTTTATAGGCAAATTCGAATATAATTAATGAGAAGGATGTGAAAATATGAAATGTCCATTTTGCTCTTTTGAAGATAGTCGCGTAGTTGATTCTCGTTCTGTTGAAAGTGGTGGATCAATTAGAAGAAGACGGGAATGCCCAGAATGTAATCGTCGTTTTACAACCTATGAAAAATATGAAGAAACACCATTGTTAGTAACAAAAAAAGATGGCCGCAGAGAGTTGTTTGATGTAAAAAAACTTCTCGGTGGTTTACTTAGAGCTTTTGAAAAACGTCCAGTTCCATATGAAACAATTCAAGAAATGGCTCATGAAATTGAACGTGAACTTAGACTTAAAGGTGAAAGTGAAGTTTCGAGTAATGATGTAGGGGAATTAGTAATGGATCACCTTGAAAAGACAGATAAGATTGCATATGTGCGTTTCGCATCGGTATATAGACAATTTGCTGATGTTAAAAACTTCATGCAAGAAATAGAACGAGTAATGAAAACGAATAATGATAAATAGATAGTCTTAAAAAGCGCAGAATTCGTTTCTAAGAAAAGATTTTGGAGGATACAGAGAAGATGTTAAAAGATTTAATTGAAAAAGGTTATGGCAACGATAGGGGGCTTTGCTGCTCTGAAAAGATTTTATATGGTGCGAATTGGGCATATAATATGCAATTACCACCAGAAGCATTAAAAATTAGTGCAGGTTTTGGTGGAGGAATGGCTATTGCATCAACTTGTGGTGCAATAACAGGTGGGATAATGGTGTTATCTAGCCTATATGTTAAACGTAACAACCACGAAAGTACACGCATTAAAGAACTTACTAAAGAGTTTGCAGATAAATTTACTGCAGCATTAGGAATGCTAGATTGCAAAGGACTTAAGGAAAAATATCCACCTAAACAACCCCCTCGTCAATGTGATTTAGACTTTATTCTTATTACAGCAGCTGGAATTCTAGATGAAATAGTAGCTCGCGAAGGCTTAAATTAATAAAATAAAAAAACCTACTCAAAAGAGTAGGTTTTTTATTTGTGTTTCGATTAAGCCATAGCATTGACTTTTTTAGCAAGTCTAGACTTTTTGCGACTAGCAGCGTTCTTATGAACGATACCTTTACGAGCAGCTTTATCAATTAAACCAGAAGCAGCTACTAAATTAGCTTGAGCTTCTTCTTTGGCATTATTAGCAACGGATGCATCAACTTTACGAGCAGCGTTACGAACACCAGCCTTGATAGGTGCGTTTTTAGCACGACGTTCAGCATCAGTTTTTACACTGCGAATAGAAGACTTAATATTAGGCATCGAATTCACCTCCCAAAATTACTTTACCAAAACATTTTATCACGCAAGTAGAATTTGCGCAAGTATTTTATTTTAAAAAATTAAATAAATATTATTTGATAATCTGTGTTTGAATTCTAGATTGTTTAAGATCAGCTAAAGAACGCTCTACTAAAGGAGTTTCAGGGTATCCTAAAGCAAGTGCGGAAATAGCTTTGAAGCCTTCTGGTAAATTGAGCGTTTCTACAAATTTAGGATCTTGTGGAATGCGATTGAGCATTGCCCAAAGATAAACACAACCTAAACCAATTTCAGTTGCAGCAATTTGCATGTTTTCCATAACGCATCCAACATCAGCAACATAAACTAGTTGACCGTCTGCTTTTGGTTTAGCAGACATAATGATTAAAGTTGGAGAATTGTAGAAAGGGCTGAATTGAGGAGTGCCCATTTCTTTACCGCAGAATTCACTCAAGTTTTTAAGTATTTCTGGGTTTTGGATAACGGAGATATGCAGATCAGAATAAGCATTCTTACCACATGGTGAAGCTTGCGCTGCTTGCATAATGATTTCTAATTCAGAATCTTTGATTTGTTCTGCTTTGTACTTACGTGTAGAACGACGTGTTGCTAGAGCTGTTAAAGCATCCATAAGTAAATCACCTCTTTATTATTAGTATGTTATTCTATGGATAAATTATATATTATTTTTTTTTAAAATACCATAGTGTTAAAATAAAACTCTTGACTTAAAGTGAACTCTAAGTGTTAAAATAAGAATGATAATTTTAATAAGAGAGGTATTGAATGGGATTATATGTATTTGTAACTATGGTTTGTTGTTTGCAGGTTGCTTTTGGGATTGCCCAATGGTTTATGTATAAGCGAGCACTAAGCTTTTTAGATAATTATTACGCTTTATCATTAGTTATTATATTAACAGCTTGTTTTATTTTGCCAAATATTATCGTGGATATAGTGCCTATTACGATAGGTAGAATAATGGCATATGTAGGCGGTTTTTGGTTTGCTTTTTGGTATTATTCAGTAATTTTACTGATTTTATTTACAGTATTTCTCTGTGGCTTTAAGCTTTTTGGTTCAATGGACACATTTAATGCGTTAGCAACACCGTTTTTACGTGTTGGTTTTGTAGCTATTATCTGTTTGGTTATATATGGAGCTTATAATGCACAGAACCCTGTTTATCGCGAAGTAGAAATAGAAACCAAACGCAATATTGATAAAGAAGTAAAAATTGCTTTTGCGGCAGATATACATTTGGGAACACTTTTTGGAACAGGCTTTGCCGAGGATTTTGTAAAAAAAGTTAATGCGGTAAACCCCGATTATCTCTTGCTTGGTGGCGATATAATAGATAATAGTTTACCTTATGTAGAACGCGAAGGTAGCTATAAACCACTAGAAGATTTAAAAACTAAACTTGGAACTTATGCTGTACCAGGAAACCATGATCATCTTCACGGTACGCTTAAGGAGGAAATAGAACTTTTAAAACCTAGTATTAAGTTTCTTGTTAATGAAAAAACTGATTTAGGTGGTAATCTAGAATTAATTGGTTTAGATGATTACGGTAGAGGGGAACGTAAAATACCTGATGGTTTACTAACTCCAGATAATCCTAATAATTCTTTTAGAATTCTCATGGAACATCAACCACGTACTATTGATGAAATGTCTAAACTAGATTATGATTTATACTTAGCAGGGCATACACATGCAGGAACATTTTATCCAAATAGAATTATTACTAAGAGAATGTATCTTTTAGATTATGGAACTAAAGTATTTAGAAATATGACAGCAGTAGTTACTAATGGCTATGGTTTGTGGGGTATTCCTGTTAGAATAGGTCCTCCACCAGAAATTGTAATTATAACTATCAAAAAGAAATAGTATTGGAATGATTGAATGAAAATATTTCGTAATAATTTTCTAGATTATTTACGCGGAATAACTATAATAAGCATGGTCTTGTATCATGTTTTATGGAGTGCGGTACACCTTTTTGGGCTAGAGCTTGATTGGTATATAGGCACTCTAGGTTACGTGTGGCAACAAACAATTTGCTGGGCATTTATTCTTATAGCTGGGTTTTCCTGGAGCTTAGGAAAGAGTCATTTTAACCAAGGGTTGAAGATTCTTGCAGCAGGTGTTTTAATAGCTATAGTAAGTAGTTTCTTAGGTGAAGTGAGCAAGATTGTTTTTGGAATTCTAATATTCTTAGGCTCTGCTACTATAATCCTAATACCTTTAAATAAGTTGTTAGCGAAAATTCCAGCGGAATTAGGGCTAGCGCTTAACTTTTTACTATTCCTACTTTTTAGAAATATCAATCGAGGTACTTTAGGTTTTGAAAATTTAGAACTAGTTAAATTGCCTAAAAGCCTCTATGATAATGGATATCTACTTAAATACCTTGGTTTTGATGATGTTAATATAATTTCTGTAGATTACTTTTCTCTAATTCCTTGGTTATTCTTATTTATAACTGGTTATTATGGTTATCAGTTATGGGATAAAACTGGACGAAAAGACTATTGCGCAGAAAATAAAACACTAAAACTAATAAGCACAAATTCATTACTTATTTATTTAGTGCACCAACCGATAATTTATGTGATTTTAAAAATGATATACAAATAAACAAAAAGCCTACTTTTCAGTAGGCTTTTTTTCTTGTGCAATAACTTCTTGTAAGGTTGTTAAAAATAACTCAGCAGGCTTGCTGAAAATCTGATACTTTTTCCAAACAACGTAAATACTAGCTTCTAATTTTGGCTTAAAAGGAATAAAACAAAGAGGGCTGTCATCGCTAGTATTGACTAATTTAGCAAAGCTTATAACGTTTCCTATACCTTCAGCTGCTAACATAGCAGGTGTATTAATAAGATTATAAGTACTGACGATATTAAGATTTTTGCAATCCTGTCCTAGCCAACCAGATAGACCATTTTCGTCAAGCATTTGTTTGGAACATAGAAGCGGGATATTGAGAAGATCTTTAGGTTTAATATGTTTTAATTTTGACAAAGGGTTATCTTTTCGCGTATAAATACCCCAAGTTTCCGCCATAGGTAATTTTAAATAATCATATTTTGTTAAATCAACAGGTTCAAATAAAACAGCAAAGTCATACAAGCCTTTATCTAGATTATCAGCAATATCATAGGCATTACCACTGTTAAAATGAAAATTAAATTGTGGATAGGTTTTTAAAAGATTTTTCATAGCCTTACCAAAGTAATGCATATTATATGATTCGCCAGCACCTATGTAGATGTCTCCTTCTAAAGAATCATTGAGAGAATTTAATCCGTGTTGAGTTTTTTCAAAGAGTGTAATTATTTCTTGAGCATGTTTACGTAAGAAAACACCTTCTTCAGTAAGTGTTATTTTACGTTTGCCACGTACAAGTAATGGTTTGCCTATTTCTTGTTCTAAATCAGCAATTTGACGAGAAATATTAGGTTGAGTGGTATGTAGTATTTCTGCTGCTTTAGAAAAATTTTCTTCTCGCGCAACGGTCAAGAAATATCGTAAAATTCTTATATCCATAATAAACCTCCTTGTATTTTAATTATAACAAAACATACTATAAATGAAAAGCATAATTAACTATAAAATATAACAATTAGTCATATTGAAAAAATGGCGATATACTAAATATGCAAATATTAAGTTTCTTTACTGAAAACAAAAGGAGGAAAATTATGAAAAAGAATTTTAAAATGAAAAAATATTTAAGGCTACTAGGTGTTATGTCATTAGGTTTTGTTTTAGCGACAGGCATTACAGGGACAGTAAATGCCGCAAAACCTCTCATTCCTGCGCCAGTGGATGCAGATAATTTTTACAAGAGCTTACAAGTAAATACTCAAAAAGTTAAATTTAAAAACCAATATAATATGAATGTTGCAGCTAATCTTTACACACCAAAAAATATGACTGCAGGTGTTAAATATCCAGCAATCATTGTAGGACACCCTATGGGAGCTGTGAAAGAACAAAGCGGCAATCTATATGCTCAAAAAATGGCAGAACAAGGATTTGTAACTTTATCTATCGATTTGCCTTTTTGGGGCGAAAGTGATGGAAAACCACGCAATACTGTTTCTCCGGAACTTTATGCAGATGCATTTAGCTCTGCTGTAGATTATTTAGGCACACGCAATTATATTGCTAATGAAAAAATAGGTGTAATTGGCATTTGTGGAAGTGGTAGTTTTGCAATTAGTGCTGCAAAAATTGATCCACGTTTAAAAGCTATTGCAACTGTTAGTATGTATAATATGGGCGATGCTAATCGTTACGGTTTAAATAAATCAGTTTCTCTTGAAGAACGCAGAGCAATTATTGCAGAAGCTGCAGAACAAAGATACGTAGAATTCTTAGGTGGCGAAACAAAATACACTAGTGGAACAGTACATGAAATTGATGAAAACTCTCATCCTATTGCAGTAGAATTTTATGAGTTTTATCGCAATCCTCGTGGGGAAGTTACACCAAAAGGAGCTTCACCGCTTACAACAACTCATCCTACACTAAGCAGTAATACAAAGTTTATGAATTTTTACCCATTTATGGATTTAGATCTTCTTGGTAAAAGGCCACTATTATTGATTACTGGAGACCAAGCACATTCTAAAGAATTTAGTGAAAGTGCTTACGAAAAAGCAACAGGACCAAAAGAACTTTATTATGTAAAAGGTGCAGGTCATGTTGATTTATATGATCGCGTTGGTATGATTCCGTTTACAAAACTAACAGACTTTTTTAAGAAAAATTTATAATTCAAAAGAAAGAAGTGAAGAGTAATTGGAAAAATATTTAGAATATTTTAATTCGGGAAAAGAGATTATTGCAGGGTCTGAAATTCATTTGCACATGGTTGAATATAGCAATAAAGCGATGAAAATAACTTGTAAAATCAATAATTCTTATAACAAACCTGAAGAATTAAGGGCACTTTTCTCAGAACTTTTTGGAAAAACAGTGCCTGATACATTCTATGTATTTCCTCCGTTTACAACTGATTATGGTAAGAATACTCATGTAAGTAAGGGAGTGTTCATAAATTCGGGTTGTCATTTTCAAGATCATGGTGGTATTTACATAGGAGATAACACATTATTTGGACATAATGTAGTTTTGGCTACATTAAATCACATAGCAGATCCTGAAAAAAGAGCTAATATGATACCAAAACCAATTCATATTGGTAAAAATGTTTGGGTTGGTGCAAATGCGACAATCTTAGCTGGAGTAACTATTGGCGACGGGGCAATTGTAGCTGCTGGAGCAGTAGTTACAAAAGATGTAGAAGCAAATACAGTCGTTGGAGGAGTGCCAGCAAAAGTAATAAAAAAGATAGATTTGTAAAAGGATGCTCCTTATTACAAAACAAAAAGCCTACTTTTCAGTAGGCTTTTTTGTTTGGGTGTTAAGTGTTATGTCATCGATAATAGTTCCATCGATATTTTTAACCGTTACTTTAAACTCAGTAGGAGTAACATTTAGTGTAAGATACATAGTTTTATCTACAGGGTTATGGAAAACCTCATCAAAAGGTTTTGCCATACCGCCTGGCCAAGTTTTCTCACCAGAGCGACCTGTGCTAATATATAGCGTACCTGCTTCTGTTGTTCTATTGCCGCGACGAGGATAAGTGCGAGAATAGGTGTGTAAGTGAGCTGTAAAGACTAAATCCACGTTGTATTTATCAAAGAGAGGACCGTAGTTAGCGCCATCAGAGTTATATGGTCCGTTAAAAGGATATAACCAAAGGTTTCTATGCATTAATACAATAATACGTTTATTTGCTGCTTGCGCCTGCTTTAAATCTTCATCAAGCCAACTAGCTTGATCTTCATGTAAAGTAGGGTACCATTCAGCAGTTTCTTGTGCAGTAGTATTTAGTGCTACAAAATGCACGTCACCATAATCAAAAGAATAAGCTAACCGATTTTGGTTTTTAGGGCCATTTTCAGGTACAGGGAAAAGTGCTACATAAGAATCTGGTTTGGCTACTTTCCAATCTAAGCTATATGCTTCGTGATTGCCGACAATAGGAGCAAAAGGCATTTTAGAAAGCAGTGGAGTAGCATATTTAAACCATTCTCGCCAGTGATAGTTATCTTGCCCATTATCTACAATATCGCCCATGCTAATAAAGAAGGCATCGTCTTTTTCACGGCTTAAAGCAGAGGTAACAGTATCACCCCAAGGTTTATAAGAACCACCTTGAGAGTCACCAAAGATAAGAACTTTAAAAGTATCTAAGTTTTTGTTAATAGTGGTGAAACTTTTCCAAGGAGTAGTTTCATGTTCAGAGATTATTCTATAAGAGTAGGTGGAATTTGGTTCTAAATCTTTAAGGTAGGTATAATAAGCAAAACGTTCTTTTTCATCTTTCTTAAAAGCAGGAATAGTTTTTAAATCAACATTTGCTTCATAAGTTTTAGACTTCTCTGTTTTATACTCTACGCTATAAGTCTGCTTGGTATCACTCTGCCAAGAGAACGTTTTTTCAGTTGAGTTATCTGCTGCAATTATTTCTGCAAAATTTGTAATGGCAAGAGTTTCTGCTTTTTTAGTTGCGTTGTAATAAGCAAAAGCAGAAGCAGTAATACAAACAGCTAGAAAAACTAGCAGTAAGGAACGCTTTTCACTCATACATTAACAACCTTTCGAGGTAGTAGAGCAACTTTTTCAGTTTCCTTAGTTAGTTCTTTATCGCTAAAAAGTTCGTCATAATGCTCGACTTTATAATCTAAACGGTTTAAAGTTTCTTGCAAAATAGCCATACGCTCACGTAATTTATCACGTTCTTCAGACAAAATGGCTTTACGCTTTGAAGCGGTTTTAGGACCTTCTTGGAAAAGCTGCACATATTCTACAAGACTTTCAATAGAAAGACCTGCACTACGCATGCATTTAATAAATTCTACCCAATTACAATCTACTTCTGAATAATGGCGAATACCACTGCCATTACGATTTACATTAGGAATTAAACCAATACGTTCGTAATAACGGAGCGTGTCTGGTGTAATATCGTACTTTTTACTAACTTCATTAATTTTCATAGTTACCTCCTTAGGTCAACGTTCTTGATAATATTATATGTAATTATTTGTTTATAATTTATTTTAACACTTAGAGTACACTCTAAGTCAATAAAGGAATCAATAAAATTCTTCTTTAGACATAAAAGCTATTTATATGTTATAATAAGGTTCATGAAAAAATGAAACACGAAGAAAGGGCATAACCTTTATTTTAGGTTATGGAGAGTTAATGAAAGAAAATAATATTAGAAATTTCTCTATAATTGCACATATTGATCATGGTAAATCAACTTTAGCAGACCGCTTGATTGAATATACTGGTACTCTTTCTAAAAGAGAAATGGAAGCACAAATTCTAGATTCCATGGACCTTGAAAGAGAACGTGGTATTACTATTAAAGCGCAAGCTGTTAGAAGTATGTACAAAGCTCGTAATGGGGAAGAGTATATGCTTAACTTTATTGATACACCAGGACATGTAGATTTTACATATGAAGTTTCTCGCGCACTTGCTGCTTGCGAAGGAGCTCTATTAGTTATTGATGCTACACAAGGCATTGAAGCGCAAACACTAGCTAATGTATTTTTAGCTTTAGATAATGATTTAGAAATTATTCCGGTTATAAATAAAGTAGATTTGCCAAGTGCTGATCCAGAGCATGTGAAAAAAGAAATTGAAGATGTTATTGGTATCGATGCATCTGAAGCAGTACTTACAAGTGCGAAGACTGGTCTTGGAATTGAAGATGTTTTAGAAGCTATCGTAGCAAAAGTTCCGCCACCACAAGGTGATATTAACGAACCATTAAAAGCTTTAGTTTTTGACTCAAAATTCGATGCATATAAAGGCGTAATGCTTTATGTTCGCGTATATGAAGGCAAAATTAAACGTGGTATGCGCATTAAAATGATGGCTACAGAAGCTGTTTATGAAGTAACTGAAGTTGGCGTATTTAAGCCAAATCTTACTAATGTAGATGTTTTAGAACCTGGTCAAGTAGGGTTCTTTGCAGCAGCGATTAAAAATGTTCAAGATGCTCGCGTAGGTGACACTGTAACTGAAGCAGATAGACCAACTCCAGAACCACTTGCAGGCTATCGCAAAGCAACACCAATGGTGTTCTGCGGACTTTATCCAGTAGATAATAGTGATTATGATAATTTGCGTGATGCTTTAGAAAAATTGCAATTAAATGATGCAGCCCTTGTTTTTGAACCAGAAACTTCTGTTGCTTTAGGGTTTGGCTTCCGTTGCGGATTCTTAGGTCTCTTGCACATGGACGTAATAAAAGAACGTTTAGAACGTGAATATAACTTAGCCTTGATCACAACTGCACCAAACGTAATTTATCAAGTATTCCTCACTAATGGTGAAATGGAAATGGTAGATAATCCATCAAACTTCCCAGATCCATCCAATATTGCTCACGTTGAAGAGCCTTTTGTAAATGCGACTGTTATTGTACCAAAAGATTATGTTGGCGCAGTAATGGAGCTTTCGCAAGAAAAACGTGGTGAATATTCCAATATGACTTATTTAGATGAAACGAGAGTTATGATTCACTATTCATTACCTCTTAGTGAAATCATTTATGACTACTTTGATCGTCTTAAATCTGCTACAAGAGGCTATGCTTCTTTAGATTACGAGCTAGCAGGTTACAAAGAATCTAAGTTAGTAAAAGTAGATATCTTGCTTAATGGTGATCCTGTAGATGCTTTGTCTGCTATTGCGCATAGAGATAAAGCTCAATATCGTGGCAGACAGTTAGTTGAAAAATTACGTGGTCTTATTCCACGACAAATGTTTGAAATACCTATTCAAGCAGCAATTGGTAATAAAGTTATTGCTCGTGAAACAGTACGTGCAATGCGTAAAGACGTTTTAGCTAAATGTTACGGTGGCGATATTTCTCGTAAACGTAAACTCTTAGAAAAACAAAAAGAAGGTAAGAAACGTATGAAGCAAGTCGGAAGCGTAGAATTACCACAAGAAGCATTCATGGCTATTCTTAAAATGGACTAGCTCACAAAAGGATAAAATATGGAAAAGTTTTATAAAGGGGTATATATACATACCCCTTTTTGTTTACAAAAATGCTTATATTGCGATTTTCCGTCATATGCAAACTATGGAGCCGAAGTGCAACATAGTTATATTGACGCGCTCTGCAAGGAACTTGCAAATGTAAATAAGCTAGAACAAACTTTTTTTGCGGAAAGTGGATTAACAAATCCTTTAACTATCGCAGAAAATGCTACTATTTATTTTGGTGGAGGAACGCCAACAATCTTAGACATAGCTGCTATCACTAAAGTGGTAGAAGTTCTTAAAGCAAATAATATTTGGCAAAACCCTGCAGAAGCTACAATAGAGGCTAACCCAGGTACTGTAGATTTAGATAAATTAAAAAAACTGCGTGAATTAGGTTTTGATCGTATTAGCTTTGGCGTGCAATCTTTGCAAGATAATGAGTTAAAAGCTTTAGGCCGTATTCACACCGCCGCAGAAGCTTTAGAAGCGATTAAATTAGCAAAGCAAGCAGGCTTTGAAAGAATAAACGCAGATCTAATGTATGGAATTATTGGTCAAACAAAAGAAAGTTTTGCTAAAACTTTAAAAGCCATATTAGAAGAAAACTTAGAACATCTTTCTGTATATGGACTTATAGTAGAAGAGGGAACACCTTTCTATGATATGTTAGAAAGAGATGCTTTGGCTTTGCCAGAAGAAAATGAAACTTTAGAAATGTATGAACTAACCCAAAGACTTTTGCCTGAGTATGGATATAATCGTTATGAAATTTCCAATTATGCAAAGCCTGGTGGAGAGTCACGCCATAATTTAGTGTATTGGCGCTATTTGCCGTACCTTGCGTTTGGTGCGGGTGCATGTAGTTTTAATGGTGCAGCTCGTAAAACAAACTCACTAGATGTAACGGAATATATCACTAGTCCATTAGAAACAGCTATATTAGAAAAGCTTTCTCTAGATATACAAAAGGAAGAATACATTTTTATGGGCTTAAGAGCAGCAGAAGGCATTGATCTTTTGGATGCGAAAAAAAGATATAATTTAGATGTAGAAAAAGAATATAAAGAAGAATTGGAAGATTTTTTGAAAGAAGAGTACCTAGTTATAAAACACGGCAGAATGGCGCTAACAGAAAAAGGAATGCGTTTTGGAAATCAGATTTTCGAAAAATTTATAAAAATTTAATAAAAAAAATATATTATTGATGTTTTTTGATTTATAATATAGTTATGATATCTAGTTTTATATAAAAAGAGGTAACCTGATGACATTTTATTTATTTTTAGCAGCGATAGTTATAATTTCATGTGTAATATTTAATTTAATTTCAAATAAAATTGGCGTACCAACACTTTTAGCGTTTATAGTGTTAGGTATGCTTTTTGGGTCTGATGGTTTAGGTAAAATATATTTTGATGATTATGTTTTTACGGAACAACTTTGTACAATAGCTTTGATTTTTATCATTTTTTATGGTGGCTTTGGTACACGCTGGAATCAAGCAAAACCAGCATCTACAAAAGCAGTTCTTTTATCATCAATAGGAACACTTCTTACAGCAGGCTTTGTAGGAGTATTTTGCTACTATATTTTAGATTTAGAGTTTTTAGAAAGCTTTTTAATAGGGGCTGTTATAAGTTCCACAGATGCTGCTTCCGTATTTTCTATATTAAGATTTAAGAAGTTAAATTTAAAATATAATACAGCTTCATTACTAGAACTAGAAAGTGGTAGTAATGATCCTTTTGCTTACATGTTAACAGTTATTATGCTTATCTTAATGCAAGGTTTTGAGGCAAGTACAAATTTTACTTATATGATATTTGCTCAGATTGTCTATGGTATTTTAGGAGGACTAATTGTTGCTTGGATATCTAAAGCACTTTTAAAACACTTTAAAATTTCTGGCTCAGGATTTAACGCTATTTTTATGGTTTCGGTGGCACTTATGGCATATTCAATGCCTATGCTGTTTGATGGGAATGGTTATTTAAGTGCTTATCTTACAGGTATCATCTTAGGTAATAGTAAAATAAGCCATAAAGCAGAATTAGTTAACTTTTTTGATGGGCTAACAGGCTTAATGCAAATTTTACTGTTTTTCTTCTTGGGATTACTATCCTTTCCAACTCAATTACCAGAAGTTGCTTTTCCTGGATTATGCATAGCTATTTTTCTGACCTTTATTGCACGTCCTCTTGCTGTTGCAACAGTTTTAACACCGTTTAAATGCCCACTAAATCAACAACTACTTGTATCCTGGGCTGGCATGCGCGGAGCAGCATCAATTGTATTTGCAATTATGGCAGTTATTCATCCTGCAACAATTACAAATGATGTTTTTCATATGGTGTTTTTCATAGTACTTTTTTCTATATTATTACAAGGTTCATTATTACCTTTGATTGCTAAAAAATTAGAAATGATTGATAACGGTACTGATACTGATGTTATGAAAACATTTACCGATTATATGGAAGAAGTTACTGTACAATTCATGCAATTAAGTGTTCCAGCAGAGCATCAATGGGTTGGAACAAAAATAAAAGATATCGTATTGCCACCAGACTCTCTTTTAGTGCTTATAGAAAGAGGAGAGGATAGAATCATTCCTAATGGAGATACAGAAATTGCTGCAGATGATATATTAATTTTAAGCGGAAAATCTCCGAGAAAAGATGACGGAATTAATTTACATGAACAACTTATTGAAACCGGTAGTGATTGGGTCGGAGAAAAAATTTCAGATATAAGTTCTGGTGAAGAACGCAATATTTTAATCAGACGCGGTGAAGACGTTATCATTCCAAATGGTAATACTATTTTACGAGAAAAAGATCTTTTATTAAGTGCTTATAA
>CAMTOO010000020.1 GCA_947074185.1 uncultured Negativicutes bacterium
CGTGTGTATATGCACATGGTACTAGAGACGATGATAAGAAAGGTGCAACACAAGGCAAAGCTAAGAACGCCACAGACAACAAAGCGAACAGTGTTCAAGATGCACGAAATAATAAGATAGAAGTGTTGGGGAAAATGCCTGAAGATACAGATACTGTTGAAAAAACAACTTGGTATAAACCTTGGGGAAGTGGAAGTATTCCTGCAGCAACAAAACCTTATTGGTATGTAGGATACAAGGAGTCGAAATTAAATATGCGTGCATACCTTGTTCATTTTTCTGGTGGCTGGGATTGGGTATTTTGGGAAAAAATAATTTTCTCTACTGCAGAAAAAAATTGGGAATATAAAATACCAAGTGTTTTCGCAGGACAAAGTGGTGGAGGTAAAAGTACTCAAATTGTCATGGGTGGCAAGTATGAAACATTAGATACGGACTTTGCAAATTTAAAAGAGGGATATACTGTTTTAGTGAATGGAACTAATCCAATAATTAGATTTGAAGGAGATAAGCACAAGTTTGATTATAAACTAACCTCAACAGATATCGATCACTTAAAGACGGGATTGTTTTTATATGATGAAATGGAAAAAGTTAAGTTTAAATTAAAAGATTAAAGTATTTTGTTTTCTTGTCAAACTAGATTGTTATAATAAAAAATATTATTGATAGTGTATTGGATGATATTTTAGAGGGGATTATGAATGGAACATACAAAAAAAGTAGCTGATGCACGTAAGGAACTAGGAGATGTTGGATGTGAATTGCTTGATAGATTAATGTCTTTTAGTGACGATAGAATATTCATAAAATATGTAATGCAACGATCACAAATTGAGGATGGTTGGCAAAAAGTTATTGATTTCATGGATTCTAATGATAATCTTGAACCATCAGATATAGTAACATTTACAAGAAAATTACAAAAATAACCGTTAGGGTGTTCCCCGCGTAAGCGGGGGTGATCATCTCAGTCTAGCCATACGTTCTTACAAAGGAGATTTTTTCACAATAACAATGCTCTCGGAAAAACATATTTGCAAAAGTTGCGAAAGTGTTGTTGAACAGTTTAAGGATATGTCCCAAATAGTAATGTGTATGTTATTTCAGGGAAGAGAGATTATAACGGATCTATAGAAGGGAACAGAACCTATCAAAATAGATTAAAGAGAAGAAAGGACTAGAACATGGAGGAACATTTAAAGTTTATAAAGCCAGAATTTGGGTATGAAGATTGTAGAGATAGTGGATTGCGCCACTTAAATTCGTGTTACATAAAATCACACGAGAACGCTGCAATAGTCGCAACTAATCATTATTTTGCAACAACAGCGAATGAGCAAATGTTAGCATTTGGCATGGAAAAAGCAATTAAAATTATTGCGGGAATGTTGTTTCAAATAGAAAAAAATAATGTCGAGAAAAACAATATCGATGAAAATTTAGCTTATGAATATAGCTTAGATGATGCGGATCTAAAAACGGGCGCTTATGATTATTTGTTTGAGCCAGAAGATCTAAAACTATTAAAAGCGGACAAGAAAATTATTGACAAATATCTTGATGAACATCCAGAAATACTTGAATAATAAAACTAAATAAAGCTAACAAAAAACACTTGCGAATTTATTTGTAGGTGTTTTGTGTTCCCCGCGTAAGCGGGGGTGATCCTTTAAATATCAAATAATATGAAATGTGAGGTATTTATTATGAAAAAATTATTATTGTTTTTAAGCGTTATAACATTGATTCTCTTAACTGGATGTGGTACGTCCGAAACTAAATCTCAAACAATAACTCCTAATGCCGATAAAAGTGTTAAGCAGGTAACAGAAAGCCAACAACCAATAGAACAGAAAAAAACTGTTGAACCAGAGATTAAAAAAATAACTAAGCAAGGAGGGTCTTTACCTAAATTTGCAAAATAGTGTTCCCCGCGTAAGCGGGGGTGATTCAACACCGTTATAAATATCAAAAAATTAACCGTTAGAGTTTGCGCTCTAGCGGTGTTTTATTTACGTGATGTAAAAGTTTTGTGAATATGCAAGATTGTGTCTAAGTAAAGTGGTAAAATAGAAGTATAGATAATAGAAGTTGGGAGTGTAAAGTATGTCGAAAAAGGAGAATTTAGAAAAATTATTAAGGTTATTAACTCCTAAAGGAGCAAAAGATGACGAGCTTTTTGAAGGCTATAATCAAGAGGCACTGGGCGATATACTTGGTGTTGATGCACGTACTGTGCGATCATATATTTCAGATCTTAGAAAAAAAGGTCATAAGATTGAAACAAATTATAGAGGGAATAACTATATTGAAAATCCGATAACTCAGGTAGATATTAAACTTAGCACTACAGAGATTGTCGCCTTATTTGAAATGTTCTGTATTGCAAATGAATTTGAAGAAGTTGCAAATATCGGTAGGCCACAATTACTCGACAAGGAAACATTGTTGAGTGTTGCTCAAAAGATTTGGGAAAGTATCCATGAAAAAGATTATACAGTTGATGATGGAGAGGTAGATGCTGTGAACTACATTCAAAGACGAACACAGCTCGTTTTGGAAGAAAAATATAAAGAGGATAATAAAAAATTTAATATTAATGCAAGTGATTACTTTAAGGAATTATCAAAGTTTATAGATGATAGAAGACTAAAACCTGAATTTGCTGATGAACATAATGCACTAGAAGGATCTCTGTTAGAACACAAAAAGCGTGTACTTTTTCATCACACAAAAAGCTTAACGCCAGTAAATATTGGATATGTAAAAGGGAATGTTCGTATGGAACAACAAAAAGTATATGTTATGGTAAAAAGTGCTGGCGAAATTGATGTTTTTATTGATCGTCAGCGGAAATTACCAAAAGCTACTATATGTATAAAAAGTATTGAATATATTAAAGAAAATAAATAAATTAAAATAAAAAAGTGAGATAGGAAGAAAATCTAAGATTTTCTTCCTATTCTATTTTAGTAAATATAGTATAATTCAATTATAGAAATTCTAAGCGCTTAGAATAATAAAATATAAGAGGAGGAAGTTATCATGAAAAAAAATTATAACATTATAAGATTTAGTAAAGAAAATATGGTGAAGGCTGAGGAGTATAGTAAAGAATTATTTGAGCAAGCTACAAAGGGAACTTATAAAAATTTAACTAAGGAAGAGTTAAGAGAAATAGCGGATAATTTATTTGAAAATGTAGCAGAAATAGATGGAAGTATAGCTTTGATTGTTGATGATCAAATGCCAACAGAAGGGAAAGTGGACTTTGTTTATAAGCCTACATACGCATTAGCTGCATTGCTAATTTATAGTTACAATAATTATCCTGAAATGTTTAATGAAAAGGAGTTTGAACTAATTAGTAAAATTTTAAATAAGAGCATAGCATTAAACTTGCTTAATCATGGTTATGATGCTGAGTACGGGTATTTGAAGAACATGCTAGTTTTTTGCCAAGGAGGTCTTAAAAAATATTTAGAGAAACCAATTGGCGGAGCGAAAAAGTTTAATGATTTTATGCGAGAAGCTATTGTAAAACTTGAAGGCATATATTTTAATACAGTTACTAAGGGGATAAAATATAACATTAATAAATTCAAGGTAGTAGATGCTACAAATATGCTTATAGAAATAATAAGCATATACAAAAATGCAGGGAATAGAATTTTTGTATATGGAACCCTTATGAGAGGGGAAAGAGCTAACGAATTATTGAAAGTAGCAGTATATGCAGGAGAAGGAATATTAAAAAATTATGGATGTTATGATTTAGGAACGTACCCTGCTGTTGTCGAAGAAGCTGGAAAGAGTACAGTAGGAGAAATTTGGTATGTTGATGATGAAACATTAGAAAAGGTCGAACATTATGAGGGCGATGGTACTCTATATACTTGCAAAGAAGTTAAAATTGAGGTAGAAGAAGGTGAAATTGACTGCTACGCATATGTGTATAATAGTGGAATTACTGGAGGTAAAGTAAATGGGAAATGGTCGTCAGGCAGTATGAGAAATAAAGAAAAATATGTTTGGTATGCTTGTTATGGCTCCAATTTAAATGACGCTAGATTTAAGTGTTATATAGCAGGAGGAGAGTTTAACGGTAAAAAATATAAGGGCTGCGACAACAAGACGTTGTGGGAAGATGATAAATGGATAGAAGTTCCTGGGAGACTGTATTTTGCTAATGAAAGTGGCAAATGGAATAACAAAGGAGTGGCTTTTTACGATAAAAATGGTGAAGGAATTACCATAATGCGACTATATAAGATTACAGAGAAACAATTTAAAGATGTTCACGCACAAGAAGGTAACGGAGATAGTTGGTATGGTGAGGAAGTGATATTAGGAGTAGCAGAAGATGGATTAAAAATAAAAACATTTACCAATAAATCGCGATTGAAAAGCAATGCTCCTGATGAAGAATATAGAACTTTTATAGAAAAAGCTCTTGTTGAAGAAGGTGGTTACAACATAGAAACCATTAAAGAATATATCAACTTAGCGATAAAAAACATATGAAAATTAAATAAGTAAAACAAAAAAGAGAGCAAATGCTCTCTTTTTATTTTCTCGCATTTTGGTATAATAGACATATAAACTATATGGAGATTTCACTATGAATATAAAAAAATGTTTACAAATAGCTTTTTTAGTTGTAGGTGTAATAACCATTTTAGAGTTCGTCTTTATAAGAGGGATGTTTACTTGGTTAATGGTTGTGGCTGCAACTATACTTGTTGGAAGTTTAAACATAATATTTAGCCTAAAAGATAAAGAATTTATGCAAGCTACTTTGTATCTTTTAACGATGGTAGCTCTTTGCATGGGATACTTTGTGTTGGCGTGACTTTACCTCTAGGAAAGGCCGGCGAATATGATCAGAAAACTAACTATTAGCACCTGTTTATTACTGCTTTTAAGTTTCAATCTTGCTAGCGCAGCTACGCTTATGGCAAGGGTGCAACCTGAACAACAAAAGGCAGAATATTGGTCTAACAAACCAGAACTTAAAGATATTGTGCTAGACAAAGGGCAGATAGAACAACTAAATACTAAGATAGAAAAGGCTAATCTAATTTTTGAGTTGGATAAGTTTCCTGCAACTATATCTGGGCAAGAACTTATTAATCGTATAAATCGTCTCGACTACTATAAGCGAAGCTTATACGTAAATGGTCAGCTGATGACTTCGCAATACAAGCAGATGCTTTTAGAGGCTACTAACAAAACAACTGTTCCAGATGTAGTTCGTGTTACCTATGGCGTTACCGTAAGGCGTACCAATGTGCGCTGTTTACCTACTGCAATAGGCGTATATGATGAACCTAAGGATACGCATTTTGATTTGTATCAAGAAACAGTTCTCGATCCTAGCGAGCCAGTAGTTATTTTGCATGAAAGTAAAGGCGGCGATTTTTATTTTGTGCAAAACCGCGTTTTTTATGGTTGGGTTGCAAAAAGGGATATAGCGGTAGTAGACTCTTATGCTCGCTGGATAGAATATGTTCAGCCGGTAGAGTTTCTAGTAGTTTTAGAGCCTTTACTAAAAGTTAAAGCTGCTGGCGAAGAAGTATCGTTTCAAATGGGCAGCAGAATTTTAGCTGCACAAAATAAAGATAAGAAAAAGAAAAAAGCTGAATTTCTCGCTACTATTCCTAGAAGAAGTGATGAAGGAAAGCTTTTAGAAGAAAAAATTAAAATCTCTAGCAATGGATCAGTTAATTTTGGGTATTTACCATATACTAGAGAAATAATTATTAACCAAGCCTTCAAATTCCAAGGTGATCCTTATGGTTGGGGCGGTTTAGAAAATAGCGTAGATTGTTCTTCTATGTTGCAAGATATTTATCGTACGGTTGGTGTGAAGTTGCCTCGTAATGGTGGTTACCAAGAACGTGTGCCAGCTGACGAAACTATAATGATACATATGAATAATGCAGCGCGTTACAGGGTGCTAAGGACTCTTGAGCCTGGCGCGGCTTTATTTACTCCTACCCACGTAATGCTATATCTTGGCATGGATAAGGGCGAACCGTATGCAATTCACTCTATGGGCAGCTATGGCAGGCAAGACGCTGCTGGCAAATGGCAACGGGTGCCTGTAATGGAAGTGGTAGTAACTGATTTGCTGATTACTAATCGTCAAGGTAAAACTTTCGTAGATGCGCTAACTAGCGTACTTGATTACAAATAAAAATAAACCCTAATTCAAATTAATGAATTAGGGTTCTTTTTTGTTTTAGTCGATAATATTTTCAGAGTAATCTCTGTATAAAGCTTTTAGTTCTGCCATTTTTTCAACCATTTCAAGTTGTAATTTAGACGCAATAGCGAAGTCGCCATCGTTTAAAGCTTTTTTAAGTCTTGTGAAAATAGAAAGACCTTTTTCACTATCTCTTGCTAAGTCGTTACGAAGAGCAGAGATTTTTGCCCACATTTCGTCGTCCCAAGTAGATTCGCCTTCGTCATGAAGTTGAATCATGAGGCCGATTAATTCTCTCTTAGTAGGAATAAGTTTGTTCAAAATTTCGGTGCGCCAACGAATTAATGCACCTTTTGCAAAAGATTGAACGAATTCAGGGCGAATAACTTTTGTTGAAGTAAGTACTTTAACTTTGTCAGGATATAAATCAAAACCGTGCATGTTTTCCCAAACAGTTGCAGGTGGAGTTCCAAATAATTTAGAACGTTCTTCTGCTGAGAAATCGTCAAATACATCTTCTTCAGTTCTGTATTCTCTATTTTTCTCGAGATAGAAACCTTTTTTACCATATTTCTTGGAAAGTTCTTGTTCTAACTCTTTTAAAGATTTGCCAGAGTTAACACAAGCTTTAATACCATCTAACATAGTTACATAGAATACTGCTATTGCTAAATAAGTATTAGTAAATGGGTTTGGAGAACGCATTTCAATTCTTGTAGCCATAGGATTATCTATGTCTCTAACAAGGCCTGCTAAGATAGTTCTGTTTCTAGATGGTACATCTGGAGTGTGTCCTAAAGATGTAACGATACAAACAGGTGCTTCAAAACCAGGTTTTAAACGATTTAAAGAATCATTAGTAGCAGAGATAAATGGATTAATTACTTCATAGTTTTTAAGTAAGCCCATAATGGAACCGTAACCGATAGCGGATAAGAAATCTGCTTTCATATCACTTGGAGCCATTAAATTAACAACTTTACCATTTTTTAATTTGGCAGCAATACCAACGTGTACGTGTTCCCCATTACCAGCTACGCCAGGAATTGGTTTTGCTTGGAATGTAACTTCAAGACCGTGTTTACGGAATACTTCTTTAACAAGAATACGAGCTAAAAGTTCATTATCTGCAGTTTGTACGCCTGTAGAATATTTCCAGTCGATTTCAAGTTGTTCCATAACGTGAGTAGTATGACCTTCGCCATCTATTTGAGCTTTGATACCACCACATTCTTTATGGCCCATTTCTGGTTCTAAACCATAGAGTTCTAACATTTCGATAGATTGTTCTAAAGCTGTACGTACATTACCGCGACTTCTTTGCCAGTATTGTTCTTGCATTACTTGGGAAGAAGAAAGAGCATCTAATTGTACGCTTTCGCTTGGTGATTTTACCCAAAATTCTAATTCAGTTGCAGATGTGAAGATAAGATCTTCAATATCTTTTAATTTAATATGTTCAAGGCCTGGAATACTTTTGCTAGATTTAATGAGTTTTAACATTTCGTCTTTAACATAAGCAAGGCTGTTTTTCAAAATAGATCTAGAATCTACAAATACTTCGTTATGAACCAAGAAACTAGGTACTCTTAATGTCCCTATCATTAGGCCAGTTTCTTCGTCAAAATTTTCGAAGTTATAATCTACATACCAGTTTACTTCTTTATCTGCGATCATATCAACACGAGCATCGTTTAAAGTAGCGATGCCAGGTAATACTACAGATGAACCGTCTGTTTGCGCAGCATATTTGTTTAAGAAGGTATCCATATCTTCGATAAATACTTTAATAGGAATTTTTTCGTCTGTATCATTCCCTGCGAAATCTACTCCCATAAAAGATACGAATTTAACTTCTGGATGAGCTGCAAGCAATTTAGTTAATTTTGCCTTTGTTTGCATCTCAGGCGTTACAGTATAAAGGTAATTTCTTTTGGTCATTGTCTTTCCCCCTAGAATATATTTTATCTATCTAAGAAACATTATAATATAAAATTGAAAGTTTTTATAGATGTTAAAATTTTTTATTTTGTCTAAGTAGATTGTTATACTAAAAGTGAAGAAAGGATTAACCTAAAAGGAGGTTATTATGAAAAGGGACGAATTTTTTGCTATATATACTTTAGAAGAAATGAAAACACATGCAGAGTACGGTGATGCAGAAGCTCAAGCAAATCTTGGTGTTTGTTACGAATTAGGTGTAGGTGTTCGTAAAGATATTAAGCAAGCAGTGAAGTGGTATAAACGCTCTGCCGCGCAAGATCATCCAGGTTCTTTAAATAATTTAGCTTGTTGCTATGATGCAGGTAATGGTGTTTCAAGGGATAAAGAAATGGCTACAATTTTGTGGCGCAAAGCAGCTGAACTTGGTGATGATTCTGCACTTATAAATTTAGGTGAATGGATAGAAATCAGTCCCGTTCCTAAAAGTTTTAAAACTAAAAAGCAGCTTAAACTTGACTATGAATTAGAGGTTTGCATAAATAATGAATTTACAATAATAGAAAGTCCTACTTATGAAGCACTAGAAAAGGCCATAGAAGATATTGGGCTTACTGAGCATGATTTTGTGATTTTAACACCAATTAAACCAATCAAAGGTAGCGTGTTTCTCCAGTGCTGTGGCTACAGCTCTGTCGATAAAAATGGCAAGAAAAGTACTTGCTATAGAATCGAAACTCGTTTTGAGAGAAATGAAATTTGGAAACAATTTGGCAAGGATACAAAAAGTAAAAATATTATTTTAAAGATTTTTAAAGAATATCTATTAGATCAGAAGTTGCCAGATATAAATAAGTGGAAAAATATTAGTGGAACCCTAGCGTTAGAATTTTTCAAGAAAGAAATGAACGAAGAAGTGGCATATATGACTGAAGTTGAAATAAACAAATTGCAACCAGCAAAAAAAGTTATTGGTATGTAAAACCTTGTAAGCACACTAGAATATGGTGTGCTTATTTTCTTTATTCGTGGTATACTTAAATATAAATTTTAATAAGGAGAAAGTGCTATGGAAACAAGGATTGCGGTAATTAGTATTATTGTAGAAAAAAAGGATAATGTTGAGATAGTTAATAAGTTGCTACATGAAACTAGTGATTACATTATTGGTCGCATGGGCGTACCTTATCGTGCTAAAAACCTAAACATTATTAGTGTAGTAGTAGATGCTCCTAATGATACTATAAGTGCTTTGACAGGTAAGCTTGGAATGGTTGACGGAATAACTGTTAAAACCGTTTATTCTAAGGCGTAAATTATTGACGATAGCTTACCAATTAAGGTAAAATAATAAGATAAACTGAACAAAATATAAAGATTTCAGGAGGATTTACCATGATTTATGATATTGCTATTATTGGAGGGGGTCCAGCAGGGTTGGCAGCGGCTATAACGGCTATTGCTCAAAACTGTAGTGTTATTGTTTTTGATGCGCATGGCTTTAGCCCGCGTTTGCGTAGTGTAAAGAAAGTTTCTAATTACATGGGTATACCTGATATTTCAGGTACTGAACTTATGGATAAATTTGTTGATCATGCTCGCAAAATGGAAATAGAAATTATCGAAGAAAAAGTAATTTCCTTGCAAGAAGGTGATGACATATTTACTATAGGAACGCCGTCTGGTATTTATTCTGCTAATGCGGTGCTTCTAGCTACTGGTATTTCTCGTTCAGAGTTAATTCCAGGGGAAAAAGAGTTTTTAGGTCGAGGTGTAAGTTACTGCGCTAAAGTAGATGCAGAAAAATATAAAGGCAAAAAAGTAGTTGCTATTTCGACTGTTCCTAATGCAATGGACGAGATAGATTGCTTGGCTGAACATTGTGAAGAAGTATATTTCTTCCCACGTTATGAAAACGTTGTTCCACCTAAGCATAAAAACGTTAAAGTTATTACTGATGAGCCGATAGATATTAATGGTACAGATAAAGTAACTGGATTACATACAAATAATGACTACTATGCAGTTAGTGGTGTGTTTATGTTTAGAGCTTCTGATCCGCTCAACAGTTTCTTGCCTGGTCTTCAAATGCGTGGTAAATCAGTACTTGTAGATGATCAAGCGCAAACCAATATTGAAGGTGTATTCGCTGGGGGCGACTGCACCGGTCAACCGTGGCAAGTAAATCGCGCAGCAGGTCAAGGCCAAAAAGCAGCACTTAGTGCAATAAAATATTTATCAAGAAGAGATATTAAATTTAACGATAGAAGCGTAACTTGGGGGAATGAATAATGTTAGATATGAAACTTGTCCGCGAAAATCCAGAAAAGGTTATTGAAGCGGTACGAAAACGTAATTCAGATTTAAATTTAGATGAGTTTTTGGCAATTGAAAAAGAGCGTCGTGAATTAACTCAAAATGTTGAAGTTATGAAAAGCGAGCGTAATAGTGCATCTCAAGAAATCGGCAAAATGAAAAAAGAAGGTCTTGATGCTGAAGAAAAAATGGCAGCAGTAAGAGTTCTTGGTGATAAAATTGCTGAATATGATGAAAAATTACGTGATCTTGAAGCTCGCATGGAAGAAATTTTATTAACAATTCCTAATATGCCAGCAGATGATGTTCCGCTTGGTGCAAGTGATGCAGATAACCCTATAATTCGCTCTTGGGGCGAAATTCCTAAAATGGATTTTGAACCACTTGCTCATTGGGATATTGGTGAAAACTTAAATATTTTGGATTTTGAACGTGCCCGTAAAATTTCTGGTGCTCGTTTTAGTGTTTATCGTGGACTTGGTTCTAAATTAGAACGTTCTGTAATCAACTTTTTCTTAGATTTACATACTGAAAAACATGGTTATACAGAATTTTTCCCACCATTTATCGTAAATAAAGATAGTATGCAAGGTACAGGCCAATTGCCTAAATTTGCTGAAGATATGTTCAAATTAGAAGGTTTAGATTACTATCTAATTCCTACCGCAGAGGTTCCTATCACTAACTTACATCGTGATGAAATCCTCTCTGCAGAAGAACTTCCTCTTAAATACACTGCATATAGTGCGTGTTTCCGTGCTGAAGCAGGCTCTGCTGGTAGAGATACTCGCGGACTTATTAGACAACATCAATTTAACAAAGTTGAACTTGTTAAATTTGCTAAACCAGAAGAATCTTGGGAAGAATTAGAACGCTTAACTGCTGATGCAGAAGAAGCTTTGAAACTTTTAGGATTACCGTATAGAGTTGTACGTCTTTGCACAGGGGATATTGGTTTTAGTAGTGCAAGCACTTATGACTTAGAAGTATGGCTTCCTGCTGCTAATTGTTATCGTGAAATTTCTTCTTGTTCTAATTTCTTAGATTTCCAAGCACGTCGTGCAAATATCCGTTTCCGTCGTGATCCGAAAGCAAAACCAGAGTTTTTACATACATTAAATGGATCTGGTCTAGCTGTAGGTCGTACTGTTTCTGCAATTTTAGAGAATTATCAACAAGCAGATGGTAGCGTTATCGTTCCAGAAGTATTGCGTAAATACATGGGTTGTGACGTTATTCCAGCTGTGAAAAAATAAGTCTAAAACCAGAAAAGAGGAGGGGTTATCATGGAGGGAATTTTTGCTTATGTAAACAGTGTATTGTCATTTGTTGAACCGTTGTCAGATTTTTTTTGGGATTTCCCAACGAATTTCGCATGGTATAAGGCGATACCAGTATTAGGTAATTTTTCGTTAGCAATTATTGTTTTATTGGGGTCAGGTATTTATTTTTCTTTCAAACTCGGCTTTATTCAAATAACATATTTACGTGAAGGGTTAGACCTTCTTATTAAGAAAAAACGTGTTGAAACGGGTATTTCACCGTTAGCAGCCTTGTTCCTCAGCTCCGCCATGCGGGTAGGTCCTGGTAATATCTTAGGTGTTACGGGTGCTATTGCAGTTGGTGGTCCTGGAGCACTTTTTTGGATGTGGGTATCTGCATTTTTTGGCATGTCCCTTGCTTATGCGGAAAGTGTTTTAGCGCAAATCTTTAAAGAAAAAAGAGGCGATGAATATGTAGGTGGATTACCTTTCTACGGTAGACGTTTGATGGGTAATAAAGCTTGGGTAGGCTTTGTTCTATCTGGCATCTATGTTTTCTACTCTATGTTCTGTTTGCCAGCACAAGGTTTTAACGTAGTATCTTCAATTGGTACTATGGGAGAAATCGTTACTGGTTCAGCAATTTCTACTACTTCAACTTTCTATTATGTAGTATCAACACTTGTGCTTTTTGTTACTGCAGTAATAGCTTTTGGTGGTATTAAAAAGGTAACTGCTGTAACAAATAAATTAGTTCCAATAATGGCTGTAGTATATATATCAACAGTAATTATCATTATCTTAGCTAATATTCACACAGTAGGTTATTTCTTTAGTGCTGTATTTGGTGGAGCATTTACGCCAGACGCTATTTTTGGCGGGCTTTTTGGTACAGTACTTGTACAAGGTGTTAAACGTGGTTTGATGTCTAATGAAGCAGGTCAAGGTACTATTACTATCGCGGCAGCAGCTGCTGATGCAGATCATCCTTGTGAACAAGGTTTAATCGCTTCTATCGGCGTTATGCTTGATACTTTAGTTATTTGTACAATGACAGGTTTTATCGTAGTTATGGCACAAGCATGGAAGGTTTCTCCTGATGCTTGGGATAAAGCTGGTAAATTACCAAAATATCTCTTGTCAGTAGCAGAACTTACTCCTGGTACTGCTTTTAATGAAATAGTAACTTTCTTACTAACTCTTTGTTTCTGCTTATTTGCATATACTTGCCTCTTAGGTATGATTTCTTTTGCAGCTATTGCAGCAACAAGAATTAGTAGTTCTAAAATGTTTATTAGTTTCATTCGTTGTTTAGGTATTTTTGTAGCAGCGTTTGGTATCTTAGTAAATATTGCTGGTTACGACTTAGGCAACCTTTGGGCGTTCTCTGATCTTGCGAATATTATTCTTGTGTATGCTAATATTCCGATGTTATATTTAGGAGCTAAATTAGTATTTAAAGCGACAGAGCATTTTAAGACTGCTGGAGATAGAGATTTTACTTCAGAAGTTGTTGGTGTAGAGTGCGAATGTTGGGGTAGAAAAAATAAATAAATTTTCTATTGTACTTTCTGTAATTTGTGGTAAAATCATATTCGTAACACTAATATATTTTTCTTGAAAAACATGTTAGATTAAAGGCATTAATTTGCCTTAAAAAGGGAGAGTTGATAGTGAAAAGAGAACCTGTTTTTATGCTTGGTAAAGAAACGATGGAAAAAATTGCTGCGGATCATGGTAGTCCGTTACTAGTTGTTTCTCTCGATCAAATAGAAGAGAATTATAAGTTCCTTAAGGAACATTTACCTCGTGTAAGGATATATTATGCAATGAAAGCAAATCCTTATGTTAGAATCTTAGAACGAATGATTGAATTAGGCTCATCTTTTGATGTGGCTTCTGTTGGTGAAATTTCTTTGTTGAAATCTCTTGGTGTTGATGGAGAAAAGATGGTTTATGCTAATCCTATCAAAATGCCTAGTGGGTTTAGATCTTGCAAAGAAGCTGGCGTTTTCAAAATGACTTTTGATAATGCTTCTGAAGTGGATAAAATCGCTAAAGAATTTCCTGGCGCAACAGTTCTTCTAAGAATGCGTATTGAAAACTCAACAGCACATGTAGACCTTAACAAAAAGTTTGGTGCTTCTGTTGAGGAGGCTCTACCTCTTTTATTAAAAGCAAAAGAAGCAGGACTTGATATGGCTGGCATAGCGCTTCATGTAGGAAGTCAAACTATGCAAGCAGATCCATACCTATCAGCTTTAGACGATGCGACACAAATCTTTAAAATCGCAAAAGAAAATAATATTGATTTAAGAATTTTAGATATAGGCGGAGGATTTCCTATTCCTGAGCCACGCGTGAAATTTAATTTGCAAGAAATTTTAGGGCAAATTAATGCAAGACTTGACGAAGATTTTCCGAATACAGAAATTTGGGCAGAACCAGGTCGTTTTATTTGCGGCACTGCTGTTAATCTAATAACTTCTGTTATTGGTGTAACTACACGTAATGGTGAGCCTTGGTATTTCTTAGACGACGGTCTTTATGGTACTTTTAGTGGTGTGTTATTTGACCAATGGGATTTCAAAATAATTAGCTTTAAAGAAGGCGAACAAGAAAAAGCAGTTTTTGCTGGACCAAGTTGCGATTCTTTAGATGTTATGTTCCGTGGTAAAACCACAGTTAAACTAGATGTAGGTGATCTTTTGCTAGTACCATCTTGTGGCGCATATACTTCTGCTTCCGCAACAACTTTTAACGGTTTTGAAAAGACGGAAATGATTGTTTGGGAAGATATAAAAGCAAAATATAGCGAGGAAGAAATTTCCGCTGTAAGCTAATTTAAGAAAATAAAATTTAAATACATCTTAACGAGGATAAAAAAAGCCGAGTTAAGATGTATTTTTTATTGTGTTTATATGGTTTTTTGTGATAAAATAAATGGATAAACTGGAAAAGTATGTTTTCTTGGAGGAAATAGCTTGAGTGCGAAACAACCGCTTATAGAAGCGATGCTAAAATATGAAAAAGAAAATGTGTATCCTTTTCACACCCCTGGTCACAAGGGTGGCAGAGGCATGCTAGAACCGCTAAAGTCTATTTTAGGTGAGCGCGTCTTACAAATGGACGTGTCTTTAATGGCGGAACTAGATGATTTACATGAGCCTACAAATTGTTTAAGAGAAGCACAATATTTGGCTGCTAAGCTATATGGTAGCGAGGCTTGCTTTTTTGGTGTAAATGGTACTACAGGAGCTATTCATGCTATGCTCTTAGGTGCGTTAAATCCAGGAGATAAAATACTAGTTCCGAGAAATTGTCATCGCTCGGTTAGTGGCGGGATTTTTCTTGGTGAACTTAATCCTATTTATATTATGCCTGAATATTTACCAGAGTTTGGTATTTATGGGCAGATAACTTTGGCGCAGATTGAGGAAATTTTCGCTAAGGAAAAAGATATTAAAGCAGTATTTCTTACTAGTCCTAATTATTATGGACTAACAGCTGATATACAAGCTATTGCTGATTTTGCACATAAAAAAGGTGCTAAAGTTTTGGTTGATGAAGCACATGGTCCGCATTTAGGATTTAGTGAGCTACTACCAATTTCTGCCTTGCAAGCTGGTGCAGATGCTGTGGCGCAAAGCACTCACAAACTACTGGGTGCTATGACGCAAGCTTCTATGCTTTTGGCACAGGGTAAACGTATTGATTTAACTCGTATGGCAGATGTGATGAGTCTACTTACTACAACTAGTCCAAACTATCTTTTAATGGCGTCTTTAGATGCTGCGCGTGCGCAACTAGAAGATTTTGGCCCAACCATGTCTGAAGAAGCAGTGGCAGCAGCCCTTAAAATTCGCAACTTATTAAATAAGTTTGCTGATTTAAATGTTCTTTCTGGTGATGTATGTGGGCAGGCTGGTATTAAAGATGTTGATCTTACTAAAATTACAGTTAATGTAAAGGGTTTAGGGTTAACTGGTATTAGAGTAGGTGAAGTTTTACGGGAAGCTAATTTTGCAGTAGAACTTGTAGACGAAGAAAATATTTTACTTTTAATAACCTATGCAGATTTTGGTCCAGAGCTAGTTGGGATTTTAGAAAGACTAGAGCAAGTATTTGCTAAACTTGCTAGAGAAAATCATACAACTTTAGAAACAAAATTTGCTGCGGTAGAAATGCCAAAACCTGTTCCTGCAATTAGTTTTAGAGAAGTTTTTGCTAAAAGGAAAAAGGTAGTGCCTTTAAAAGCTGCTATTGGTAAAATTGCTGGGGAAAATATTAGTTTTTATCCGCCAGGAATACCGGCTATTTTGGCAGGGGAAGTTTTTACAAAAGAAATTTATGATTATTGCGTGCACATGAATCAACTAGGTATTGCTGTTCATGGGCCGATAGATAGTAATTTAGATACTTTAAGAATAATAGAAGACTAAGATAGATGGTGATAATATGAAAAAAGGTTATTTTATAACACTCGAAGGCCCTGATGGAGGCGGTAAATCTACTCAAATAGAACTTACCACTCGCTTTTTGCAAGAAAAGGGTTATGATGTAGTTTGCACCAGGGAGCCAGGTGGAACTTTAAGTGCAGAAAAAATTAGAGCAATCGTTTTAGATCCAGATACTCCAATCTATTCTTTGACAGAAACTTTGCTTTATTTGGCTGCTCGTGCAGAGCATATCCAAGGGCTAATTGCTCCTGCCTTAGAACAAGGTAAGGTAGTTATTTGCGATAGATATAGTGATTCTACTTTAGTCTACCAAGGGCTAGTACGTGGTCTTGGTTTAGAGAAAGTAAAAGCTTTAAATGATTTGGTAGTTGATGGTTTAACTCCGGATTTAACAATATTGTTAGATGCAGAACCAAATAGACTTTTACTTCGCCGTGATACTAGAGGTGTTACTGATCGCTTTGAAAACGAAGGGCTTGCTTTTCAAGAAAAAGTTAGAGATGGTTTTGTAACTTTAGCAAAGCTTGAGCCAGAACGTATTAAAGTTGTAGATGCTTTGCAAGGGCAAGCAGAAGTTCAAGAGGTTATTCAAAAGTTAGTTTTAGAATTATTTAAATAAATTGAGGTTAATATGTGGGAAGAGATAGTAGGTCATCAAGAGAATAAAGAATTTTTAGAAGGCCTTTTAAAAAAAGGTGATAGTCCTCATGCTCTTCTTTTCTATGGACCTGAAGGAATAGGCAAAGCTCTTTTAGCAAGGCATTTTGCTCGTGCTTTTTTATGTATGAGTGAAGGAAATAAACCTTGTGAAGCATGCGAATCCTGTAAAGTGCTTAATTTTAAAAACGAAAATTATGCTCATCCAGATTATATGTTTGTTGCTCCAGAAGAGGTAGGAAAAGATTTAAAAGTAGAACAAATAAGAAATGTTATTGAAGAAGCTGCTTTTGCTCCTGCTCTTTCTAAACACAAAGTATGTATTATAAATGCAGCGGATTCTATGAATACGATTTCTGCTAATGCAGTTCTAAAAATATTAGAAGAACCACCAGTAGGTTGGTTAGTTATTTTGATTGCGACTAGGAAGGATAAACTTTTAGAAACAATTCTTTCTAGAGTAATTCAAGTAAGATTTAATCCTTTAAAAGTAGAGGAAACACAAAAAGTTCTCACTGAAAAAGGCTTTAGCGAAACTGAAGCAGAAGTGCTTGCTAGACTTTCTGATGGATCTTTAGGTGCAGCACTAAACTTTCAGGAAGCTGAAGGGTTGAAATATAGAAACCTTGCTCTTGATTATATTCGAGCTTTTCCATTAAAAATGCCCATGAATTTTTTAGTGGAAAATACTCATTATGATAAAGTTCTTCCAAATAGGAAAGAACAAAGAATATTTTTACAAATGGAGGAATATATTTTCCGCGATTTACTATTTATGAAATTAGGGCTTGAAGCACAAATATTTAATAGTGATATTCAAGCTGAGTTAAAAGAAATTCTAGTTAAGTGGAATGAGAGTGCTTTAAAGGCAGCTATTCTTGCTACGAATAGGGCTGCTCGCGCTCGCGCTAATCATACAGGTATGAAAGGTGTGTTAGAAACTTTAACTATATCTTTAAACGACTATGTTGAAGGGAGGCTGTAAGATGCCAACAGTTGTAGGTATACGCTTTAGAAAAGGTTGTAAAATATATTATTTTGATCCAATAAATTCTGGTGTAGATAAAGGTGATTTTGCCATAGTAGAAACAGCACGAGGTGTTGAATATGGCGAGGTTGTTATTGGTAGACGCGAAATCGCAGATAGCGAAATTGTATCTCCGCTTAAGCCTGTTATAAAAAAGGCTGATGATGCAGATGCTAAAAAAGTTGAAGATAATATTGTGCGTGAGAGGGATGCGTTCCAAATTTGCGCTCAAAGAATTGCAGCTCATGAATTACCAATGAATTTGATTGATGTAGAGTTTACTTTTGATGTAAATAAAATTATTTTCTATTTTACAGCAGAAGGCCGTATTGATTTTAGAGAATTAGTAAAAGATTTAGCTTCTGTATTCCGTACACGTATTGAGCTTAGACAAATTGGTGTGCGTGATGAAGCGAAAATGCTTGGTGGTATCGGCACTTGTGGCAGACCATTATGTTGCGCTACTTTCTTAGGTGATTTTGAACCAGTGTCTATTCGTATGGCAAAGGATCAAAAATTGTCCTTGAATCCAGTAAAAATTTCTGGTATTTGTGGTCGCTTAATGTGTTGCTTGAAATATGAAAACGATCTTTATTGCAATAATAATTGCAAATCTTCTTGTAAAGAACGTGCTTCAATGCCTCGTAAAGGTGAAAAAGTACTTACTTCTTTAGGTGAAGGTATCGTACTTAACGTAAATAAAATGCAACAAACAGCATCTGTTCAATTAGCTCCTGATAATGTCATTACTATTGAGTGGGATGAAATTCTAGATGCTAAAGAAGCAAGTGATATTTAAAAGGCGGTTTGTATGGGAGAGTTAAGGGAAGATTATTTGCCAGGTACCGATTTAAAGATTTGGCAAGATTCCGAAGAATTTACTTTTACAACAGATTCTGTCTTTGTGGCTCATTTTCCGCACTTAGTTAAGAAAGCTAAAGTGTTAGAACTGGGTTCTGGTACAGGTGCTATCAGCATGCTTGTATCAAAGCGCGGAGCAGAACAAGTTACTGGTATAGATTGTAATGAAAAGATGGTAGAACTTTTTCAAAAAAGCATCGAAGATAATGGTCTTACTGGTAAGGTGGAAGTAAAATATGGTGATATTAAAAATATTAAAGATTTTTTTAAGTCTGGTAGCATGGATTTAGTTGTAGCTAATCCTCCTTATCGCAATAGCGGTCACGAAAGGGTAATTGGTACATCTGCCTGCCATGAGAAAACAGGCACCTTAGAAGATTTTTTTGCTGCGGCAGCATATTCTGTAAGGCATAGAGGTAGATTTGCTATGGTGCAATTACCAGAACGTTTTGTAGAGTCAATGCAGTTGGCAGATAAATATAATTTGCAACCTAAAAAGTTGCGCTGGGTACATTCTTTTGTAGATAAACCTGCATGGATTTTTATTATGGAGATGGTTAAAGGTGGCAGTTATGGCCTAGAAGTCTTAGCGCCTTTGATTATGTATAATGAAGACGGCAGTTTAACAGACGAAGCCAAAGCATATTATTAGATTTTGATACAGTGGGGAAATTATGGCAGGTATATTATATTTAGTGGCTACTCCTATTGGTAATTTAGAAGATATGACGCCTCGCGCCATAAGGGTTCTAGCAGAAGCTGATTTAATTGCAGCAGAAGATACTAGACATACCTTAAAACTTCTTAATCACTTTGATATTAAGAGTAAGCTCATTAGTTATCATGAACATAATAAAGAAAAGCAAGGCCTTGGAATTATTAAGGATTTACTGGAAGGTAAAAATGTTGCATTAGTAAGTGATGCAGGATTTCCTGGTATTTCTGATCCAGGAGAGCTTTTGGTAAAAGATGCTGTGGCAGAAGGCATAACAGTTGTGCCTGTGCCAGGAGCAAATGCTGCTCTTACTGCTCTTGTTGCTTCTGGCTTAGTTGCTTCGCCATTCTTTTTTGGAGGGTTTCTTCCTAAAAGTAAAAAGAATCGCAAAGAGCAATTGGAATTGTGGAAATATATACCAGCAACCATTGTTTTATATGAAGCTCCTCACAGAGTAGAGGAAGTTTTAAAGGAAATAAAAGACTGTTGGGGAAATCGCAAAATGGTATTTGGTAGAGAACTTACCAAATTACATGAAGAGTTTTTCCGTGGCAGCATAAGTGAGTGTTTAGAACATTTTAAAGAACAAAATCCTCGTGGAGAATTTGTTTTAATCATCGAGGAAGGTTCAGAAAGCCCACCAGAAGAAGAAAAAATTGATCCACTAGAACAGGTGAAACAGTTGATTGAAACTGGTATGGATAAAAAGACAGCGTTAGTTAAAGTCGCTAAGGAAAATAAAATTTCTAAGCGTGAATTATATAACAGATTAATTGCGGAAGAGGGAGTTTAACAATGACAAAACCAACATATTATATTACAACACCAATTTACTATCCAAGTGATAACTTGCATATTGGACATGCATATTGCACTACTATTGCAGATACATTAGCGCGCTATCACAGAGCAAAAGGTGAAGATGTATTCTTTTTAACAGGTAGTGATGAACATGGCCTAAAAATTCAACGTAAAGCAATGGAGCAAGGTGTTACTCCTATTGAATATGTGGATAAAATTATTGCTAACTTCAAATTGTTATGGGAAAAATTACATATTACTAATGATGATTTTATTCGTACTAGTGAAGCTCGTCACCATAAAGTAGTTCAAGATGTATTACAACAAATCTTTGAACAAGGTGATATCTATAAAAAGAATTACGAAGGTTTATATTGTGTGCCGTGCGAATCTTACTGGCTTGATCGCCAAGTAGAAGATGGAAAATGTCCGGATTGCGGTCGCCCTGTAGAAACAATGCAAGAAGAAAGTTATTTCTTCAAGCTTTCTAAATATCAAGATCGTCTTCTAGAACACATTGAAAAAAACCCTGAATTTATTCAACCTGCAAGTCGCCGTAATGAAATGGTGAACTTCATTAAACAAGGGTTAGAAGATTTATGTATCACTCGTACTACTTTTGATTGGGGAGTACCAGTTCCTTTTGATGAAAAACACGTTGTATATGTATGGTTCGATGCATTGCTTAACTATTTCACAGGTATTGGTTATGGCGCGGATAAAGAACTATTTAATAAATTCTGGCCTGCTAATTTGCATTTAGTAGGTAAAGAAATCGTACGTTTCCACACTATTATTTGGCCTATTATGCTTATGGCAATGGGACAAGAATTACCAAAACAAGTTTATGGACATGGCTGGCTCGTAGTTGAAGGGGACAAAATGTCTAAATCTAAAGGTAATGTAATTGATCCTTTAGGGCTTATTGAAGAATTCGGTGCAGATTCTATCCGTTATTTTCTCTTGCGTGAAATTAACCTTGGTAGTGATGGTAACTTCTCTCGTGATGCTTTAATCACTAGAATTAATGCTGACCTTGCTAATGATTTAGGTAACTTATTAAATCGTACAGTAAGCATGATTGATAAATATCATGGCGGAGTTATGACTAATTTAACAAGTGAACCTTTAGAAGATGTAGATAAAGATTTACTTGAAATGGCTAAAGCAACTGTTGCAAATTACCAAACAGCAATGGATAAAATGGAAATTAATGCTGCTATTAAAGATGTATGGGCATTAATTAGCCGTACTAATAAATATATTGATGAAACTATGCCTTGGATTCTTGCTAAAGACGAAGCAAAAGCTGCTCGTTTACAATTAGTAATGTATAATTTGGCAGAAGTTTTACGTATTGTAGCAATTTTAGTAAGTCCATTCATTCCTACTACAAGTCCAAAAATTTATACTCAATTAGGCCTTGCAGTTCCAAGTGAATTCCTTTTAGCTGATGCCACTTGGGGTGGTATTCCAACAGGAACTAAAGTAGCAAAAGCTGATCCAATCTATCCTCGCATCGAAGTTACTGAAGCTGGGGAAACAGTTATAGGTAATGTTAAGAAAGAAGCACCAAAAGTTGCAACTGTTCCAAAAGCAGAAGAAAAAGCTAGTGGAGATAATGGTGAAATCTCTATTGATGATTTTGCTAAGATAGACTTACGTGTTGCTACTGTTGTGGCAGCAGAACGTGTTCCTAAAACTGATAAATTACTTAAATTATTAGTAAAAATTGGTGAAGAAGAACGCACTATTGTTTCAGGGATTGCAGAACATTATGAACCAGAAGCTTTAATTGGTCGCAATGTTATTGTTATTGCTAATTTAAAACCTGCAAAATTACGCGGTATTGAATCTAGAGGGATGCTTTTAGCAGCTTCTGACGGGGAAGGTAACCTTGTACTTGCAGATGCACCAGATATTAAATCTGGTAGTAAGGTAAAATAAAATGTCTCGTTTAGGAATTTTTGATACACACGCACATCTTGATACACCGCATTTTGATGAAGATAGAGGAGTATTATTAGCGCAAATAGGCGAAGACCTAGAAGGTGTTATTAATCCTGGTTGTGATGAAATATCTTCTCGTTTTGCAGTAGAACTTGCAGAAAAGCATGACTTTATGTATGCTGCTGTAGGTTGGCATCCAGGTGATGTTAAAGGAATTAAAGACGATAGTTATTTAGAACAATTAGCTAAATGGGCAGTGCATCCAAAGGTAGTTGCTATTGGTGAAATTGGTTTAGATTATTATTGGAAAGATAACGCACCAAGAGACGTACAGTTACTAAGATTACGCCAACAAGTAGATTTAGCAAAGGAATATAATTTGCCTATAATTGTTCACGATAGAGAAGCTCATGGAGATATAATGGACTTCTTCAGAGAAGAACAAGACAAGGTAAAAGCAGTTTTTCATTGCTATTCAGGTTCTTTAGAAATGGCAAAAGAACTAATTAAATGGGGTTATTATTTGGGTTTTGGTGGTACAGCTACTTATAAAACAGCAGAAAAAGTGCGTGAAATATTAGCATATGTACCTGTGGAGCATCTTTTATTTGAAACAGATGCACCTTACCTAACGCCAGTTCCGCACAGAGGAAAAAGAAATAATCCTCTTTACACAGAATTAGTTGTGCAAAAAGCTGCTGAGTTAAAAGGAATTTCCTTTGAGGAAATGGCAGTACAAAGTACAAAAAATACAAAAGAGTTATTCAAAAAAGTTAAATAATATTATAATGAAGAAAAAAATCTTAATTTCCTGCAAATGCCTTAATTTAGCGCATAAACAGGATTTTAAGATTTTTTATTTTGTAACAATTGTAACACAAATTTGACTTGTTTTTAGCTTTATGTTAGAATACACCGGAAATGGAGGTTTTTATGTTTAACAAGTTTTTAAAGTCTCAGCCTGCAAAGTTTTGTGTGGTATTCATTTTGTTTTTCGCAATGGCAAGTGTTGCTTTTGCTCAAACAGAAGTAGCACAAAAAGTTGTTGAAAAGGTAGAGGCAAAAGTAGAGCAAGAAGTAGCACAAAAAGTTGCTGAAAAAGTTGAAGAAAATAAAAGTGTTTTAGAAGAAAATAAAAAAGCAGTTGAAGCGCAAATTGCAGAGGTGGAAGCAAAAGAAGAAGCTAAAGCAAAAGAAGCGGCAAAAGTTATTGAAGAAGCTAAAGTAGCTGAGCCAGTAATAGCCCCAGAAGCTCCTGCAAAAGAAGTTGCTCCTGCAAAAGAAAATGGTAAGAAAAAATCTGAACCTGTTATTTTAGAAGAAAAAACTATAACTGTTACTAAAAAAGAGGGTTCTAAGGAATATAAAACTACTAAAGAAACAGTTCAAGAATTCTTGAAAGAAATTAAAGAAGTTTACCTTGAAGGAAGAGTGTATCCGCCACTAACAGCTGTATTAGTTGATGGGGATATTGTTCATATTGTAGATCGTTACGAACAATTTGTAGTAGAAGAAAAAGACGTACCTTTTGAATACGAATTTATTGATGATGCTACGAAGAATTTTGGCGACAATGAAATTCTTGAAGAAGGTGTAAAAGGTCTAGATAAAGTTACTTATAAAGAAATTTTAAAAGATGGCTTGTTCCAAAAATTCGAAATTAAAAGAGAACGACTGTCAGAACCAAAAAGAGAATTAGTAAAACGTGGTACTGCTCGTAGTATTAAGACTTCTAGAGGTTATGTAGGTTATATTAAAAAAATGAATGTGCAAGCAACTGCTTATACTTTGGCAGAAGGGAATGGTGATGGTGTAACGTCTATCGGCATTGTTCCTTATGAAGGTATTATTGCAGTTGATCCTCGCGTTATTCCTTATCGTACAAAGGTATATGTTCCAGGTTATGGCTTTGCTATGGCTGGTGATACTGGCGGCGCGATTGTTGGTAATAAAATCGATTTATTTATGCATGATTGGCATAGAGCAATTCGTTGGGGCCGTCGTAATATCGAAATCTATATTTTAGAATAGTACTTTACAGGTGTTTCCTTGTGAAACACCTGTTTTTTTGTTACAATTAACTAATAAGAAAATAATTATAGTTTGGAGAATATCGTGTTAAAAGAAGTCTTGGTTGTTGAAGGAAAAATGGATACCGTTGCAATAAAAAAAGCCCTTGAAGCAGACACCATTGAAACAGGTGGTTTTGCTTTAAGCGACTATACCTTGAAACAAATTGCTGTAGCTTATGAAAAGCGTGGCATTATTATTTTGACTGATCCAGATGGAGCGGGCGAGAGGATTCGCAAGTTTTTAACAGAGCGATTCCCAAAAGCAGGCCAGGCCTTTATTCCAAAAAAAGATGCACGCACTCCAGATGATGTAGGTATTGAACAAGCTTCACCAGAAGCAATAAGGCTTGCGTTAAGTAAAGTTAGATATGAAGAATATAATCCTGAAGTGATATTTTTAGCCCAAGATTTATGGCAGGCAGGTTTGTCAGGAGATGGGAATGCCACCTGGCGCCGTGATGAAGTAGGTGCAATACTTGGCATTGGCTATGGAAATGCTAAGAAATTCTTGCAAAGATTAAATAGTTATGGTGTAACAAAAGAAGAGTTTTTGGAAGCAGTTGAGAAAGTGAATGAGTTAGAAGATAGGAGTAAGAATGGATAAACCAATTATTGCAAATAGAGAAGTTACTAAACATATTTTAAATACATTTAAGTTAAGAGCGGATAAAAAACTTGGTCAAAACTTTCTTGTAGATGAAGAAATTGTCCGCAAAATTGTTGAAGCAACAGAACTTACTAGTGAAGATACAGTATTAGAGATTGGACCTGGTTTAGGAACTCTTACACAAGCATTAGCTTTAAGCGAAGCAAATGTTGTCGCAGTAGAATTAGATAAACGTTTAATAGATGTTTTAGATAAAACTGTTGGTGAATATAAAAATATTCGCGTGGTACAAGGTGATATCTTAAAAGTAAATATTCAAGAAACTGTAGGTGCGCCAACTTTTAAAGTGGCAGCAAATTTACCTTATTATATTACTACGCCGATTATTTTTAATTTATTAGAACAAAAATTACCAATTGAACGAATTGTTGTTATGGTGCAAAAAGAAGTTGCAGAGCGCATTGTAGCAAAACCTGGCGGTAAAGATTATGGTGTATTATCTGTATCTATGCAGTATTACACCGAACCAGAAATTGCTTTTCTAGTACCAGCACATTCTTTTATGCCAGCACCAAATGTAGATAGTGCAGTAATTGTTTGTAAATGTCGTAAAGAACCACCAGTAGATATTGTAGATGAAAAAATATTCTTTAGAGTAGTAGCTGCAGCTTTTTCCGTACGTAGAAAAATGCTCTCAAACTCCTTGCGCAATATGGGTGTTTCTGGTGATGATGTTAAAGCATGGCTAGAACGTGCAGGTATTGATGGGACTCGCAGGGCTGAAACCTTATCTCTAGACGAATTCGCTCAACTAACAAATACATTTAAAAAATAAAAAAATCGACCTAACTGGTCGATTTTTTATTTGCTAACACTAAAGTTATCGATTGAATAAAGAGCTAGAGGAAGATAGAGTTTCTTTTGGGCTTCAGGGAAGACAAAGAAAATTTTATAAGTTTTACTTCCTACTGGGTAGGAAGCGATAATGCGAATTAATTTTTGGCTTTCAATAAATACGTAACTATATTCACATTCGATAGATCTGCCAAAAGCGAGCGGGCGACTTTCTTTTAAAACAAGTTCTTCTTTTAAGAAGACAGGGAAGGTAGTAGTGTTAGAAAAGCTTGTTGTATCCACTAAATCGTCCATAGTTGCACACATAAAAACACTATTGCTTGCTTCTCTCATGGTCATAGGACCTTTCATAGGAAGCTTTTTAAGAGGATCATTACCAAATTTAAGTGGTAATGGTAATTTGTAGTGAGCAGTTGGGTTATTATACCAAGTAAAATCAGTATAAAGTGGTTGATAAAAATCTGTTTTTTTGCCTTCTGTCTTTATACTAGAATTAATTTTATCAGAGAATGGCTCTGTAGTTTCAGGTTTTGGAAGGAATTGCTCTGTAATTTTAACCTCTATTTTATTGGTAGTTGAATGTTGAGCATAAACGGTAACTACCCTA
>CAMTOO010000021.1 GCA_947074185.1 uncultured Negativicutes bacterium
GAAGGTGGCCGTACAGTTGGCGCTGGCGTTGTAGCTGCTATCAACGAATAATTTTAATTTATAACCCGATGTGAGGGGTAAATTAAACCCCTCACATTGTTATGTTTGTTTGTATGGCCCTGCGATGATGTGAAAGGTTGCTTGCCTGTTAGACAGGGAGATTTTCACGGAGTATGTCCGTTCTTAGAAACTGGGCGATTAGGAGGAAATATTAATGGCTAAATCCCAAAAAATTAGAATACGCCTCAAAGCGTATGATCATACAGCACTTGATCAAAGTGCAATCAAAATTGTAGATACTGCGAAACGTACTGGTGCTAAAGTTTCTGGTCCAATTCCACTTCCTACAGAAAAAAATATTTATACGATTCTACGTTCCCCACATGTTAACAAAGATTCCCGTGAACAATTTGAAATGCGTACACACAAACGTCTTGTAGACATTTTGGAACCAACTCCGAAGACTGTAGATGCTTTAATGCGTTTAGATCTTCCTGCTGGTGTAGATATCGAAATAAAACTGTAAGGAGGTGCAATAGATGGCTAAAGGAATTTTAGGCAAAAAACTTGGTATGACCCAAATTTTTGAAGCTGATGGCAAGTTTATTCCTGTTACTGTTGTACAAGCAGGTCCTTGCGTTGTAATTCAAAACAAAACTGAAGAAATTGATGGCTATAATGCAATTCAAATCGGTTTTGGTGATATCAGAGAAAAACATGTTACTCAACCATTAAAAGGTCATTTTGACAAAGCTGGCGTTGCGCCAGTTAAATATGTAAAAGAATTACGTTTATCCGCTCCTTCAGATTTTGAAGTGGGCCAAGAAATCAAAGCTGATATTTTTGAAGCTGGTGACATCATTGATGCAACTGGTATTTCAAGAGGTAAAGGTTTTGCAGGTACTATTAAGCGTCACAATTTCGCTCGTGGTCCAATGAAACACGGTTCTAAATCACATCGTGAAGCCGGTTCTATGGGTCCTATGTATTCCGGCCCTGGTGGTCGCGTTATTAAAGGTAAAAAATTACCTGGACGCATGGGTTATACAAAAGCAACTGTGCAACGTTTAACTGTTGCAAAAGTTGATCTAGAACGTAATCTTATTTTGGTAAAAGGTTCCATTCCTGGAGCTGCTGGTTCTTGCGTAGTATTAAAAGAAACAGTAAAACCTAATAAGTAATCGTAAGCGAATGAAAGGAGGATGCTTCTAATGCCGAAGTTATCAGTATACAATATCTCCGGTCAACCAACCGGTGAAGAAATAGAATTAAATGAAATGGTTTTTGGCGTTGAGTTCAATGAGCCAGTTGTGCATCAAGCAATTGTTATGCAACAAGCTAACCAACGTCAAGGCACAGCTGCTACAAAAACTCGCGGAATGGTTCGCGGTGGCGGACGTAAGCCTTGGAAACAAAAAGGCACTGGTCGCGCTCGTAGCGGTTCTACCCGTTCTCCAATTTGGGTAGGTGGTGGTACTACATTTGGACCACAACCACGCTCTTTTGCAAAAAGCATGCCACGTAAAGCTCGTCGTTTAGCAATTCGTTGTGCACTTTCTGCTAAAGTTGCAGCAGGAGAACTTGTTGTAGTTGAAGGTTTAAACTTTGACGCAGCAAAAACTAAAAATGTAGTTAATTTCTTAACTGCGTTTGAATCAGCAGACAAGAAAAACCTCATTATCACAAATGGTGACAATGAAAACGTAGCTCTTTCTGCTCGTAATATGCCAAAAGTTACAGCACTTTCTAATACTTGCTTAAACTGCTTTGACTTATTACACAACAACAAAGTATTCTTAGACAAGAGTGCGATCGAAACTATTGAGGGGGTGCTTGCATAATGGCTGCTAATCCTCGTGATATTTTAATTCGTCCTATCATTACAGAAAAAACAACTGGAATGATGCAAGAAAACAAGTACACTTTTAGAGTGCCACTTACTGCTAACAAAGTTGAAATTCGTCAAGCAGTAGAATCTATTTTCAATGTAAAAGTTTTAAACGTAAATACTGTTCGTGTTTATGGTAAAGCAAAACGCGTTGGAAAATATGCTGGAAGAACTTCTGATTACAAGAAAGCAATCGTAAAAATTGCTGAAGGTAATACAATTCCTGTTTTTGAAGGCATGTAATTTTAGCCGATAGGAGGTAAATAGAATGGCTATTAAAAGCTTTAATCCGTATTCTCCTTCAAGACGCTTTATTACAGTGTCTACTTTTGAAGAGATTACGACTGATAAGCCTTATCGTCCGCTTGTTGTTAAACTTAACAAACATGCAGGCCGTAATAATACTGGCAAAATGACCGTTCGTCATCAAGGCGGCGGTAACAAAAGAATGTATCGTATTATCGATTTCAAACGCACTAAAGATGGTATTCCAGCTACAGTTGCAACTATCGAATACGATCCAAACCGTAACGCACGTATCGCTCTCTTAAATTATGCGGATGGTGAAAAACGTTACATTATTGCTCCACACGAATTAAAAGTTGGAGATAAAGTAGAAAATGGTCCAGAATCCGATATTAAAATCGGTAACTGCTTACCATTAAAAAACATCCCAGTTGGTACAGTAATTCATAACATTGAGCTCAAAATTGGTAAAGGTGCACAAATGGTGCGCGGTGCTGGTACTTCTGCTCAACTTATGGCTAAAGAAGGTAATCATGCATTACTTCGTCTTCCATCTGGCGAAATTCGTAAAGTTCACATCAATTGCCGCGCGACTATCGGTCAAGTAGGTAATATTGATGCAGAAAATATTTGTATCGGTAAAGCTGGTCGTAATCGTTGGCTTGGCATCCGCCCTGCTAACCGCGGCGTAGTTATGAATCCGAACGACCATCCACATGGTGGTGGTGAAGGTCATTCACCTGTTGGTCGTAAACGTCCTGTTACACCTTGGGGTAAATGTGCTTTCGGTACTCGTACTCGCAAAGTGAAAAAAGCGTCTAGCAAATTAATCGTAAAACGCAGAACTAAATAATAACAGGATTTAAGAAAGGAGGCTCACCTAGTGTCCAGATCAGTTAAAAAAGGCGCATACGTGCATGCTAGTCTTACTAAAAAGATTGATGCATTAAATGCCGATAATGATAAAAAAGTTATAAAGACATGGTCTCGTAGCTCTACCATTATACCGTCATTCTTGGGACATACCATTGCGGTTCATGACGGACGCAAACATGTACCAGTGTTCATCACTGAAGATATGGTAGGCCACAAATTGGGAGAATTCGCTCCCACTCGTACATATAAAGGCCATGCTGACAAAAGCACAGGCAGATAATTAGGGGAAGGAGCAATACAATGGAAGTTAAAGCAGTAGCAAAGTTTGTTCGCATTGCGCCACGTAAATTGCGTATCGTAATCAATCTTATCCGTGGTAAATCCGTGGGTGAGGCATTTGCGATCCTCAAGTATACCCCTAAAGTTGGTTCTGAGGTAATCGAAAAAGTATTACGTTCCGCAGTAGCAAATGCAGAACATAACAATGATATGAATGTAGACAACTTGATCGTATCTTCTTGTTTTGTAGATCAAGGTCCTACATTGAAAAGAATTCATCCGCGTTCACGTGGACAAGCGTTTAAAATTTTAAAACGTTCTAGTCACGTAACTGTAGCGGTAGCTGAAAAATAATAATCCTAAATGAAGGAGGGAAATTATAGTGGGTCAAAAAGTTCATCCACACGGTCTTCGTGTAGGTATAATTAAAGACTGGGATTCCAAATGGTATGCTGATAAAGATTATCAAAAATTCTTATTAGAAGATATCAAAATTCGTGAATTCATTAAAGAAAAATTGTTCTTGTCCGGTATTTCTAAAGTAGAAATCGAACGTCATTCAAACAAAGCTCGCGTTTCTATCTTCACTGCAAAACCAGGTATGGTTATTGGTCGTCAAGGTAGCAACATCGAATTGTTGAAAAAAGATTTAGCAAAAATGACTGACAGTGCAATTGACATTAATATTGTAGAAATTAAAACACCTGATATGGATGCAACATTAGTTGCTGAAAATATCGCATCTCAACTTGAACGTCGTATCGCTTTCCGTCGTGCAATGAAACAATGTGTAGGACGTACAATGCGTATGGGCGCAAAAGGAATTAAAGTGCAAGTAGGCGGACGTCTTGGCGGTGCTGAAATCGCTCGTAGTGAAAGTTATCGTGAAGGCTCTATTCCTCTTCATACATTACGTGCTGATATTGATTATGGAACAGCAGAAGCACATACTACTTATGGCCGTATCGGCGTAAAAGTATGGATTTATAAAGGCGAAGTTCTTCCTGAAAGCAAAGTTGTAGCACCAGCTGCACCAGCAAAGGAGGCATAACAAATGTTATTACCAAAAAGAGTTAAACATCGTAAACAACATAGAGGTCGTATGACTGGTCGCGCTATGCGCGGAAACAGAATTACTCATGGTGATTTCGGTTTAGTTGCTTTAGAACCAGCTTGGGTAACCAATCGTCAAATCGAAGCAGCCCGTATCGCAATGACTCGTTATATTAAACGTGGCGGTCAAGTCTGGATCCAAATTTTCCCAGACAAACCAATTACAGCAAAACCAGCTGAAACCCGTATGGGTAGTGGTAAAGGTTCTCCTGAATACTGGGTTGCAGTAGTAAAACCAGGTCGCGTGCTTTTTGAAATGAATGGCGTAGCTGAAGATGTAGCTAAAGAAGCTATGCGTCTTGCAAGTCATAAATTACCAATCAAATGTAAATTTGTAACAAAAGCACAACAGGAAGCTGAAGCTGCCGCACAAGAAAAGGGTGGTGAAGCTTGATGAAAATTAATGAAATTCGTGATTTGTCTGCTTCCGAGTTAGACACTAAATTAGCAAGTTTAAAAGAAGAACTCTTTAACTTGCGTTTTCAAATGGCAACTGGACAATGTGAAAACCCTATGAAAATTCGTGAGGTTAAAAAGTCCATTGCTCGAATCAAAACAATTCAAGGGCAACGAGAAATCGAAGCTTAATTGATTGATGAAGTTTGATTAAGGAGGAAACAATCGTGACCGTAGAAAGAAAAGCTCGTGTTACACGTATTGGTAAAGTAGTAAGCGACAAAATGCAAAAAACTGTAGTTGTTGCTATCGAACGTTTAGTTCAACATCCACTTTACAGCAAAGGCGTTAAACATACTATTAAATTTAAAGCTCATGACGAAAATAATGAAGCTCGCATTGGCGATACTGTACAAATCGTACAAACTCGTCCACTTTCAAAAGATAAATGCTGGCGTGTAGTTGAAATTCTTGAGCATGCAAAATAATTGAATTTGCCAAAAAGTTAATTTGGCAAGGGAGGTAAAACTATGATCCAACAACAAACGATTCTTAATGTCGGTGACAATACTGGCGCTAAGAAAGTTATGTGTATTCGTGTATTAGGCGGCTCTTACCGTAAATATGCTAATATTGGCGATGTAATCGTGTGTGCTGTTAAAGATGCATCACCCGGTGGCGTTGTAAAAAAAGGTGATGTAGTAAAGGCAGTTGTTGTTCGTTCAGCTAAGGGCATTCGTCGTCCAGATGGTTCTTATATCCGTTTTGATGAAAATGCTGCAGTTGTTATTAAAGACGACAAAAGCCCACGTGGTACCCGTATATTTGGACCAGTAGCACGTGAATTACGTGATAAAGACTTTATGAAAATCATTTCTCTAGCACCTGAAGTGCTTTAAGAAATAAGATAAGCACATAAGGAGGTGTCTTGGCATGGCTACAGCTGTAAAGCTACATGTTAAAAAAGGTGATACCGTTCTAATTTTATCTGGTAAAGATAAAGGCAAAGAAGGTAAAATCCTAGAAGCTTTACCAAAAAAAGGTAAAGTAATCGTTGAAGGCGTTAATCAAGTTAAACGTCACACAAAACCATCTCAAGTGAATCCACAAGGTGGTATTATTACAAAAGAAGCTGCACTTGCTGCTTCAAAAGTAATGTTAGTATGTCCTAGCTGCAAAAAAGCAACTCGTATTGCGAAAGCATTAGAAGGTCAAAACTTCAAAAGAGCTTGCAAAAAATGTGGCGAAGTAATCGATAAATAAGATTCCGCGAAAGGAGGATGACATTTTAAATGGCTAAAACCAGATTACAAGAATTGTATTTGTCCGAAGTTACTAAAGGTATGATGGACAAATTCCAATATAAAAATGTAATGGAAATTCCAAAAGTCGAAAAAGTTATTATTAACATCGGTGTTGGTGAAGCTGTTGCTAACAGTAAGGCTTTAGAATCTGCAGTTGAAGATTTAACTACAATTGCAGGTCAAAAACCAGTAGTTACAAAAGCAAAAAAATCCATTGCTGCATTTAAATTACGTCAAGGAATGCCAATCGGCACAAAAGTTACTTTACGTGGTGAACGTATGTACTTCTTCCTTGATAAATTAATTAACATTGCATTGCCTCGCGTACGCGATTTCCGTGGTGTAAGTGCTACATCCTTTGATGGACGTGGTAACTACGCGTTAGGTATGAAAGAACAATTGATATTCCCTGAAATTGATTACGATCAAATCGACAAAGTTCGTGGAATGGATATTATTATTGTTACAACCGCTAAGACTGACGAGGAAGCAAAAGAATTACTTAGACTCCTCGGAATGCCGTTCAGCGCATAATGTGAGGAGGGAATAACCTTGGCTAAAAAAGCTCTTATTGAAAAATGGAAAAACGAACCGAAATTTGAAGTTCGCCGTTATAACCGCTGCAAGGTTTGCGGTAGACCTCACGGCTACATGCGCAAATTCGGTCTCTGCCGTATCTGCTTCCGTGAATACAGCTATAAAGGCGCTATTCCGGGCGTAACAAAAGCAAGTTGGTAAGACAGGATAATTAGGAAGGAGGGCATTTTATAATGGTAATGACTGATCCGATCGCCGATATGCTTACACGTATTCGTAATGCTAATTCGGTTAATCATGATAAAGTTGAAGTTCCAGGCTCAAAAATTAAAACAGCAATTGCTGGTATTTTGAAGAGTGAAGGCTTCATTAAAGATTTTGAAATAATCGCTGATGACAAACAAAACGTTATCCGTATCAGCCTAAAATATGGCGCTAACCATGAAAAAGTAATTTCTGGTATTAAGCGTATTTCTAAACCGGGCTTGAGAGTTTACTCTCAAAAAGACCAATTACCGAAAGTTCTCGGAGGTCTTGGTATCGCTTTAATTTCTACATCACAAGGTCTTATGACTGATAAAGCTGCTCGTAAAGCAGGTCTTGGTGGCGAAGTTTTAGCATACGTTTGGTAATACTAAAGACAGGAGGTGCTCGTAAGTGTCTAGAATTGGAAAAACTCCAATTACTGTCCCTGCAGGGGTAACAGTAAAAATTGAAGACAATTTCGTTTCTGTTAAAGGCCCGAAAGGTGAACTTTCCCGCCAAATTAACAAAAACATGAAAATAACTATGGACGACGGTACAATTACTGTTGAACGTCCTAACGATGAAAAAGAAAATCGTTCTATGCATGGCTTGTCTCGTACTCTTATCAACAATATGGTTGTTGGTGTAACAGAAGGCTATAGCAAAACTCTTGAAATTGCAGGCGTAGGTTATCGTGCTGCTAAACAAGGAAATGGTATCAACTTTACTCTTGGATTCTCACATCCAGTAGTAAAAGAGCCGCCTACAGGTATTACCTTTGAGGTTCCGGCTCCAACAAAAATCGTAGTAAGTGGTATTGATAAAGAACAAGTAGGCGCAGTTGCTGCTGACATTCGTACATTACGTCCACCAGAACCTTATAAAGGTAAAGGTATTCGCTATGAAGGCGAACGTATCCGTCGTAAAGTTGGTAAAGCTGGTGCTAAAAAGTAATCTCTAATGGAAGGGAGTGAAACTCTTGTTAAACAGAGTTGATAAAAATGAGAAACGCCAAAAGCGTCATCTCCGTTCTCGTAAATATATTGTCGGTACAGCAGAAAAACCACGTTTAAACGTTTATCGTTCATTAACTAACATTTATGCACAAGTTATTAACGATGTAACTGGTGAAACAATCGTTTCTGCAAGTACTGTTGAGAAAGATTTAAAAGCTAATTATGGCGGCAACATTGAAGCTGCAAAAGTAATCGGCAAAGCTATTGCTGAAAGAGCAATTGCTAAAGGTATTAAAGTAGTAGTATTTGATCGCGGCGGCTATTTATATCACGGTCGTGTGGCTGCATTAGCAGACGCAGCTCGTGAAGCTGGCTTGCAATTCTAATAGAAGGAGGAATAATAGTGGCTAATTTCGAAAAACAAGATGATGGCTTTAAAGAAAAAGTAGTATTCATCAATCGCGTTGCTAAAGTAGTAAAAGGCGGACGTCGTTTCTCCTTCGCTGCACTCGTTGTAGTTGGTGACGAAAATGGTCATGTAGGTATGGGTCTTGGTAAAGCAGCAGAAGTTCCTGAAGCTATACGTAAAGGCGTAGAAGATGCTAGAAAGAACTTAATTACAGTTCCACTAGTTGGCACTTCCATTCCTCATGAAATTATTGGTCAATTTGGCGCTGGTCGCGTATTCTTAAAACCTGCTGCTCCTGGTACTGGTGTTATCGCTGGTGGCCCTGTGCGTGCGGTATTAGAACTCGCTGGCGTTCGTGATATTCTTACAAAATGTCAAGGTTCTAATAACCCTAACAATGTTGTTCGTGCAACATTACAAGGTTTAGGAGCTCTTAAAAACGCAGAGGCTGTTGCAGCATTGCGTGGAAAAACCGTTCAAGAAATTTTAGGCTAGGAGGTAGCATGATGAAACAAGTAAAAATCACGCTAACCCGTAGTTTAATCGGTTATCCGCAAGATCAACGCGCAACCGTTAAAGCTTTGGGTTTAGGCAAAATTAATACAACTGTCGTTAAAAACGACACTCCAACCATTCGTGGCATGATTCACAAAGTGAGACATCTCGTTAAGGTTGAAGAAGTACAGGCTTAAGGAGGAGATAGATATGAATTTACATGAATTGTCTCCAGCTCCAGGTTCAAAAAGAGAGTCTGTTCGCGTTGGACGTGGACTCGGTTCTGGACTTGGTAAAACGTCTGGTAAAGGACAAAAAGGACAAAAATCCCGTTCCGGCGGTGTAAAACGTCCTGGTTTCGAAGGTGGTCAAAGACCTTTATACTTACGTTTACCTAAACGTGGGTTCTACAATAAATTCGGTGTTAACTATGTTGAAATCAACGTAGGTCAACTCGAAAGTTTTGAAGATGGTACTGTAATTGAACCAGTAATGCTTATTGAATTAGGAATTATTAAAAACATCCGTGATGGTTTGAAAATTCTTGGTAATGGCACATTAACTAAGAAATTAACAGTACAAGCAATGAGCTTCAGTAAATCTGCTGAAGAAAAAATCGTTGCTGCTGGCGGCAAAGTAGAGGTGATCTAAGATGTTAGCAGCCTTAGCTAATATTTTTAGAGCTTCCGAACTTAGACAAAGAGTAATTTTTACCTTGGCTATGTTTGCTGTATTCCGCTTTGGAACACATGTTCCAGTGCCAGGCGTAAACGTTGCGATTATTGAGCAAATGTTTAGTAGCGGAAATTTGTTTGGATTGCTTGATATGTTTTCCGGTGGTGCTTTAAGTAAATTCTCTATATTTGCAATGAGCATTACCCCATATATTAATGCATCGATTATACTTCAATTATTGAAGGTTGTTATTCCTACTTTAGAACAATGGTCTAAAGAAGGTGAAGAAGGCTACAAAAAGACTAATAGACTTACTCGTCAACTTACAGTTGCACTTGGTTTTGTCCAAGCGGTTGGTATGGCTTACGGTCTTAAAGCAGCAATCAATAACCCTGGAATTTTTTCAATTCTATTGATTGCGATTTCTTTAACAGCAGGAACGGTTTTCCTAATGTGGATTGGCGAGCAGATTACTGCTAGAGGTATCGGTAACGGTATTTCTCTCATAATCTTTGCTGGTATCGTTTCTCGACTTCCTGATGGATTGAGTGTGATTTACCAATATTTAAACGCTGGTACGATAAACATTTTGAACGTAATTTTATTCGCGGTGATAGCTTTATTGATGGTTGCATTTGTAATCGCAATAGCTCAAGCTATTCGTAAAGTTCCTGTTCAATATGCAAAACGTGTGGTTGGACGTAAAATGTATGGAGGCCAAAGCAGTTATATACCTTTAAAGGTTAACCAAGCGGGCGTTATTCCAGTAATTTTCGCATCTTCCGTACTAATGTTTCCAGTTACAATTGGTCAATTTGTAGACATCCCATGGGTTAAAACAGTTGCTGGTTGGTTTGCATGGGGTACACCATTACAAACGTGTTTATATGTACTAATGATCATCTTCTTCACTTATTTCTATACAGCAGTAAGTGTTAACATAGGTGATATGTCAGATAACATTAAACGCAATGGTGGTTTTATTCCAGGATTACGTCCAGGTAAACCTACAACTGACTATCTTGATAGAATTATGTCAAGAATCACATTATCAGGTGCGATTTTCTTAGCACTTATCGCTTTAATGCCTAATATTATCGGTTGGATTACTGGTATACAAGGTATTTACTTCGGTGGTACAGCTTTGTTGATCGTAGTTGGTGTTGCCCTTGATACAATGAAACAAATTGAGTCCTTGGTATTGATGCGTCACTATCAAGGTTTTATGAAGTAGGAGGAAATCAGAATGTATATTCTTTTAATGGGCCCTCCAGGTGCAGGTAAAGGTACACAAGCAGAAAGACTTATCGAAGAATATAAAATCCCACATATTTCTACTGGCGACATGTTCCGTGCAGCTGTGAAGCAAGGTACAGAACTTGGTAAAGAAGCTAAAAGATATATGGATGCAGGTGGTTTGGTTCCAGATGCTGTAACAATTGGTATTGTTCGCGAAGGATTAGCTAAACCTGAATGCGCAAAAGGATTTATCTTAGATGGTTTTCCTAGAACTGATGAACAAGCAGTTGCTTTAGATGACATTTTAAACGGGTTAGGCATTAAAATGACCGGTGTTATCAATATAGTAGTACCTGATGCTGATCTAGTTAGTCGTGTTACTGGTAGACGTATTTGCAAAAATTGCGGTGCAACTTACCATGTAATTTATAACCCAAGTAAAGTGGATGGTGTTTGTGATAAATGCGGCGGCACGTTATATCAACGTGACGACGATAAAGAAGAAACAGTAAAAAATCGTTTGAATGCATACCACTCTCAAACGGTTCCACTCATTGAGTACTACAAACAAAAAGGTGTGTATGAAGAAATCAATGGCAAACAAGACATTGATAAAGTATATGCTGATGTAAAGAGTGCTCTTGAGAGCAGAATGTAAGGAGGTTGAACCTGTGTCAAAACAAGACGTAATTGAAGTAGAAGGCACAATTCTTGAATCCTTGCCTAATGCTATGTTTCAAGTTAAATTAGAAAATGGCCATGTTATTCTAGCACATATATCTGGTAAAATCCGTATGAATTTCATCAAAATTTTACCTGGTGATAGAGTAACTGTGGAACTCACTCCGTATGATTTAAATCGCGGAAGAATTACTTATCGATTCAAGTAATCGAAGACAGGCAAGAGGAGGTTTTAATAATGAAAGTCAGACCGTCTGTTAAGCCAATATGTGAAAAATGTAAAATTATTAAACGTAAAGGCCGTGTTATGGTAATTTGTGAAAACCCTAAACATAAACAAAAACAAGGATAAGAAGGAGGTGCTCTTTAATGGCACGTATTGCTGGTGTCGATTTACCAAGAGACAAACGCGTTGAATACGCTTTGCCTTATATCTATGGTATTGGTCTTGCTTACTCACGTGAGATTTTAGCTAAAACTGGTGTCAATCCTGACACTCGTGTTCGCGATCTTACTGAAGAAGAAGTAGCTAAAATTCGTGAAACTCTAGACAATGACTACAAGGTAGAAGGTGACCTCCGCCGTGAGGAATCCCTTAATATTAAAAGATTAATAGAAATTGGTAGTTATCGTGGCAGAAGACACCGTATGGGTCTTCCTGTTCGTGGTCAAAATACCAAAAACAATGCTCGTACTCGCAAAGGACCTAAACGTACTATAGCGGGTAAAAAGAAATAATCTGTAAGGGAGGAATATACGAGTGGCAGGTAAGAAAGTTGTTCGCAACAAAAAGAAAGTTAGTAAAAATATCGAAAGTGGCGTAGCTCATATTAAATCCACTTTTAATAATACTATGGTTACTATTTCTGACATGAATGGTAACGTACTTAGCTGGGCTTCCGCAGGTGGACTTGGTTTCCGCGGTTCCCGTAAAAGCACTCCGTTTGCAGCACAAATGGCAGCTGAAGAAGCTACTAAAGCAGCAATGGAACATGGCTTAAAACAAGTTGAAGTATTGGTTAAAGGACCTGGCTCCGGACGCGAAGCTGCTATCAGAGCACTTCAGTCAACTGGTCTCGAAGTTAACTCTATTAAAGACGTTACTCCGATTCCTCATAACGGTTGCCGTCCACCAAAACGTAGAAGAGTATAATATAGGAGGTGTAAGCAATAAATGGCAAGATATACAGAAGCAGTTTGTCGTCAATGCCGTCGTGAAGGTGCAAAATTGTTCCTTAAAGGCGATAGATGTTACGGCAGTAAATGTGCATTTGAAATTCGTTCTTACGCTCCTGGCCAACATGGCCAAGCACGTAAAAAAGTATCCGAATATGGTATCCAATTACGTGAAAAGCAAAAAGCACGTCGTATTTACGGCATGTTAGAACGTCAATTCCGTAATTTATTTGAAAAAGCAGAAAAACAAAAAGGTATTACTGGTGAAAACTTATTAGTTCTTCTTGAAAGAAGAATGGATAACGTTGTTTATCGTCTTGGTTTAGCTGATAGCCGTAGCCAAGCTCGTCAACTAGTAACACATGGTCATATTGCTGTTAATGGCAGACGTTTAGATATTCCATCCGCATTAGTTAAAGCTGGCGATGTAATCACTATTCATGAAAATAGCCGCAGCAAAGAATATTTCAAAGGCATGGCAGAAACTTTGGCATCAAAAACAGTTCCTGCGTGGTTGGTTGTAGACGCTCAAAACCTTACTGGTAAGGTTGATCGTTTCCCTACTCGTGAGGAAATCGATGTTCCTATTGCAGAACACTTAATTGTTGAGTTATACTCTAAATAATAGTTGAAGTATTTGAACATTTTTGTGCCACCCACTAGTGGCGTATTGTGGTAATACGCAGAAGAAGGAGGCTTTCCGCATGATTGAAATAGTAAACCCAAAATTAGTTACATCTCAAATTTCCGAAGATAGACGTTATGGTAAATTTGTATGGGAACCACTTGAAAGAGGATATGGTATCACTTTAGGTAATAGCTTACGTAGAGTATTACTTTCTTCCTTAGAAGGTGCAGCTGTAACAGGTGTTAAAATCGATGGTATTCTCCATGAATTTTCCACTATTCCTGGTGTAAGGGAAGATGTTGCAGATATTATCTTAAACATTAAAGCATTATGCTTAAAAATTGAAGGTAATGAACCAAAAACATTAACTATTGATGTTAAAGGTGAAAAAGAAGTTACTGCTGCTGATATTGAAGTAGACAGTGACGTTGAAATTTTAAATCCAGGCTTACATATTGCTACTTTAGATAAAAATGCTCATTTCAAAATGACTATTTTTGTTGATAAAGGAACAGGTTATGTACCAGGAGATAAAAATAAACCGGAAGATCACAGTATTGGGGTTATTCCAGTTGATTCAATCTATTCTCCTATCACAAGAGTTAAATTTGCAGTAACTGACACTCGTGTTGGTAATGTAACTAACTATGATAAATTAACTCTAGAAGTATGGACAGATGGTAGCATTGAACCAGATTCAGCTATCGGTGTTGCTTCTAGTATTATGATTAATTATCTTAAATTATTCCAAACTGGTACTGAACCACAAATTCCAGGTCCTATTGTTTCTGAACCTGGCAGTAGTGTTTCTTCACAAAGCAAAGCTGATCCTATCCTCAAAATGCTTATAGAAGAACTAGATTTCTCTGTTCGTTCTAATAACTGTTTACGTCGTGCAGGTATCAACATTGTTGAAGATTTAACTAAAAAATCAGAAGATGATTTGAAAAAGGTGCGTAACCTTGGTACAAAATCATTGGAAGAAGTTAAGAAAAAATTAATCGATTTAGGATTATCATTACGTGTTAGTGATGAAGATGAAGATGAACAAAGGGGGTCGGAATAAATGGCATACAGAAAGTTAGGCCGTACTTCCAGCAACCGTAAAGCTTTGTTTCGTAGCATTTTAACAGCTTTCGTTAAACACGGAAGAATTGAAACTACTATCACAAAGGCTAAAGAAGTTAGCAAACATGTTGCAAAATTAATCACCTTAGCAAAAAAAGGCGATTTACATGCACGTCGTCAAGTACTTGCAGTACTTGTTGATGAAGAAGCTACAAGAAAGCTTTTTGATGAAATTGCTCCGAAGTATGAAAGCAGACAAGGTGGCTTTACTCGCATTTATAGAGTAGGTCCTCGTCGCGGTGATGCTGCAGAAATGGCAATTATTGAATTAGTTTAATAATTCTAAATAGCAGGAACTTAGGTTCCTGCTATTTTTTATTTGTTAACATAATCAGTAAACAAGGTTGACGATAAGCCTCTCTAATTATATAATGTATGAGTAGTAAAATTGGAGGAACCATGGAAGAAACTATTATTAAACTAGATAATTTAACACATTTATATCGAGATAATAATGATAAAGAATTTCCCGCATTAGATAGTGTTAATTTAGAAATAAAAAAAGGCGAGTTTGTAGCAATCATAGGTGCTAACGGTAGCGGTAAATCTACCTTAGCGCGTCATTTGAATGCTCTTTTAAAGCCGGCTAAAGGTACATGTTTAGTTGCTGGTATGGATACTAGTGACGAAAAAAACCTTTGGAATATTAGACAAACAGTAGGCATGGTTTTTCAAAATCCAGACAATCAAATAGTAGCTGCTGTAGTTGAAGAAGATGTGGCCTTTGGTCCAGAAAATATTGGTGTTCCTACAGAAGAAATTAGACCAAGAGTAGAAGCAGCACTTAAAACAGTAGGTATGCTTGACTACGCTAAACATGCACCGCATTTATTAAGTGGCGGGCAAAAACAAAGAGTTGCTATTGCAGGAACTATTGTTTTAGAACCAGCATGTATAGTACTTGATGAACCAACAGCTATGCTTGATCCAAAAGGTCGCAAAGAAATTGTTAGTACCATTAGCAAGTTAAATAAAGAAAAAAATATAACAGTTATTTATATAACTCACTATATGACAGAAGCTCTTGCAGCAGACAGAGTTATTGTTATGAATAAAGGCAAGATAGCTTTTGATGGCACACCAAAAGAAGTGTTTTCTCATGCCAAAGAACTAAAAGAGTTTGGACTTGAAGCACCTCTTGCTGCAGAAGTTGCAAGTGAACTTATTGCAGCTGGCATGAAATTAGACAAAGAGATTATTACAGATGAGGAGTTAGTTGAGGCACTATGTCCATCAAACTAGAAAACATTTCTTATACGTATATGCAAGGAACACCTTTTGAGCGCAACGCTTTAGATGATGTTTCTGTAACAATAGAAAAAGGTGAATTTGTAGCAATAATTGGGCATACCGGTAGCGGTAAGTCTACTTTAGTGCAACATCTCAACGGACTGTTAAAGCCATCTACAGGAAAGGCTTTTATTAATGATGTAGATTTAGATGGCAAAGGCGACGAAGTAAAGAAAGCTAAACATTCTGTAGGTATGGTATTCCAATATCCAGAACATCAAATATTTGCTGAGACTGTATATGAAGATATTGCTTTTGGTCCGCGTAACAAAGGGTTTAGTGAAGAAGAAGTGGAGAAATTAGTTAAAGATGCAATGAGTTTTGTGCATTTGGATTACGAAGAATTTGCACAAAAATCTCCATTTAATCTTTCTGGTGGTCAAATGCGCAGAGTAGCAATAGCAGGTGTAGTAGCAATGGCGCCAGACTATTTGGTTTTAGACGAACCATCTGCAGGTCTTGATCCAATGGCAAGAGATGTTATTTTCGAAGAAATTATTAATCTCTACAAAAAACGTGATATTGGCGTAGTGCTTGTTACTCACAGCATGGAAGAAGCAGTACGTTATGCAAATAGATTGTTAGTAGTAAGTGATGGGAAAATTATTCTTGACGATGCGCCAAAAGAAATTTTCAAAAATCACTCCCAAAAGCTTTTAGACGTATCTATGGATATTCCGCAAGTATTTAAACTAGCAGAAAGCTTGCGTCAAAAAGGCTTAACCCTTAGTGAAGATATTATTGATGCTAAATCATTAGTAGCAGAAATAAAAAAACAAAGGGGGATTAAATAAATGTTAACAGATATTACATTGGGTCAATATTACCCAGGAAATTCTTTTGTACATCGTTTAGATCCTCGTACTAAGATTATAGTTGCTTTTTTATTCATTATTGGAACTTTTATTGCAACAGATGCTATAACTTATGGTATGCTCATAGGTTTTGTTGCATTAATTATTGGTATATCAAGATTGCCAATGTCCTTAGTAGTTAAATCTATAAAACCTTTATGGATTATTTTAATATTAACTTTGTTAATACATATGTTTACAGGACAAGGGGAAAACGTAATTTTCTCTTGGAGATTTTTGAAAGTTACACAAGAAGGATTAGAACTTGGTGTAAAAATGTCCTTGCGTCTTATTTTGCTTCTAGTGGTTTCTTCTATCTTAACCTTTACAACATCTCCAATTGTTTTAACAGATGGCATAGAAGCTCTTTTGAGACCTTTCAGAAGCATTGGCGTTCCAGCTCATGAACTTGCTATGATGATGACCATTGCTTTAAGATTTATTCCTACTTTATTAGGGGAAACAGATCGTATTATGAAAGCTCAAACTGCAAGAGGTGCAGATTTTAACGAAGGTAATATTATTAAACGTGCAAAAAATCTTTTGCCAATTTTAATACCACTATTTATAAGTGCTTTTAGACGTGCAGATGAACTTGCTGTTGCTATGGAAGCAAGATGTTATCGCGGCGGTGAAGGTCGTACAAGAATGCATCAATTAGTTTATAAAAAAATAGATACAGTAGCATTTATTTCCACGGGAATATTGCTTATTGCAATTATAGTTGTACGTTGGGGGAACGATTTATGCGGACTCTTAAATTAGTTTTTGCCTACGATGGTACTAATTATCATGGTTTTCAAAGACAAAATAATGCAGTAGCTATTCAGCAATTAATTGAGGATATGCTTAGTAAGGTGTGTAATGAACCTATACAAGTAGCAGCGTCTGGTAGAACAGATGCAGGTGTTCATGCGCGCTACCAAGTGGTGAGTTTTTCCACTACAGGTATTATTCCAACAGAAAATCTTGTAAAGGTAGCACCGTCCTTTTTACCAGAAGATATAGTGCTTCTAGAAGCAACTGAAGTTGATGTAGCCTTCCATGCACGTAAAAGTGCTTGCTGGAAAAGATATTGCTATAATATTTTGCAAACAGAACTCAAAGATCCTTTTAAAAGAAATTATGCTTGGCAAATGAAAACAGAACTTGATATAGCAGCTATGCAAAACTGCGCAGATTTCATTATAGGGACTCATGATTTTTCTGCTTATAAAAGTGCAGGTAGTGCTGATGTATCGCCTATAAAAACCATTTATGAAGCAGTTTGGAGCAAAGATAAGAACAATATAAACTTCGCTATTAGTGGAGATGGATTTGTTTATCACATGGTACGAAATTTAGTTTGGGCAATGGTGCAAGTTGGCTTAAAAAAAGCAAGTCCAGAAGATTTTAAAGCAGAGCTTGAAGCAGCCAAAAGACACTTCAAAAACGCACCAGCACCGGCTCAAGGATTGTACCTAGATTATGTAGGCTATGAGCCTTATAAAAAAACATAAAAAATCTGTAATTTTTTTAACAATTTTGTTGACAAAGATAGCTTAAATAGGTATAATACATATACGTGATTTTGTGCTTAATTTCCCTTAGCCCCGGAAGTTCAGTAACAAATTCATCAAATGTAAATCTTAAATAATTAGTACTAGTTTGGAGGACATAGAGATGAAATCTTTTATGGCAAATCCGTCTAATATCGAACGTAAATGGTTCGTTGTTGACGCTGCTGATAAAACTCTCGGCCGTTTGGCTGCAGAAGTTGCTAAAGTGTTACGCGGAAAGCATAAACCAACATTCACTCCGCACATGGACACTGGTGATCATGTAATTATTGTTAATGCTGATAAAATCGTATTAACTGGTAAAAAATTAGTACAAAAAGTTTATTTCCGTCATTCCGGTTACCTCGGTGGCGATACCTATGTAAAAGCAGGCGACATGCTTAAGAAAAACCCAGTAAGAATGGTTGAACTTGCAGTTAAAGGTATGCTTCCTAAAAACCGTCTTGGCAGTAAAATTTATACAAAACTTCACGTTTATGCAGGTGCTGAACATCCACATGCTGCACAAATGCCAGAAGTTATGGAAATCAATATTAGATAATCCGGAGGAGGAACAGAAATGGCAGTAGTAACTTATAGCGCGACTGGTCGTCGTAAATCTTCAGTTGCCCGCGTTCGTATGATTCCGGGTGAAGGTAAAATTGTTATCAATGGTAGAGAATTAGATAAATACTTTGGTCTTAAAACTTTAGAACTTATCGTTAATCAACCATTAGAACTTACTGAAACAAAAGGTAAGTATGATGTACTCGTAAATGTATGTGGTGGTGGTATCTCAGGTCAAGCTGGTGCAATCCGTCATGGCATTTCCCGTGCACTTCTTGAAGTTGATGGAGAATTCCGTCCAACTCTTAAAAAAGCAGGCTTCTTAACTCGTGATCCACGTGAAAAAGAACGTCGTAAATACGGTCTCAAAAAAGCTCGTAAAGCTAGTCAATTCTCTAAACGTTAATATTAGAAATGACAAAACCCTTATAAACATTATGTTTATAAGGGTTTTTTGTTTTATCTGTACCATCTCTTGACCTAGAGTTAACTCTAAGTGATAATATAATTGTATAGATAAAAAGTGCCTAGCTGCAAAGGAGATTTTATGCGTACAATGTTTTATTTAAAGCGAATAATTGGATATATACTAGGGTTCGTATTATTTTATGAACCATTCATGTACTTTTATGAATTTGTAAGTCAATTTGTGTTTGAAATGGGATTTACTAGCATTCATGTGCCATGCGCTCGTATTCCTTTAACGCAAATATTAACTGGAGATATCTTAAATGCCGGTCCTATTTCACTTATATTCGTTGGCCTGTTGATTGTATCTTCCTTTATATTTGGGCCAGTTTTTTGTGGCAAGTTATGCCCGACAGGTGCATTGCCAGAACTATTGGGTAATATAATTCCGAATCAATTTAAAGTCGATGTTGCAAAATATATTCCGCCAACACCTATTAGATATGGGTTTACTGCTGGCTTTCTGTTTTCTACATACTTAGGAATAGAAACTCCATGCACTTTCTGCAATTATTATACATTGGAACTTTTTGTGGAATATATTTTCTTCGGCAAACTTGTACAAACATCTTTATCCTTACTGTTAACATTTGTGTTATGGCTCTTTGTTTTGGGCATATTTACTAAAGGTGGTCGTGGTTACTGTAATTATCTTTGCCCAGTAGGCGCAATGAATAACTTTATGCATTACTTAGGCACATTCATTCCTGGTACTTTCAAAATGAGAGTTAATGAAAATAAATGTGTTGGATGCAGAGTTTGTGAAGATAGATGCCCTATGAGATCTATTAAAGTAGATGACCATTTGGCACAAATCAATATTCATAACTGTATTATTTGCGGTGTATGTAAAGAATATTGCCCTGCTAAAGCAATTAGCTATAGCAATAAAGAAAGTAAGTCAGAGTGAGGTGCACTATGAAAAATAAAGAAAATCTTATATATGGTCTTGGTGCAGCAGGAATGACTATATTGCCTGCCGCTCTAGTAAATGTAGTACCAAGTTTAAGTGGTTACATTCCGGCCTGTACAGGAGTTTGTGGCTCTTGTGGCGGAGGATGCATGGGTGCAGTTGGTACAATCGCTTGGATGGGTATTGTTGCAAAAGTAAATAAAGATAAACAGGTAAATAAGGAAGAAGAATAGGGAGGTAGCTTGTGAAAAAAATTATTATTGGTATAGTAGGGTTTGCAGTAATCGCTGCAGCTGGGTATGTATTTATGAGAGCCGAAAGTCTTGGAATAAAGGATGATGGTAAGGTTTATCCAAAGGCAACTAAACCTAATAAAACTTTAATAGTGTATTATTCTTATAGCGGAAATACTAAAACAGTAGCTAATTACATTCATAATGCTATTGGTGGTGATATAGTTGAAATTCAAACGAAGAATCCATATCCAAAAGGTTATAGAGATTGCGTTAAGCAAGTAAAAGAGGAAATGGATGCTAATTTCTTCCCAGAACTTACAACTAAAGTAGATGATCTTGCGGAATACGACACCATACTTATTGGCTCTCCAATTTGGTGGTATCACATTGCACTTCCAGTATCTTCTTTCTTGAAAGATAATAACTTAGAAGGTAAACAAGTTGCACTTTTCACTACTCATGGTGGTGGGGGTAAAGCTAATGCAGACCTTGATATGGAGGCAGCACTTCCTAAATCTACAATTCTAAAAAGTTTTACTAAACTTGATAAAATGATTAAAGTTTCTTTATCTGATGTTGATGAGTGGCTTGTTGATACAGGAATTAAGCAATAACACAAAGTAAAAAGGACGCTTGCATAATTGCAGGCGTCCTTTTTTGAGGAGTATTTATCTACTAAGGGGAGTATTTTCTGGGATCATGTGATTCAAAGAACCAAGTGCATTAAGGGTTTTTGGGAATCCAATATATGGAATGCACTGAGTTAATGCTTCAAGCATAGTGTTTTTATCGACACCAACATTTAGATTTGCTTGTACATGGGTACGAAATTGAGGATCAGCTCCGCCCATTGATGCAATTGCTGTGAGAGTAATGAGTTCTCTCATTTGTAAATCTAAAGTTCCACGAGTATATGTGTCGCCGAAGCAATAATCTGAGAGATATTCACGCATAATATGTTGCTGATTTTCAGGTGCATTTGCACGCATTGCAGCAATTCTTGTGTGATCAAAGATATCACCTTGGACTTGCAAACCATCTTTTGCACGTGTAGCTTCTGTAACAGTTGTTTGAGAAGGAAGTGGTAATTTAATACCGTTTTTACGGAATACTTTATTTGCTTCTTCTAGTGCTGTTATAACAGTTGGAATGCCAACGTAAGGTCCCATTTGATACAAAGTTTCTTTGATTTCTAGTGGCGTAGCCCCGGCGTTTAAGCTTGCTTGAATAAGCGGAGCAACACTATTAGAGTTATTGGTTGCAACTACTGCTACAATATGAAATAGAGACTTTTGACCATCGGATAATTTACTGCCGTATTGATAGACTTCACCATAAACTAGGTTGTTAATAGTTTTATAGTAATCTGGATCAGTTTTTTCAATAGGAGATTGAATGACCTTATGGATAGTTTTCATTTTTTCTTGAGCGAGATTCTCGCGTGTTTCTGCAGCCTGCACAGAGTTGCCTGCCAATCCTAAGGATGCTGTAAATAAAGTCGCTGCTAGAATAGTTAATAATTTCTTTTGCATAAACCTGTACACTCCTTATATTTATTTATTCTTTGTTATATTGTTCGTCTGTAACTGGTTCCATCCAAACAGCGTTAACGCCATCTTTAGTTCCAGTTATTGCCATGTGTGTCATAGTATTATTGTGACTACCGCCATGCCAATGTTTTACAGTTGGAGAACACCATACAGCATCGCCTTCTCTAATGGTTTCACGTTTTCCACCCCAGTACTGGGTGTAACCAACGCCTTTAGTAACAACTAACATTTGTCCGATTGGATGAGTATGCCAGTTAGAACGAGCTTTAGGTTGGAATGTTACTAGTCCATTGCTATATGGAAAATCTTTATTTGTTGGAAAAATCATTTCAACATGAACTTTTCCTGTAAACCAGTTTGCTGGTCCTTCAAAAGATCCTTGAGTACCTTTTCTATAAATAATATGTGGTTCTTCGCTAGCACTTGCGATTGATGCAGTACCTACGAATAATGTTGCTAAAGTTCCGACTAAAATAGCTGTTTTTAAAACTTTTTTCATAAACAATACCTCCTAAATATTAGAATTTCAAACCATCGATCCAAGAAGTAATTTCGCGGTCAGATGAACGAACACTGCTACCACTTAAAAGTAAATAGTTTTCAAATTTTGCATTTGGGATATTACGTTTTAAATCTGAGTCACAACGTTGTACGCCACCGCCACCATGAGTATAGAACGGAACGATCGTTTTACCAGTGAAGTTATAACTTCCTATGAAAGTTGCGATTGGTGGTGGCATAGTTCCCCACCAATTTGGGTAGCCAATGAAAACTACATCATAGTCGTTGAAGTTATCGATTTTTGTATTGATAGGTGCTTTGAAATTATTGTTGATTTCAGTCTTGGCTTGCTCTGTGCAAGCTCTGTAATCAGTTGGGTATGGTGTAGTTGGAATGATTTCCACTAAGTCACCATTCACTTTTTTTGCAACTTCTTCTGCTACATATTTAGTATTGCCACCCCAAGAGTAGTACGTTACTAATATTTTTTTGCCGGCAGTCGGTGCTGCTTCTGCAGTTGATGTAGAAGTTGGTGCAGCAGCAGTAGGAGCTGCGTCTTTTTGGTTACCACAACCAAAAGTAAACATTAATGTTGGTAATAATGCTAAAGTTAAAATTTTTTTCATGATATGCCTCCTTTCCTTTCTTGTTTCAAATATACAACCTAAAGTTGACTCTAAGTCAAGCAAAAAAAATAAACTTCTTAAAAAAAATTAAGAAGTTTATTGGAAAAATATCAATTTGGTATGTTTATAAGACCTTTTGCAACAACGGTGCGATATAAAATGGAACCAAGTAATATTATAGGAATAGCACTAATTACTTCTGAAACAGCACAATTAATTGAACTTAAATAAGCAATTTGAGAAGGTACTCCTAAAATGTATACCTTAAATGCATATCTAATGATTGGCTCAGTTAAGACATTTACAACTTCACCTACAATAGCCACATATAGAAAGATACGAGATTTCTTGAGAAAATCTGTTTCAGTAGCAATACTAAAAATTTTATGTGCAGTAAATGCTACAGCATAGCCCAAAATAAATTTAGCGATAAAGGTAGGTGGTGCTGATGTAGTATAACCTGCAAGAAGATCTCCGATAGTCAAACCAACTGCACCTGTTAGTGCACCGTACTTTGTTCCTAATATAACTGCAGATAGGATAATAAAAGTATGTCCTATATAAATTTTACCAGTCATGCCACCGCCCATAGGCACTTCGATTCTAAGATAAGCAAAGCAAATGCAGGATAGAGCTGCAAAAAGACTAGCTAAAATGAGTTTTGAAAGATTACTATTACGCATATGTATAATTCCTTTCAGTTATTTAATATTATTTGATATGACTAAGTATAATGTTAAATTGGATATAAAAAAATATCCAGTTTTATCAAAAAATAAATGTACAGAAATAAATTTGACACAGCAGGTCTAGATTGATAAGATTAACAGTATGAAAGGGACTTATTATGAGATTAGCAATGAATAAAACTTTTTTTAAAGAGGATAAAAATAGTTTAAAACAGCTCATAAAAATGGCTGTTTATTTTTTTATACCGTTATTATATTTATCAATGGCTCCAGAAATTCCAGGTAGAATTTTACCTGTGATTTTGGATCCTTATAATAGAAGCGATGTATATTCTTTTGCATTGCTATTATTAGTGTTGCCTATAATTTGGGCTGGTAAGAAGATTTTCCTAGAAGGCCTATATTATTTAAAAGAAGGTATTCCTTCTATTTCTACTCTAGTTACAATAGCTTGTGGGACAGCTTTATTACATAGCTTATATGTTACTGTACAGATGGTGTTTAATGGTAGTCCATATGTAGAATATAGTCTGTACTACGAATCAGTGGGTGCCATTATTTTAGTTACTTTATGGGGTAAATATTTAGAGATTAGTTTATATAGTGCTAAAGAAGAAACAGGCAAGACTTTATTAGATATAATTCCTCAAGTAGTACTATTAGTTAAGAGAAAAGAAGAAATTGAAGTAGCAGTAAATGAAATAGCTATTGGAGATATTATCCATGTAAAACAAGGGGAGATAGTTCCAGTAGATGGAGTAATAGTAAAAGGTTCTGCAGAGTTAGATGAATCTTTGATGACAGGAGAGGTTCAACGAGCAACTCGTCAAAAAGATGAATATATCTATGCTTCAACAAAAGTTTTACAAGGTGATCTTTTCATTGAAACACTAGAAACTGTAGATAATACAATGTTTAGTCGTATTAGTGCAATGATGAAGGAAAGCGATTTCACCACATCGCCACTTGCAGATAAAGCTGAGAAAATTGCTATGTTTCTTATCCCAGCAGTGTTAGTAGTAGCTATTGTTGCAGGGTTAAGCTGGTTTTTTGAAGGGGCAGGCGCAGCATTTGCAGTACGCGTATTTATCTCTGTATTAATTATTGCTTGTCCATCAGCATTAGGACTTGCAGTTCCTATATCTACAATGATTGCTGTTAGAAGAAGTGCCAGATTTGGAATTGTTTTCCGTGCAGCCGCAGCAGTCGAACTTGCAAATAATATTTCAACTATTGTTTTTGATAAAACGGGTACTATAACTGAAGGAAGACCAGTACTAGAAGAGATAGTAACCTTTAACGAAGTTACTCATGATGGCATTCTAGCTATGGCTGCTTCTCTTGAAGCAGAGGTAAATCCTAATTTAGCAGATGTTTTATATAAAAAATTAAGCGAGCCACTACAACTTGCCCTTTGTGATGAGTTAAAAGTTTTACCAGGTAGTGGAATTGAAGCAAAATATAATGGTAAATTAGTACGCCTAGGTCGAGTTAGTTTAATAAATAAATATATAAAAGTTCCTCAAGAAGTTCTAGAAAAAGATGAAATGCTATCTAAAGCAGGAAAAACAGTATTGCATTTATCTGTAGGCAGAGTATTTTGTGGTTACTTTGTTTTAATAGATGTTATTCGTCCTGATGCAGTAGCTACTATGGAAGCGTTGAAGAAGGCTGATATAACCTCTGTAATGGTTAGTGGCGGCAATAGAAACCTTGCTGATTATGTTGGGCAAACAGTAGGTGTAGCTAAGATTTTACATGGCCTTTCTGTGGAGGATAGAGTAGAACTTATTAAAAGTTTCCAACTAGGTGATGGGGTAGTTGCCATGGTAGGTGATGGCTTAAACGATATGCCTACCCTGAAACAAGCGAACATCGGCATAGCTTTTGGTTCAAAAGATGAAAACTTACGTAAGGTAGCGCAAGTAGTATTAGTTCGCGAAAACTTGCTTTCTATTGTAAAGATGATTGAAGTTAGTAAACTTATGCATAAAAACATTAAGGAAAATATTGTCCTTGCTTTAGGCTATAATATTATAGGGGTTCCTATTGCAGCAGGCATATTATACATATTTGGTGGACCGCTTATGCACCCGCTAGTGGCAGCATTTGTAATGTTCTTATCTACAATATCAATTCTTTTTAATGCACTTAGACTAAAAAAAGAAATCGATAACTGTGCTTAAATTAGCTCAGTGGGATTGCTAATAGACACTGAAATAGGGTAAAATATAATATAAACCCAAAATTTAAAATAGATATTATATAGATTGAAGTAGGAGGTATTAATATGGCAAAAATAAGACCATTTTGTGTGTTGCGTCCAATTCCAGAATTAGCATCTGACATTGCTGCATTACCATATGATGTAATTGATACAAAAGAAGCACGCGCTATTTTAGCTAAACACCCAATTAGCTTTTTACGTTATACTAAATCAGATGCAACTAATCCAGATTTTGTTGATTCACATAGCCCTTCCGTGTAATATACGGACAAAACAAATTTAGAAAGAATTAT
>CAMTOO010000022.1 GCA_947074185.1 uncultured Negativicutes bacterium
TCGAGGTAGAATATTTAATAAGCTATGATGATCGTAAGTTAAAAGTACTTACAAAAAAAGAAAAAGGACTAGCAGCAAAATTTAAACCTCCTCATGAAAGTATGGGAGAAAACGTTGATGATTTATTAAAAGAACTAAGAGAATCTTCTTTAGTTATGAAACATTTGATAGAAGAAAGCAGTAAAATTTTAGAAAAAATTAACAAAGCTGGAGTGCGTTATATGCTTTATCCATGGGGGGCATCTCCACGTGAAGTACTTCCTTCATTTTTTGAAATAAATAAGCTCTCAGGAGCATTAGTGGGTAAAGCCGAAATAGTCCAAGGTATTGGGAAAGCATTAGGTATGGAGATACCTGTTTTAACTGAAGCAACAGGTGATGTAGATACTAGCTTATCTGAAAAACTAGAAGCGACTAAAAATACTATGGCAACACATGATTTTGTAGTGGTTCATTTTAATGGTGCGGATGAAGCTGCACATAGACTTAATCCAGAGGAAAAGAAAGAGTTTATAGAAAAAATCGATGAAGAGTTTCTAAAACCATTGTTAGAAAGCTTTAAGGAACCTTTAAAGATAGTCATTTGTGGTGATCATATAACTAGCTCAGTTACTGGAAAACATAGTAGTGGAAATGTTCCTGTAATAGCTGCGAGGTTAAATAAAAATATGCAAATAAAACCTATAGAGAAATATCAAGATATTCTAAGGTTTTTAATAGAGGAGGAAAGTTAATGGCAAAGGCAATAATGGTTCAAGGAACAATGTCTAATGCAGGTAAAAGTTTGGTTACAGCAGGATTATGTCGTGTATTTAACCAAGATGGCAACAAAGTCGCTCCTTTTAAATCACAAAATATGGCACTAAATTCTTTTATTACAGTAAATGGTGCTGAAATGGGACGTGCTCAGGTTGTTCAAGCTGAAGCTGCTAACATTGAACCAAGTGCATTAATGAATCCTATATTACTAAAACCAACTAGTGATTGTGGTTCTCAAGTAATAGTTAATGGGGAAGCAATTGGAACGATGACAGCTGTAGAATATTTTAAGTTTAAAACTCAGCTCATTCCAGATATTATGAAAGCCTACAATCAACTTGATGAAGAAAATGACATTATAGTTATTGAAGGTGCAGGAAGTCCTGCAGAAATTAATCTAAAAACTCAAGATATTGTTAATATGGGTATGGCAAAAATGGCTAAATCACCAGTACTATTGGTTGCTGATATTGATAGAGGCGGAGTTTTTGCTGCTGTATATGGAACAATAATGCTTTTGGAAGCAGAAGAACGCAATATGGTTAAAGGTATTGTTATCAATAAATTTAGAGGCGATGTTTCCATTTTAAAACCAGGGTTAGATATGCTGGAAGAAAAGACAGGGATTCCTGTTGTTGGTGTATTACCAATGTTAAATGTTGATATTGAAGATGAAGATAGTTTATCTGAACGTCTTTCAGTTTCTAGCAAAGTAGATTTGATTGATATTGCGATAGTGCGCTTGCCAAGAATGTCTAATTATACTGATTTTAATGTATTTGAACTTATTTCAGGAGTATCAGTTCGCTATGTTCAATCCGTAAATGAATTAGGTAATCCAGACATGATTATCATTCCAGGAACTAAAAATACTATCGGTGATCTTAAATGGATGCGTCAAAATGGACTCGAGGCAGAAATATTAAAGAAAGCTAATAGTGGCACGGTAGTGTTTGGTATTTGTGGTGGTTATCAAATCTTAGGTAATAATATTTCCGATCCTCATGGTGTAGAAGAAGGCGGAGATACTGCAGGTATGGGGCTTCTAGATGTGGAAACTGTCTTTGAAGAAAAGAAACGAACAATTCAAATGCAAGGTGTATTTGGTAAGATTGGCGGTATTTTTGAGACATTGGCTGGTAAAGAATTTTATGGCTATGAAATACATTCAGGTATTACTAATTTTGATGAAAAGAAAGCGATTAGTAGCATTTCTCCAATAAATGAGAACGCTGAACCTATAGCTGAAGGGTCTCAAAATATTGGTGAACGATTAAATGTCTACGGAAGCTATATCCATGGTATTTTTGATGGAGAAGGCATTGCTGCTGCTATAATAGAAGCGCTTTTAAATAAAAAAGGCTTAAAAACAGAAGACATCGAAATTATTAATTTTGATGATTATAAAAAACAACAATATGACATTTTAGCAGATAGTATTCGTAATAATTTAGATATGGATAAGATTTATGAAATTCTAAATGAAGGTGTAGAATAATGGAAAAAGGATTAATACACATTTATTGTGGTGATGGTAAAGGTAAGACAACTGCAGCTATGGGTTTAGCATTGCGTTGTTGTGGACATAAAAATAAAGTTCTTATTGCTCAGTTTTTAAAAAGTAGACCAAGTGGTGAATTAGAATCTTTAGCATTGCTACCTACAGTTGAAGTTATACGTGCAAAAGCTTCTAATAAATTTTCTTTTCAAATGAGCGATGAAGAAAAGGAACAAGCTTTAGCTGATCACATGGAAATGTTTAATAAAGTTATTGAAAAAGTTAAAGGTGAAAAAATTGATTTATTGATTTTTGATGAAGCACTAGGTGCTTGTAAAACAGGCTTGCTAAACGAACAAGAATTAATTAAATTTTTAAAAGAGAAACCAAAAACTTTAGAAGTGGTATTAACAGGTAGAGATCCATCTGAGGAGTTACTTGAAATAGCTGATTATGTTTCGGAAGTCTGTAAAATAAAACATCCTTTTGATGAAGGAATTTCTGCAAGAACAGGAATTGAGAGGTAGGTAAAAATGAAATTACAAAATGTATTACCAGAAGATATTGAAAAAAGAAGTATGGAAATAATAGGTGAGGAATTAGGTGAAGTAAAACTTGATCCTGAAAAAATCGACATTATAAAGCGTGTTATCCACACCTCTGCTGATTTCGATTATGCAAGAACCATGAAGTTTTCTGAAGGTGTTGTAAAAAAAGCTTTAGCTGCTCTTCAAGCTGGAGCGACAATCATTACAGATACTAATATGGCATTTACTGGAATTAACAAACCAGGACTTGCAAAACTTGGTGCTAAAGCAGTTTGTTATATGGCTGAACCAGAAATTGCTGAAATAGCAAAAGCAAAAGGCGAAACTCGTGCAGCAGCCTGTATGGAAAAAGCTTGCGAAATTGAAGGACCTGTTATTATTGCTGTAGGTAATGCACCAACCGCTTTAGTTCGTTTAGATGAACTTATTAAAGAAGGTAAAATCAAACCTGAATTAGTTATTGGTGTTCCTGTTGGTTTTGTTAATGTAGTAGAATCAAAACAAATTATAATGAACTCTGGAGTGCCTTATATTGTTGCTGATGGCCGTAAAGGTGGAAGTAATATTGCAGCAGCAATTTGCAATGCTTTAATTTATACATTAACTAGAAAATAAAACATTAAAAGTCCTAAGACATTGAGTATGATAAATCTTAGGACTTTTTTATTTTTCTAAAATATGTTATAATTTTACAGTAATTTAATCGATTGATTAAGGAGAAATCCCGTGGAATTAATGAATAAAGAAGAAATTCATATTTTTGGATTAGAAGTTTTAGTGCAATATCTTCAAAATAATGATTATAAAATTATTTTTGTACAACCTAAAAAAGAACAATTACCTAATGTTTTAGCGGAAAAAGATGATGCTGTAGTATTTATTCTTGCGTCGACAGATGTTTACCCAAATAAAGGTGTTGTTAGCGATGTAGACAAGGCAGCAGCTTTGGAGCACGCTAAAGAATTTGACGCTCAAGTAGCTTGTGCATATCTAGGAATTGCGAATGCTGAAGGTGTTGAAAAAAATGATAAGGAATTATGCTCTAAAGCCTATAAAAATGCAGGTTTTGTAACTGATTTTAGTGGTTTAGAATATATACAATTTCAAGATTAAGTAGAGGTGAAATAATGGATTTGTTAACAGTTGATCATAATAAATGTATAAAATGCGGACTTTGCGTAGAGGCATGTCCTTCTTGCATTTTAAATATGGGAACTGATGGTCCAGAATGTAATTTTGATCGTGGTTGCATGAGCTGTGGACATTGTGTTGCTATTTGTCCAGTTGGAGCATTAGACAATAAATATACTCCGTTAGCTGAACAATTACCTGTTCCAACTAATTTACCAAGTCAAGAAGACATCTATAATTGGATGCGCGCTCGTCGTAGTATCCGTTTGTTTAAAAAGGAAACTCCTAAAGAGGCTGATGTTGTAAAATTATTAGATATTTGTCGTTACGCTCCTACAGCAGGCAATTCTCAAGGTATGTATTATCTAGTTTTAACTGATCCTAATAAAATTAAAGCAATTGCTGATGCTGTTGCTGATTGGATGGAACTAGAAGTTGCAGCCGGAAGCAATAATAAGAGATATTTTACTGTTGTGCTTAAAGCTTACCGTGAAAGAAAACAAGATATTATTGCTCGTAATGCACCAATGCTTATTTTTGCTACTGTAAGAAGATTGAACGTAACTGGTGTTAGTAATGCAGAGCAATGTTTTGCATATGCTGATCTTTTTGCTCCTACAATTGGTTTAGGAACAACTATCGCAGGATTTATTCAATCTTGTGCAATTGCAGGTTATCAACCACTACTAGATTTACTTAATGTTCCAGATAAGCACAAAGTAGTAGGAACATTAATGGTAGGTTATCCAAAAGCTAAATATCAAAGAATGCCTGAACGTCAACATTTAAAATATGAATATATTGATTAATAAACAAAACTGCTTAGTAAAATACTAGGCAGTTTTTTATCTTTTTTAGGAGTTATTATATTGGCTAGAGCTCTAAATTATGGTAGAATAATCTAATAGATTATAAATAAAAATATTACATTAAAATTTAGATAAATGGTTAATAAAAAGGAGTAATTTTGTGCAAAAATTTTATCATATTTTAAATTATGGTTGTCAAATGAATGAAAGCGATGCAGAACATTATGCCGCACAATTAGAAGAGCTGGGTTATCATAAAAATGAAGATTTCCGTCAAGCAGATGTTATTGTTGTTAATACCTGTTGTGTTCGCGAAAGTGCTGAAAAGAAAATTTTAGGCAAGATTGGTGAATTAAAGAATGTAAAGGCTCAAAAGCCTGAACAAATTATTTGTATAGCAGGTTGTATGGCTCAAAAAGATGGTGAGAAACTTATTAAAAAGCATCCACAAATAGATCTTTTGATAGGAACCTCCTATGTGAATTCATTTAAAGAAATTCTAGAAGATTATCTTCATGATAAGCATGTAAGAGTTCATACCGAAATGTTAAATAATCAAGATAGTGAATTTGAAGGAGAGAGAGTTCGTGAAAATGGATTTTCTGCTTGGATTCCTATTATGTATGGTTGTAATAATTTCTGCACTTACTGTATCGTACCTTATGTACGCGGTAGAGAAAGAAGTCGTAGTGTAGAAAATATTATTGAAGAAGTTAAAAGAGCTGTAGCAGGCGGATATAAAGAGATTACTTTATTGGGACAAAATGTTAATTCCTATGGTAAGGATTTTGGCGAAAAAGAAGCTTTTGCCAAATTATTAAAGGAAGTTGATAAAGTAGAAGGTATAGAAAGAATTCACTATATGACTAGTCATCCTCGCGATATGAGTGAAGATGTTATTAAAGCGGTAGCAGAATCTAAACATATCTGCGAAAATTTTCATGTGCCGTTTCAATCTGGTAGTACACGTATTTTAAAAGAAATGAATCGTGGTTATACTCGTGAAAAATACTTAGAACTAATAAAGTTAATTCGTAAATATGTTCCTAATGCAGTATTAACTAGTGATATTATTGTTGGTTTTCCTGGAGAAACAGAAGAAGATTTTCTTGATACCTATAATTTGGTGAAAGAAGTTGGTTTTGACATGATATTTACTTTTATCTATTCAAAACGCTCTGGAACGCCTGCAGCTAAAATGGAAGAACAAATACCTTTGGCCGTAAAAAAAGAACGCTTAAATCGATTAATGGAGCTTCAAAATGATATATCTTTAAAACTTAACCAAAAATTCGTTGGCGAGGTAGTTGAAGTTATAGCAGAAGGTCCTTCTCGAAAAAATGATAAAGTATGGAATGGTAGAACTGAAACAAATAAATTAGTATTATGGCCTATTGAAGACAATAAGTTTGAAGTAGGGCAAGCTGTAAATATTAAAATTGAAACTGCTCAAACGTGGATATTGAAAGGAAAAGCATTAGTATGACCGTTACCTATACACCAATGGTGCAGCAGTATTTAGAAATAAAAAAAGAACATCCAAATGAACTTCTTTTCTTTAGACTAGGAGATTTTTATGAGATGTTTTTTGAAGATGCACTTACTGCATCTAAAGAATTAAATATAACCTTAACTGGTCGCTCTGCAGGTACGGAAGATAGAATTCCTATGTGCGGGGTTCCTTATCATGCAGTTGAAGGTTACATTGCAAAGCTAGTAAAAAAAGGTTTTCGCATAGCAATTTGTGAGCAAGTTTCTGATCCAAAAGATGCTAAGGGGATTGTAGAACGCAAGGTTATCAAAATTATTACTCCTGGTACCGTTCTTAGTGAACAAGTTATTGACGATGCAGTTAATCGTTATTTAGCATATCTCAGTGAAGATGATGGTGTCTTAGCATTAGCAGTTGTAGATGTTTCTACAGGTGAATGCCAATGGCTTACAGCTAATGGCAGTGAACGTCAAGCAGTTGTTTTAGAACAAATATATCGTTTGCAACCAGCAGAAATTGTTGTGGAAAAAGGTCTTGAAGACTGGGAAAAACTAGAAAACTGGATTAAAGAAAAATTACCTAATTGTGCTACTAGCTTTTATAAAGTTCCAGATAATGAAAATAATTACTTGAAAGAACATTTTGCAGAGGCTTCTCTTGATCCTTTAGTAGCGGGAACTGTAAATGGACTTTTGAGTTATTTGCATGCAACTTTGATGTCAGATTTAACTCATATCAATAGATTAAGCAGAATTGCTAAAGAAGCATTTATGAATTTAGATGCTACTGCAATTAGAAATTTAGAACTTATTAAAAATATGCGTGATGGCTCTAAAAAAGGAACATTATTTGATGTGTTAGATTTCACATCAACATCTATGGGTGTTCGCCGTTTACGTAATTGGATTGAATGTCCGTTGTTAGATGTTGCTGAGATTTCTAAAAGACAAGAAGCTATTGAAGAGTTGTTAAATAAAGTTGCTTTGCGAGATTCATTACAAGAAATACTAAAAGAGGTATTTGATTTAGAACGAATCATTTCTCGCTTAGAAGTAGGAAGTGCTAATGCTAGAGATTTAGTTTCTTTAAGAGCTTCTCTTGCAGTATTACCTAGAATAAAAGATTTATTAAGTACTAGTGAAAGTGGTTTGTTGAGACAATTAGCTAGTCAAATTAATTTACATGAAGATATTTATAATATTTTGGTTAAAGCTATAGTAGATGAACCGCCATTTAGTGTTCGTGAAGGTGGAATGATTGCAACAGGCTTTAATGCAGAATTAGATGAGTTACATACAATAGCTCGTGATAATAAAGTTTGGATGCAAAACTTCGAACAAAAAATCAAAGATGAAACTGGTATAAAAACATTAAAAGTAGGATTTAACAAAGTGTTTGGTTATTATATTGAAGTATCTAAAGGGCAAAGTAATCTTGTGCCTGATTATTTCGTGCGTAAACAAACCTTAGTAAATGCAGAACGTTATATTGTTGAAGAGCTTAAAGATTTTGAAAATAAAATCTTAAGTGCAAAAGAAAAAATAGAGCAATTAGAGTTTTATTTGTTCAATCAAATTAGAGATGAAATTAGACGTTCAATAGTTTCAATTCAAGATACAGCTCAAGCTATTTCCATTGTTGATACGTTAGTAGCTTTAGCTTTAGTTGCATTTAAATATAACTATTGCCGTCCTCGTTTAAATTCTAATAATGAGATTAAGATTACAGATGGCAGACATCCTGTTGTAGAACGTTTATTAGAACGAGAAATATTCGTGCCAAATGATGTTAATTTAAATAGCACTGATGAACGTATGATTATTATTACTGGGCCTAATATGGCTGGTAAATCTACATATATGCGTCAAGTTGCTTTGTTAGTATTACTTACTCAAATGGGCAGTTTTATACCAGCGGTAGAAGCAACTGTTTGTCCTGTTGATAGAATTTTTACAAGAGTTGGCGCAAGCGACGATTTAGCTACTGGTCAAAGTACTTTCATGGTAGAGATGAATGAAGTAGCGCAAATTTTACGCTATGCAACTAAAGATAGCTTGATTATTTTAGATGAAGTGGGTAGAGGAACTAGTACTTTTGATGGTATGAGTATTGCTCGTGCTGTTATGGAATATATCCAAACGAAAATTAAGGCGAAAACTCTTTTTGCTACTCATTATCATCAACTTATGGAAATTGAAGAGTTATATGATGGTGTCAAAAATTATTCTGTAGCTATTAAAGAACGTGGTAATGATATTGTATTTTTAAGAAGAATTGTTAGAGGCGGAACTGATCGCAGCTATGGTGTTCATGTAGCACGTTTAGCAGGACTTCCAAAGAAAGTTATAGATCGAGCTGATGAAATTCTTCAAGAATATGATAGCAATGAAATTAAAACTATCGCAGTACCAAAAAGAGCAGCTGAAGAGCCGGATTTAATGAATTCATTATTTACTAGTGCTATTACAGAACAATTATTAAAACTTGATGTTATGAGTTTAACTCCTATTGAAGCGATGAATGAATTATACAAATTGCAAGCAGAAGCTAAGAAAGAGAGTGGTGTCTGATGGAAGAAAAAGAAATACGACTTTTAGATACTAATACATCGAATCAAATTGCTGCTGGTGAAGTTGTTGAAAAGCCTGCGTCTGTAGTTAAAGAGTTAGTAGAAAACTCCTTGGATGCAGGGGCTAATAATGTTGATATTAGTATTTTTGAAGGTGGTACTGAATATATTCGTGTTGCAGATAATGGCAGTGGTATGAGTGAAGCTAATCTTAAATTAGCTGTGAAAAGACATGCTACAAGTAAGATTCGTCAAGCAAATGATTTATTATATATTCAAACATTAGGATTCCGTGGAGAAGCATTACCTAGTATTGCTTCTGTTTCAGAATTTGAAATATTATCACGTCCTAAATCTTCAGAATTTGCTACTTCTATTAAAATTAATGGTGGTAAGGAACAAGAAACTATCCAAACTGGTGGTGCTTTAGGTACGACTATTATCGTAAAAGACTTGTTTTTTAATGTTCCTGCAAGAAGAAAATTCTTAAAAACTTATAATACTGAAGGGCGATATATTAGCGAATTAATAACCAAATTAGCGTTAATGAGACCAGATGTTAGATTTAAATTGACCAATAACGATAAAGAAGTTTTGACAACTCCTGGTGATGGAGATTTGAAAAATACTATTAGTGCTCTCTATGGCACTAAAGTTAAAGAAGAATTACTACCAGTTGATTTTGTTGGTGATAATGTAATTGTTAAAGGTTATATCGGTAAACCAACCTTACTCAAAGGTACTCGCCAATGGCAGACTATTATTGTTAATGGCCGTGTTGTAAATAATCGCATGATTGCTAAAGCAATTGATCATGCTTATCAATCACAAATACCTAAGAGTGGATTCCCTTTTGCTGTTCTAGCTATTGACGTTAATAGCGAGACTATTGATGTTAATGTGCATCCACAAAAAAGCGAAATAAAATTTAGCGATGAAGGTGTTATCTATAAGGGTGTTTACAAAGCTTTAGCAGATGCTTTAGCTCATCCTATGATGGCTGCGAAAACTACTGAAGAAAGTGTTAGTGATTTTAAGCCAAGCCCTTTTACTACTGATTCTAGTATTGTTGAACGGGAAAAGGTTTCTGGAAGTGCTGGAAAAACTAGTTGGACACCTCCACAACAATCAATCTTTAAAACTAATGATAAAGAACCACTATATTCTATGTCTGAAGCACGCGATTTATTAAAAGAAACTGCTATAAGCACGCATTTTGCTACTGGAGAAGATGCTCCTAAAGCAAATGCTGTACTTATGCAAGGCTCTGGAGATGCAGGCCTAGATACAATTTGGCCAATAGGACAAGTTGATAAAACTTTTATTATTGCTCAATCAGAAGATGCCCTTTATTTAATCGATCAACATGCAGCTCATGAACGCATTTTGTATGATAAATTAGTTTTATCTAATCAAGAAGTTCCTATTCAACAGCTACTTATTCCGCAATATATTGATGTAAGTACTCATGATTTAAATATTTTGGAAGAGTATAAAGAAGAATTTGTAAGACTTGGTGTTGATTTAGAACCTGCTGGGGAAACTATGCTAAGACTATCTAGTCTTCCTGCTGATGTTAACGCAAGTGAAGCCGATGAATTTATAGCGGAAATTGCTAAATATTTACGCGAAAATAAAAAACCAACTGCTGCTGATTTGCGCAGAGATGTTTTACATATGGCAGCTTGTCGTGGTGCAATTAAAGCAGGGGAAGTGTTAAATACCCGTCAAATGCGTCAAATAATTATTGACTTATGCAACACAACCCATCCTTTTACATGCCCTCATGGAAGACCATGTATGATTGAAATATCTAGTGATGATTTATACAAAATGTTTAAACGAACAGGATTTTAAGGTGAATAATAATTTTGCTGTAACATATGGAAAAAATTGCAAAGGTTCAGTAGTTTCAAAAGCTAAGAGTTGGGCAGAAGAATTAAATATTCCTTTTGTTCTACGTGATGATAGCAGAAGCCTAGAAATTATGTTAAAGGATCTAAATTTAGATGCTCTACTTATTTCTACTGAAGAAGGGCCTCAAATTTATTCTGAAGGCGGAGTTTTGTTTTTTCATCCTAGTATGTCTACTTTGCGAAAACTAAACTTAGAGCGCGGTGAAATAGATCATTTTGCAGCGGCTACTGAGTTAAAAAGTGGTATGAAATATTTAGATTGCACTTTAGGACTTGCTACCGATGCAATTATTGCAGCCTATTTAGTGGGTACTACTGGTAAAGTTACTGGTGTTGAAGCCTCAAAACTTATTCATTTCATGACTAAGCAGGGACTTGAAAATTATAGTACTAAAGATGCTGATATTAATGTTGCCATGAAAAAAATTGAAACTGTAAATATGCAAGCAAAAGATTATTTACAGAATTTACCTGATGATTCTTTTGATGTTATTTATTTTGATCCCATGTTTAGATTTCCGGTAAAAGGTTCATCAAATATGTTGCCTCTAAGGCCAATCGCTTATGAAAAACCTTTGGATAAGGAGACAGTTCTTCTTGCACTAAAAAAAGCTTCTCGCGTAGTTATAAAAGAAAGAGGAGAAGGTGTTTTAAAAGAATTGGGTGCTAGTGAGATCTTTGGCGGCAAATATAGCAAAGTAAAATTTGGTGTTGTTAAACGAAATTAAATTGATAGTCGGAGGACTATTTATGCAAGATAAATTAGTGGTAATTCTTGGTGCTACAGCAACTGGTAAAACAAATTGTGGCATTGAACTTGCTAAGCTAGTCAATGGAGAAATTATCTCTGGAGATAGCATGTATGTATATAAAGAAATGAATATAGGAACTGCAAAACCAAGTGCTGAAGAACTTAGTGAAGTAAAGCACCATTTGGTTGATATTTTGGCGCCAGATGCAGAATTTAGTGTAGTTGATTTTAAAATTGAAGCAGAAAAGCTTATTAAAGAAATCAATGCACAAGGAAAAATTCCTATTTTGGTAGGTGGTACAGGGCTTTATATTAAAGCTTTATTAGAGGATTATCAATTTAACGAGGTAAGTGAAAATACCGATTTGCGGGAAGAGTTAGAAGCATTTGCTGAAGCAAATGGTAATGAAGCCTTACATGATAAATTGAAAAAATTAGATTTACAAGCTGCTGAGAAGTTACATTCAAATGATAGAAGAAGAGTTATTCGTGCAATTGAAGCAGCTCTTGAAGGGGATACCGTATCAGAAATATCCTCGGGTGAACCAGTTTATGATGCAGTAGTTTTTGGATTAAACATGGAGAGAGAAAAACTCTATGATAGAATCAATAAACGTGTAGATATTATGTTAAGTGAAGGTTTAGAGAAGGAAGTAAAACTACTTCTAGAGCAAGGTCTTACAGAAAATAATCTTTCTATGAAAAGTATAGGGTATCGTCAAATGTTACAATATTTACAAGGTGAATTTGATGTTACAACAGCTATTGCTAAGATAAAACAAGCTACAAGAAATTTTGCGAAAAGGCAAATTACTTGGTATAAAAAAATGCCTTATGTAAAATGGTATGAAATTAATGACGAAAAAGATTATGAAACAATAGTAAAAAGTATGCATAGAATACTTGTAGAAAAGTACAAATTATTGTAAAATTTAGGTATAGAGAAATGTAAACAAAATAAATTGAGTTTTTTTGGAGGGTAATTATGACTAATGGGAATTTGAAAGGTTCAATGAACTTACAAGATAGTTTTTTGAATCAAGTTCGTAAAGAGAATTTGCCAGTTGTTATTTATTTGGTAAATGGTTTTCAAATTAGAGGTTTGGTCCGCGGATTTGATAACTTTACTGTTATTATCGAAAATGAAGGTAAGCAACAATTAGTTTATAAACATGCGATTTCTACAATCGCACCTGTTAATAATATTGTTATTATGCAACCTGAAAAGAAAGATACTTTATAATAAATAAAACGGCGCTTTTGCGTTGTTTTATTTTTGTATGAAAGAGTGACCTATGAAAAACTATTTAAAGCTATTTATACAATATTTAATAGTTGAACTTGGGCTTTCTGCAAACACAAGAGAAGCATATGAAAGAGACTTACGTCTTTTTGCTAAACATTATTCTCTTGATGAAGAAAGCTTAGCAAGTGTTAATCGTCAACAAATTATTGATTATATGACATCCCTTAAATTAAAAGGTATGGCATCAGCTAGTATTGCGCGCAAACTTGCAGCTATAAAAGCATTTTATAGATTTTTATCAACAGAAGGTTATATAGAAGTAGATCCTGCAGAAGTTGTTGAAGCTGGGACTAAGGGCTTACATTTACCTAAAGTTCTCACAAATGATGAGGTGGAGGCTTTATTAAATGCTCCTAATCTAGATTTACCTGAAGGTTACCGAGATAAAGCTATGTTAGAGATGTTGTATGCAACAGGTATGCGTGTTTCTGAACTAATAAATATTGGTCTAGACAACGTAAACTTATCCATGAGTTATGTAATAGCTTCAGGTAAAGGTTCAAAAGAACGTATAATTCCTTTAGGAAGTATTGCTATTGAATTTCTAGAACATTATATAGCTTATATAAGACCTAAATTTGTTAATGCTGGTGATGATACAAAAACACTGTTTCTAGGCAATGGTGGTCAACCGCTAACTAGACAAAGGTTTTGGCAAATTATTAAGCTTTACGGAAAAGCTGCAAACATCACTAAGAGTATTTCACCACACGTTTTAAGACACTCTTTTGCGACTCATTTATTAGATAATGGGGCAGATTTACGTGCAGTACAAGAAATGTTAGGACATGCTAATATTTCTACTACACAGATTTATACACATTTAACAAACAAAAGATTAAGATCAGTATATGAAAAAGCACATCCACGTGCTTAATGGAGGAACATAACATGGTTCAAAGAAAAACTACTCGTCGTAGTAAGAAATCTAGCTCAAATAGAGGTTTTATTTTTCTATTTATAACTATTCTTCTTGCAATGACAGTTGCTGGTGGATTATATTATGCTGTTACTAAAAATAAAGCCCCAGATATTTTAGAAAAGAAACAATCTTTTGATTTAACAGATGAATCAAAAGAAGCACATAGATTGATTGATGGTATTTTATTAGGTCGCAATAATTGGCAATTACAAGAAATTGCTCGTAAAACGGAGAATGAAAATATCGAGGAAACTGGTGGGGATGTAACTTGGATTAGCAGACAATTAACTGTCGGTATTCCACCATCTACTGATTTATTCGATGCAGCAACTTGGCTTAAAGGAAAAATTAAAAATTCTGACGTGTCGGTTATAGGTGAACGTGAAGCAAGTTATCAAAATCGAGATGCTTATCGTTTAGATTTAGGTATTACTGTTAAAGCTGGGGATGGTTCAAAAACTTATAGAACTGATACAATTTATTTTTATAATAACGGGAATTTAACTGAACCAGACAAAGATATAAAAAAAGCTGAAAAGCCTAAGGAAGAGCCTAAAAAGGATGTAGATAAAAAGCAACCAGATAAGAAAGAGCCTGAAAAAACACCTGATGCTAAAGGTAAATATAAAGGGAAAATGGCTGTTGTTATTGATGATGCAGGCTATAGTTTAGAACCTTTAAGAACTTTATTAGATACTGGTTATCCATTTAGTTATGCGATTTTACCATACAAACAATTTAGTAGCGATTCTTTACATTTGATTAAAAGTAAGGGCAGAGTAGCTATGTTACATTTGCCAATGGAACCAATGGATAGAAATCAAATCTCTGAACCTAAAAATACTGTTTTAACTACCATGAGTGAAGCAGATATTCAAAAAATGGTAGCTGCTGCAATTGATAGTTTGCCAGGTGTTACTGGTGTAAATAATCACCAAGGTTCTAAGGCTACTTCAGATGAAAAAACTATGCGTGCAGCTCTTAAGACAATTAAAGCTAAAAAGTTATTTTTTGTAGATAGTAATACCAGTGGAAAAACTGTAGCTGAAAGAGAAGCTCGTAAGTTAGGTATAAGAAATGGGAAAAATTCCTTGTTCTTAGATAATTCAAGCAGTGTTTCTGATATCTATGCGCAAATGCGTAAAGCTGCAGAAATGGCAGATCGTTATGGTTCAATTATTGTAATTTGTCATGTAAGACCTAATACTGCAGAAGCTTGGAGATTATACGGTAAGGAAATAGAAAAAACTGGAATTAAAATTGTTCCAGTAACTGAATTATTGAAATAGAGGCGATTACATGTACGTTGAGGAAACGATAAAGAAATACGAAAATTATATTAATCCTGCACAAGCAAAACTATTTCGCTTTATGGGACTTGCTAGTATTGAAGCAAGTGCTTCAGGATATACTATAACTGATAGTGAAGGTGTTGAATTTATCGATTGTTTGGGTGGCTATGGAATGTTTGCTCTTGGACATAAACATCCTAAAGTTGTTGCTGCAGTTGAAAAAGAACTTCACAATATGCCAATGTGTGGTAAAGTTTTATTTAATCGTCCAGCGGCAGATTTAGCTGAAAAACTTGCTGAAATCACTCCTGGTGATTTGAAATATAGCTTTTTCGTTAACAGTGGAACAGAAGCGGTTGAAGGTTGTTTGAAAATTGCAAGACTTGCAACTAAAAGAACAAAATTTATTGCTACTACTAATGCTTTCCACGGTAAAACTTTTGGTTCATTATCTGCTACAGGTAGAGATTTATATCGTGATCCATTTAAACCGCTCTTAGAAGGATTTACTCACGTTCCTTTTGGCGATATTGAAGCGTTAGAGAAAGTTATTGACCAAGATACAGCTGGTGTAATCGTTGAACCTATTCAAGGTGAAGGCGGAATTATTGTGCCACCAGAAGGATATTTAAATGCAGTTCAAGAGTTGTGTCGTAAAAATGGCGCACTTTTCATTGCAGATGAAGTTCAAACAGGTATTGGCAGAACAGGTAAATGGTTTGGCGTTGATCATGAAGGTGTTGAACCAGATTTGATGGCCGTTGCTAAAGCTCTTGGTGGTGGTGTTATGCCAATAGGGGCAATTCTTGGCACTGAGAAAGCTTGGCAAGGACTAATCGAAGCACCGTTTCTTCATACATCTACCTTTGGCGGAGGACAAATGGCTTGCGCAGCTGGTGTAGCTACTTTAAAAGCTATTGAAGAAGAAAATTTACTAGATAAATGCCATGAAATAGGCAATTATTTCAAACAAGGTCTTGAAGCTATTGCTAAAGATTATCCAAATGTTATTTCTGAAGTTCGTGGCAAAGGTATGATGCTAGGCATCGAACTAACAAAAGAAGGTGCTGGTGGTATGTTAATGTCACTTATGATATCTCAGCATATTATTGTGGCATATACTTTAAATAATCCTAAAGTTATTAGAATTGAACCACCACTTGTGATGCCTAAAGAAATTGTGGATAAAGTATTGATTGCATTAAGGAACTCAATAAAAGAAGTTTCTTCTGCTATTGAAGATTTATAGAGGTGAAGTATGCCATTTGTTGAATCAAAAATTACTATTAATGGTGACAAAGATAAAATATATGAAATTATATCTAACATGGAAGCATATCCAAGTTTTATGAATGATTTAATTAGTGTAGAAATCCTAGAAAAGGGCGAGAATACAACTCTTTCTCATTGGGTGTCTGATGTAGATGGACGTAAAATTGTTTGGACAGAAAGAGATACCTTTTATCCTGAAGAAAAACGTATTACCTACGCTCAAACAGAAGGTGATCTAAAGAAAATGGAAGGGGAATGGACATTAGTTGAAGTTCCTGAAGGTATAGAAGTTTCTTTAAGCGTAGACTTCGAATTTGGGATTCCTATGATTGCTGGTCTTTTAAATCCTATTTTAAAACGCAAAGTGCGTGAAAATAGTGATGCAATGCTAATCGCTATTAAAGGGCAAATTGAAAAATAACTATTTTTCTGCTATAATAGGTTAGTATTTTAAAACTAAGGAGATTTTTATGAGAACAACTTTTTTAATGACAGTAATGACGCTGTTATTAGTTTCTATCGGTAATTTAGTTGGCGGCAATAACGGTATGTTAATAATGCTAATATTTTCTATTGGTAGTAATCTATATATGTATTGGAATTCGGACAAAATGGTTTTACAGCAATATAAAGCGAAAGAGGTTAATGAAAATACCGCTCCAGCCCTATATAATTTAGTGAAGAACTTGGTTGATCGCGCTAAAATGCCGATGCCAAAAGTATATATTATAGACGATGCAGTTCCCAATGCTTTTGCTACAGGCAGAGATAAAAATCATGCGGTTGTAGCGGTTACAACAGCTTTAGCAAATGTTTTAAACAAAGATGAAATTGAAGGCGTAATTGCCCATGAACTTTCTCATATTCGTCATAATGATATTCTAATCGGTACAATCGCTGCTTCAATGGCAGGTGTTGTTGCTACTGCATCTCATTATGCGATGTGGTTTGGTGGCGGTAGACGTGATAATAATTCTAATCCAATAGTAACTTTACTATTGTTACTATTAGCTCCTATTATGGCAACAATCATTCAGTTAGCGGTTTCTCGTTCAAGAGAGTACCTTGCTGATGAAGGTGGCGGAGAATTATGTGGAAATCCAAACCATTTGGCAGATGCTTTATTGAAGATTCAAGGTTATGCAAGTAAAAAGACTATGAACAATGCTACTGAAGCTACTGCACATATGTTTATTATGAGTCCATTTAGTGCAAAAGATGCACAAAAAATGTTTAGCACACATCCTTCTACTGAAGAACGTGTAGCACTTTTACGTAAGCAAGCAGATCAAATGCGTGCTAAAGGAGAGTTAACAAATGACTAAACAATTAGATTGGTTGAAAAAACTATCTGAAGTACCTGGAGTTTCAGGATTCGAAGGACCAGTTAAAAAATTATTAGTTGATCGTTTAGGAAAAACAACAGATGTTAGCTATGATAAATTAGGAAGCGTTGTTTTCACTCATGAAACAGCTGAAAAAGACGCTCCTAAAATTATGCTTGCAGCTCACATGGATGAAGTAGGTTTCCTTGTAAAATATATTACTAAAGATGGATTTTTAAAATTCTCTTGTCTTGGTGGTTGGTGGGAGCAAGTTATGCTTAGCCAAAGAGTAACTATTCACGGGAAAAAAGGTGATTTAGTAGGTGTTATTGGTAGTACTCCACCACATATTTTGACACCTGAAGAACGTAATAAAGTAGTCAATAAAAAGACTATGTATATAGATATTGGCGCTGATAGCGAAAAACATGCTCGTGAACTTGGTGTATATGAGGGTTGTCCTGCAACACCAGATGTAGAGTTTGCAGTTATGGGCGATGGGAAAACCTTGCTTGGTAAAGCTTGGGACGACCGTATTGGTTGCGCTATTATGGTTGATGTGATGGAAAATATTGCTAAGAAAAAACATCCAAATACTGTTTATGGTGTAGGCACTGTTCAAGAAGAAGTTGGTTTACGTGGTGCTCAAACCACGGCAAATATGCTTCAACCTGACATAGCTTTTGTTTTAGATACTTGCGTAGCAGGAGGTACTCCTGGTGTAGCTGATGAAACTGCTCCAACAAAAATGGGCAAAGGCATCGGCATTACTATTATGGATGGCGGGTTGATTCCTAACACTGCATTACGCGATCTTGCTTTAGATACAGCTAAAAAACTTAAAATACCTACACAAATTAACTATGGTGAAGGCGGAACTACTGATGGTGCCCGCATTCATTTAGCTGGAAGCGGTGTTTTAACTTTGGTATTTAGTGTACCAACACGTTATATTCACAGTCATCAAACAGTTATCCATATGGATGATTATTTAGCAGCAGTAAAATTAATAACTGCTCTTGTAGAAAAACTTGATAAAAAAACTTATCAAAAGCTGTTACAGGCATAACTTCAACTAGAATCGTATAACGATTTAGTATAAATTTTTAAAAAAAGAAATGGAGAGAATTATAATGGAACAAACACTTGTACTCGTAAAACCTGATGGAGTTAAGAAAAATCTTATTGGTGAGGTTATTAGCCGTTTTGAACGTCGTGGCTTGAAAGTATCTGCTTTAAAACTTGTTAAAATTACTAAAGAACAAGCAGAATCTCACTATGCTGAACATACAGACAAACCTTTCTTCGGTGAATTGGTTGACTTTATTACTTCTGGTCCAGTTGCTGCTATGGTAATTTCTGGCGAAAATGCAATTAAAGCTGTTCGTGGTCAAATGGGCGCAACTAATCCTTTGGATTCTGTACCTGGCTCTATTCGTGGTGATTTCGCTTTAACTATTGGCGAAAACATTGTTCATGGTAGTGATAGCCCTGAATCTGCAGCTCGTGAAGTTGCTAACTTCTTCAAAGCTGACGAACTTTACTAATACAAATTTTTTTCTCTAGAAGGGAGGCAATATCATGAAAGCTGATGTATATACACGCACAGGCGATAAAGGATCAACTGGTTTATATACTGGACAAAGAGTGCCAAAACAATCTTTGAGAGTTGAAGCATATGGAACTATTGATGAAATAACTTCTGCTTTAGGCTTAGCAAGAGCTACAGCTGCACGTCAAGATGTTAAAGGAACTATTTTAAAAATCCAGCAATTATTAATGTCTGTAATGGCAGATGTTGCTAGTATTGATTTACCAGAACCATATATCAAAGAAGAACATGTAAAAATGTTCGAAGATATTATTGATAAATATGACGAAAAACTTGAACCATTAGGTCATTTTATTCTTCCTGGTGATACATTAGGTGCTGCGGCACTTGATATTGCTAGAACTACTACACGCAGAGCAGAAAGAGCTTTACTTCGTCTTGCTGATGAAGAATCAGTTAATCCTCAAGTAGTTATTTGCTTGAATCGTTTATCTGATTTATGTTTCATTCTTGCACGTGTAGAAGCAGAGTTAAAATAAAATATTGAATTTTACTAGTATTTATAGTAAAATAATAACGGAAATGTTTGAACAGGTGCGATAAATGAGTTTATCGCTTAAAAGGGAAGACCGGTGTGAATCCGGCGCAGTCCCGCTACTGTAATGGGGAGCTTAGTGCAATATGCCATTGGGAAACTGAGAAGGCGCACTAAAGCGATGAACCAAAGCCAGGAGACCTGCCTGCTAGAGGTAACCAACGGACCTACGGGAGATAGGAAAGTGGCTGTTCAACGTATCAGAGGGTTGTCTCTATTTATTTAGAGATAACCCTTTTTTTATTAAAATATTGCTCCCAGATAGAAAGGAATAATATGAAATCAGAAATTGTATTAGTATTAGGTGGTGCAAGAAGCGGAAAAAGCTCTTTTGCTGAAAAATATGTGTTGCGTAAAGGTGCTATTTGTGCCTATATTGCGACTGCCGAAATTTTAGATGAAGAGATGGCTCATCGAGTAAAACATCATCGTGAAAGACGTGATCATCGTTGGGTTAATATTGAAGCTCCATATGAAGCAGAAAAGTTTTTCCCAGAAGCAAGTGATTCTAGTGATAGTATTTTATTTGACTGTTTAACTTTATATACCAGTAATTTATTATATCGACCAGGTGCTTTGGAAGGAACTTTTGATGAGCGTTTAGCACATGTAATGGAAAGTATAGATAAACTACTTGCAGCAGCTCGCAAAACAAATAAGTGTGTGGTATTTGTTTCTAATGACGTAGGTTCTAGTCTTGTTCCAGATAATCCAATGGGTAGAGAGTTTAGAGATATTGTAGGCTGGGTTAACCAAAAAGTGGGTAATGAAGCTGATAAAGTTTTCTATGCAGTGGCAGGACAAGTAGTAGATATAAAAAAATTAGCATTTAAAATAGATGAAGAGGTGTAATATGCCAGAAGTAAAAATAAAAACACCAAATAGTTCTATTTACGATGAAATAATGGCTAACTGGACTAAAAAAACAACAGACGACTTCACTTTAGGTAAATTGGAAAAAATGGTTGCAGACTATGGTTCTATGGTTGGTGGTGATTTGCCAGCTGAATTAAAAACGGCAATGATTTTGATGTGTGGAGATCATGGCATAGCTAAATATGGTGTTAGTGCGTATCCACAAGAAGTTACCTTACAAATGATAAATGGTTATATGCGCGAAACAGCAGGCGCAAATGTTATGGCTCGCCATGGCGGCGCTGACGTATTTGTAGTAGATGTTGGTACTGTGTTTGATTTAAATCATTTCGATAAAGTTCATCATGAAAAAGTTGCTTTAGGTACTGAGGACTTCACTAAAGGTCCAGCAATGACTCAAGAACAAGCAGAAAAAGCATTAGCAGTAGGAATGAAAATGGCTAATGATTGTATTGATCAAGGCTATAATCTTTTAGAAACTGCAGAAATGGGTATTGCCAATACTACTGCAACAGCAGCTATAGCAGCAGCTTTTTTAGATATTGATCCAGAACTAACTGTTGGGCGTGGTACTGGTATTAACGATGAACGTATGCGTGTAAAAATAGATGTAGTAAAAAAAGGTTTGGCTAAAAACAAACCAAAAGTTAATGATGCAATGGATGTCTTAACTAAAGTAGGTGGATATGATCATGCAGGACTTGCAGGGGTAATTATTGCAGGTGCGCAGCGTAATGTTCCAACTATGGTAGATGGTGTAAACGCAACAGCAGCAGCTTTATTAGCGTATGGTTTATATCCAGAATGCCGTAAATATATGCTCTGTTCTCATTTATCTTCTGATTTATCACATAAAAAGATGCTAGAAATACTTCAATTAAGACCGATAGTTGATGCAGGTATGCGTTTAGGAGAAGGAACAGGAGCTTCTTTAGCAATATCTGTGCTAAATGTAGCTTTGAAAACATATCATGATTTATAAAAAGATATGAAATGGAGGAGAAAATGGCTGAAGATTTAAAAACTAAAGGAACTGAAATCGAGCCTGAAAACGAAACTTTTTTAACCAAGTTTTATATCAAATTGCCAGATTCTTCAACTGGTATATCTCGATATATACGTGATTTTTTTACGTGCTTAGAGTTTTTAACACGTATTCGTATAACGAAACGAAATGCTTGGTTTGATGATGAGTTTTCTAGATCCGTGGCATTTTTTACTGTAATAGGATGTATTCTTGGTACACTTATGGCAACAGTAAATTATGGTTTGGTACTTTTAAATACACCAATATTTTTAAAGGCAGTATTACTTTTAATTGCGGAATTACTGTTTGTAGGCGGATTAATGTACGATGGATTTATGGATACGGCTGATGGAGTTTTTAGTGGACGTACTAGAGAACGTGTCCTAGAAATTATGCAAGATAGCCATGTAGGCGCGAATTCTGTTATTGCAATTATTATTTTGTTATTGCTAAAAGTTGCGTTATATTCGGAAATTTCCATAGGAATGTTAGGAAATGTTTTATTAGGAATGTTTGTTTTTACAAGGATGATGATGGCAATCGATATAATTCTCTTTCCTTTAGCAAAAGAAAAAGGATTAGGTGCTATGTTTAAGGCAAATACAAAGCCTTGGTATTTAATATTTAACGTAGCTCTAGGCCTAGGGATTTTAGGCTATTTAGGTATTAATTTCATCCTAGTAGGACTTGTGGCAAGTGTATTTAGCTTTGGTTTAGCTTTTTATCTTAAACACTGTTTAGGCGGCTTAACTGGAGATACTTATGGAGCACTTACAGAATGTGGAAATATATTCTTTTTATTAAGCGCTTACTATATATTAGGATAGGTAAAAAATATGTATATAATTGAAATTGCAAATAAAATTGAAGCAACTGATAAGAAGGTTATTAAAGCTGCTCAAACTCGTTTTGATAGTCTTATTAAACCTGTTGGTTCTCTTGCTAAATTAGAAGAAATGACAACTCGTTATGCTGCTATTAAAGGTTCTGCAGCAAAAAAATCTGTTAAGCTTCCTAAAAAAAGAACTATCTTAGTGTTTGGAGATATTGCTAGTAGCAGCCATATAGAAGCAACCTTGCAAAAGAAAAATTCTATTGCTGTATTAGGCAAAGAAGTAAATGCCGATGTGCATCCAATTTTAATTTTAGATAGTTCTGTTGAAGATAACCTTGAAGAAGGTGCAATCCTTGCACAAGAATATATCACTAAGAATAAGTATGATATAATGCTCTTAGGTGCATTTATTAAAGCGCCTGAATTCAAAACATGGAAAAAACTTCTTAATGAAAAAGAGCCAGTAAAATTCTTAGAAACTTTAAATAGCCCAGTAATTACTGCAATGACAGGCGCTATTTTAGAAGCAGGAAGTTTAAAGATACCTATAATTATTGATGGTGTAGCAACAGCATTAGCATTAGTTGCTGCAACAAAATTCAACTCAGCAGTTATTGATTATGCTTTTGCAGGACATCAATCATTAGAAGATGGTATGTTAGAGCTTTTAGAAAAACTAGAATTAAGTGTATCTCTGCAGTTAGAAATCGATAACGGTATCGGTATTGGTGCTGCAACTTGTTTAACATTATTTGATGCAGGTATCAAAGCTTACACCGAAATGGAAACTTTTGAAGAAGCTGGTGTTCATAAAGAAATGGACGAATTTGCGTTATCAAAACAGAAGCAGAAAGGGTAATTATGGGAAAAATATATTTAGTTCGACATGGTCAAACAGAATCGAATGTAAACAAAAAATTTCAAGGCTTAACGGATGTACCATTAAATGCAATTGGTTTAGAACAAGCTGAAAAAGTGGGTAAACATTTAAGTCAATATTCCTTTGCAAAAATTTATAGTAGTCCTTTAACACGTGCTAAAACTACTGCTGAAGCAATTAGCAAAGCTTCAGGAATCAATATAGAAGTCATCGATGAATTGAAAGAGTTCTGTTTTGGTGAATGGGAAGGTTTAACTTGGGAAGAAATAAATGAGCGCGATCCCCAAGATTTGGAAAAATTCCAACATTGCCCAGTCGAATGCAATATCCCTGGTGGAGAAAGCCTCGAACAAGTACGTGTTAGATCAGAATTTGCTCTTAATAAAATATTAAAAGAGCATCCTCATGGAGATGTTGTAATAGTAGCACATGGTGGTACTATACGTGTTATGATGGCAGTTTTATTAGGAATTGATCTAAATGTATTTTGGAAAATAAACATTTTTAACGCCTCTACAACTACCTTTAGTGTGATGGGTAGAGATTTAGTGTTAGATTATTCCAACGAAGATTACTATTTAAAATAATGTATACATTAGAGAAGTATTGACAATGCAGGAAGTTATAGGCTATACTTTCCATAGTATCTCGGTTATGGCACTTCCTTTAAAGTGAACTTCACAAGGAAGCAAGTCCGTGGTCCTTATGGGGTATTACTTAAAAGTGAGGAGTGATTTAACAATGAAAGAAGACAAAACATTACAATGCCGCGAATGCGGTCAAGACTTCGTGTTCTCTGCTTCTGAGCAAGAATTCTACGATGAAAAAGGTTTTACTAACGAACCAGGTCGTTGCCCAGCTTGTCGTCAAGCTCGTAAACAACGTATGGGTGGTGGCCCACGCGAAATGTTCCCTGCAACTTGTGCAGAATGTGGAAAAGAAACTGAAGTTCCTTTCCGTCCATCTATGGATCGTCCTGTATATTGTCGCGACTGCTTCGATAGCAAAAAATAATTTTATAATTAACAACCGATTGTTTTCAATCGGTTGTTTTTTTGTCTAAATTCCTAATAAATATTTAGCAATTTGACCTCTAAATAATAGGATTTTTCAAAATAATATGGTATAATATGATAGTATTTTTATAAAAAGTAGTAATGGAGGATTTATTATTTTAGAATTTAAAGAAATAACAGTAAATGATAAAGATTTTTTTGAAAGTTATTTGAGCCAACCGTTTTTCTTTGGCTCTGAATGTGCTTTTACGAATTTATTTGTATGGCGTGGTTGCTATAATATATATTGGACAACATTTCATGATTTTTTAATTATTAAAGTTAATAAAAATGATGTTGATTTTTTCTTGCAACCTTTTGGTGGCTGTTCTGATAATCTGCCAGAACTCATTGAAGCGCTTAAAGAATATAACAATAATCAACCTTTTGAGTTTCATGGTATGTATGAATGTAGTGTGGAACGTTTTAAAAAGGTTTATCCTAATTTAGAAGTAGTTGAAGATAGAGATAATTGGGATTATGTATATCTTCGTGAGAATTTAGCTAATATTGCTGGCCGTAAATATCACGGACAGAAGAATCACTACAATTCTTTTAAAAAGAATTATCCTGATTATGTTTTTGAAGAAATTACTCCTAACATTTATTCTGAATGCTTAGAATTTGGAGAAAACTGGTGTGAAAAACGCATTGATAATGATCCTAGTTTAGAATGCGAATTATGTGCTATGAGAGAAGCTTTTGTTAACTTTGAAAGACTAGGTTTGCGTGGAGGTGCTATACGCATCAACGGCAAAATTGAAGCTTTTAGCTTCGGTAAAAAGATTAATGATGAAGTTGCTGTAATTCATGTTGAAAAAGCTAACCCTGAATTCAAAGGTATTTATGCAGCTATTAATAAAGAAACTGCTATGAATATTTGGACAGATGTTAAATATCTCAATAGAGAAGAAGATATGGGTGTAGAAGGCTTGCGTAGAGCAAAAGAATCTTACCACCCAGAATTTTTAGTAAAAAAATATAATGTCTTTTTTTAAAGAATAGGTTGGTAACCATATGAATCACAAAATGATTACAACTGAAAATATAAATCAAGTAATGGAACTTTGGGATTATTGTTTTGAGAAAAAGGATAGTCCGTTTTTCAAGTGGTATTTTGAAAATTATTGTTTGAAGAACAATATGATTTATGGCGCATTTATTGTGTTAAATACAAGTTTTTTAATATTTATTATTCCCATTCCTTATAAATAAAATTTCGGTTTAAAGTAGTAATTACCACCAAACTTTGTTGAATATCCAAAATTTCAAAAGCCGTGGGTACACCACTTAACTAAGGTATTATAAAAAAATATATATAATTTTTTTTGTGT
>CAMTOO010000023.1 GCA_947074185.1 uncultured Negativicutes bacterium
AACAAGCAAAAATCGATAACTTTGTAAAAGTAGCGAAAGAAAATCCAGATAGAACTTATTCAATGGTAGGTCATACAGATGCTATTGGTACAGATGAGTACAACATGGATCTTTCTAAACGCAGAGTAGAAAATGTTAAGAAAATCGCTGCAAATGAAGGCGTTCCAGCGGCACAAATGGAAGAAAGTTACCAAGGTAAAGCAAAACCTGCAGATACAGATGCAACTGCTGAAGGTAGAGCAAACAACCGACGCGTAAATATTTTCGAATATACAACTAAATAATATTAAAAAAGCCCTAACTTTGGTTAGGGCTTTTTTATTGCAAAAAAATATTGATTTTTTAAATATAATGAAGTATAATTATAAAGAGTTCACAAATAAAACAAAAAAAGAAGCAAAAAAAGTAACAAGTGATGTTAACAACATTCAAGGAGGCGTGTTATGAAAAAACAATTATTAAACAAAGCAGTAATTCTAGGTCTTATGGTTTCTGCTATTGGGTACAGCAATTTTGCAGAAGCTGGCGTTATTAATCCAGGAACTGTTGTGGGACCAATCACACTTACTGGCGGTCAAACGGGTATTGACACTGCAGGAACGTATACTTTTAGTGGTGGAACATTAGTTGTTAATGAAATTAATAATAATGTTGGTACCCATAGAATTATTGATTTAAGTGGTGGAACAACAGTTTTGGATGGTGGTTTAAATATAAATATTACTAATCGTATAAGTGGACACGCTATATATATTCAACATTCCTCAGATTTAACTATTAAAGGTAATTTAATTGCTAATATTGATAATATGGGATATGGAAATATTTATCCTGGTACAGAATTTTTGACTGTGACAGGTGGATCGGGTGGCTCAATTGTTACTATTGATGGTAATGTAGATATTCAAGCTAAAGGGGAAAGTGCTGGTTTAGCTGCATATACTCTAATTGCTGTACATTCTGCATCTCAATTAAATATTAATGGTAACCTTAAATTAATTAATGATTTTAAATATACGGGTACTGATGGTGGCGCTAATGGTTTATATGCAAGGGGGGCTGGCAGTGTAGTTAATGTAAATGGTGATGAATGTATTATTATGAGCATTGGTGATAAACCAGATAGTGTTTCAGCAAAAGATCGTGCTACTATTAATATCAATTCTAAAAAAGTACAAATTGTAGGTAGTATTGACTTTAGTACATCAAGCTCTGCCCCAGGTGGTACTTTTAATGTAGTGTTTGATGGTCCTGATTCCTTCTGGTATGGTGATATTTTAGAATCAAATAATGCTAATAGAGGTACATTAAATGCAACTTGGCAAAATGGTGCACAATATATTCCATTTGGTACATTAGCGGAAAATCAATACAACGCGAAAAAATACATTAGTGGCATCGAACTTAAAGATGGTGGTGTCATCAACCTATATGATGTTAATGCAAAACAACAATGGGTGGATTATGGTTTAGATACCATTTATCCAGATATTATGAACACTGATTTAGATTATGTTCTTATTGGTGATTTAAAAGGTTCTGATGGTGTTTTCCGTCTTGATATGAATGATTTAGACAAAGCTAATACAGATATGATTTATATTTTAGATTCTACATCTGGTGAAGGTCTTAACAATATTGAAGCATATAATGAAAATCAATTTAGAAATGTAAGTGCAGATAATCCACTACGTTTTGCTTCTGTAGCAGCTGCTGCAGCCGATAAATTGGTGTTTAAAGATTCTATGAACTTAAAAGGTGAATATCTCTGGGATTATCAATTATTAATCGGTAATTCCGCATATGATTTAGCAGATCCAGAAAATGCTATCTATAATGGTAGCCGTGATGGTTTAACTGCTGCTCAAATTGATGCTATGATGACAGGTGGTACTAACTGGTTCATTTATGGTTTTGTTGAAACACCTTCTCAAAATACAATTACAATCTTAGATTCTGCAGATGCTGGTTATGATATGGCTACTGAACTAGATCGTTATAATTATCGTCACACTCAAGCGAAATTCATTACTGAAGACAGCTCCGTTTGGGTTCGTATGCAAAGAACTAAATCTGGACGTGATGGTGGCTATACTGGCTATGCTACAATGTCTCAAATCGGTTATGAAGCTAGCAAAAATAAAAATAACCGTTACGGTGTAGCTTTAGACTATACTAGCGGAAAATCAAGCTTAAGTGAAGCTGGTGGTAAAATTGAAAATAGCCGCAGAGGTATTATGCTTTACAACACTAGAACTGATGGAAACGGCGGATATCTTGATTTAACTGCTCGTTATGGACGTGTAAATACAGATATCAATGCATACAATTCTGATAGAGGAACATATTTAACTGGCGATTATAACTCTAATGTATTTAGTCTTAGTGCTGAAGCTGGTAAAAAACACAAAAATGAAGATAATGGTTTCTTCGTTGAACCACAAGTTCAATTGCAATATGCTAGAGTAGGTGGTAGTGATTACACTATTGGCAATGGTATTGATGCAAGCATCAGTAGTGCAAATAGCTTAATTGGTCGTCTTGGTTTTAGACTTGGTAAAGATATTTCTGAAGATAGCAGTGTATATCTAAAAGCTGATATTCTTCGTGAATTCTCAGGCGGACAAGATGTTAACTTAAGCGCTAATAGCACAACTTTAGGATCTTCTGTTGAAAAACGTGGAACTTGGTATGACTTTGGTGTAGGTGCAGATTTAAGACTTTCTAGAGCTACACATGTTACTTTTGATGTAGAACGTAGAGTAGGTAGCAATCTTTCTAATAACTGGAATGTTAATGCTGCAATGTACTTTGCATTTTAACTAAAGAAACCAATCGTCGCGTAAATATTAAAAAAACAAATAATTAAATCCTGAAAACTCCAACTTAATTGTTGGAGTTGTCTTTTTTTAAAAAAAATGATATAATTGTGTCGAATATTAAAAAGGAGGTTTTTTTATGAGAAAAAGTTTGCTGAGAAAAGCTATTGTGTTAAGTTTAGCAGTAACTTCTTTTGGGTATAATACTTTTGCTGAAGCAGGTGTTATTGCTCCTGGTACAGTGACAGGGCCTATTACATTAACTGGTGGTCAAATGGGTATGGATACACCAGGAACCTATGATTTTAGTGGTGGAGAACTTACTATTAATGATATTAATAATGGTGTTGGTTCGCCTTTAGCAAAAGTTATTCATGGTTCAGCTGGGGGAACGAGTATTTTTAATGGAAATTTGAATCTTAATGTTGTTAATCGGATTTCTACGGAAGGTCAACAGGGGCAAGCTATTAGATTTGAAACGAATTCTTAGGAGTGCTCAATGGTAATCTTACTGCTGATGTTGACAATCGTAATGCAGGTAGTTTGCCAAGTAGTGTGCAATTTACTATGCTTTTAACAGGATCTACTTTTACTATTAATGGGGATACTCATATTGTAGCAGTAAGTGAATCAACAGCAAGTGCAGCTTCTTATACGATTTTTACTGTATCTAATTCAACATTAAATTTAAATGGCAATGTGTATATAAATAATACTGTTGAAAAGTATCAAGGTGCTAGTGGTGGCACAAATGGTATCTATGCAGTTGATTATGGGGTAATTAATATCACAGGAGATAGTTGCGATATTATTACATATGGGTATCGACCAGATAGTATTTCTGCTAAAAATGGTGGTATAGTTAATCTTAATGCAAATGACTTACGAGTAGTTGGTTCAGTTGATTTTAATAGAAATAACACACATGGTGGTGTTTTAAATGCTGTTTTTGACGGTACTAGTTCTTATTGGTACGGTGATTTATTAGAACAACTTAATACAGCATATTCCCCGGGTACTTTAAATATTACTTTTAAAAATGGGGCAGAATATATTCCTTTTGGTACTTTGTCTGAAAATCAACATGGTGCTAAAAAATATCTTAGTTCTATAGAATTTGGAAACGGTGGTATTGTAAATCTTTACGATAGCTATGCTAAAGATAGATGGGTAGATCTTGGTTTAGATATTGCATATCCTGATCTTATGACTACTGATTTAGATTATATTCTTATTGGCGATTTAAAAGGCTCTAATGGTATTTTCCGCCTTGATATGAATGATCAAGATAAAGCAAATACAGACATAGTTTACATTTTAGATTCTACTTCAGGTGAAGGCCTTAACAATATCGAAGCTTATAATGAAAACCAATATAGAAATGTAAGCGCAACAAACACATTGCGCTTTGCTACTGTAGCAGCAGCCGCTGCTGATAAATTGGTATTTAAAGATTCTATGAATTTAAAAGGAGAATATCTTTGGGACTATCAATTGTTGATTGGTAACTCTCCATATGATTTAGCAGATTCAGAAAATGCTATCTACAATGGTAGTCGTGATGGTTTAACTGCAGCACAAATCGATGCAATGATGGTAGGTGGTACTAACTGGTTTATCTATGGATATAATGAAACACCATCTCAAAATGCTATAACAATTTTAGATTCAGCTGATTTTGGTTATGATATGGCAACTAGATTAGATCGTTACCATAATCGTCATACACAAGCAAAATTTATCACTGAAGATAGCGCTATTTGGGTTCGTATGCAAAGAAGTAAAATGGGTCGTGATAGCGGATATACTGGTTATTCCAATTTAATGCAAATTGGTTATGAAGGTAGTAAAAATGAAAATAACCGTTATGGTATAGCTTATGAATATGAAAAAGGTAAAGCAGATTTCAGTGCTTCGATTGGTAAAAATGAAGATTCACGTAAAGGCGTTATGATTTATAACACTAGAACTAAAGATGATGGTGCTTACTTAGATTTAGTTGCTCGTTATGGCCGTTTAAACAGTGAAGTAAATGCTTATAATACTGACCGCGGAACATATATCAATGGTGATTCCAAAGCTAATGTTTGGACTGTAGGTGCTGAAGTTGGTAAGAAAATGAAAAAAGAAGATGGTAAAACTTTCTTCGAACCACAACTTCAATTACAATATGCAAGAGTAGGCGGTAGCGACTATTCTATTGGTAATGGAATTAATGCTAGTGTAAGTAGTGCAAATAGCTTTATCGGTCGTTTAGGATTTAGACTTGGTAATGATATTAATAAAGATAGTAGTGTGTATTTAAAAGCAGATATTCTTAGAGAATTTGCTGGTGGACAAGATGTTAATCTTACTGCAAGTAACGGAACTACAATGGGTTCTAAAGTTAATAAACGTGGAACTTGGTATGATGTAGGGGTTGGTGCAGATTTAAGATTATCTAAAGGTGTATATTTAACTTTGGATGCTGCTCGTAATTTTGGCGGTAATCTTTCCAATAGCTGGGATTTAAATGCAGCAATGTATTTTGCATTTGGTGGTCCTAAAAAAGTAGCTCCGCTTCCTGTTGCAGCAGTTATTCCAGTAACAGCTTCAAAACATGAAGAATTCTTAGATACAATCTACTTTGATTTTGATATTGATACACCAAGAGCTGGTGAACAAGCAAAAATCGATAACTTTGTAAAAGTAGCAAAAGAAAATCCAGATAGAACTTATTCAATGGTAGGTCATACAGATGCTATTGGTACAGATGAGTACAACATGGATCTTTCTAAACGTAGAGTAGAAAATGTTAAATCAATAGCTAAAAATGCAGGTGTTCCAGCGGAACAAATGGAAGAAAGTTATCAAGGTAAAGCAGAACCAGCAGATACAGATGCAACTGCTGAAGGACGTGCTAACAATAGACGTGTAAATATTTTCGAATACAAATAATTAAATCCTGAAAACTCCAATTTAAATTATTGGAGTTTTCTTTTTTATACACTTTACGAAAAGTTTACAAACAATAAAACTAATAGTATAATGGGTGTATAGAAGGAAAAAGTTAAGGGGAAGTATTGAAAGAGGTGTAATTATGAATAGGAGAAAGATTGCAGGAATATTATGTATGGCATTAGGATTTACCGTAATAGGAAATTCTAATGTAAATGCTGCATTGATTACTGACGGAACACATAATGTTAGTGGAAACTATAATGCTATTTCGACAGCGGTAGTGTCATCTCTTGGGATAGTGACTTTAAATGCTACTGGTGATGTTGTTATGTCTACTATGTATCCTACACTAGTGGATACAGGAGAATCTACTATAATTGTACGGAATCCCATTGATATTAATATGAATAATCATAATTTAAATCTTACTGGAAACCTATCTTTGATTAGATCTGCTTTAACTAGTCCTAATGTTGATTTGAAAATTAATCAGGTAAATAATTTAAACTTTACTATTGTTGGACGTGAAACAGCACAAGGCCAGAATATTATTCAAAGTGATATCGCTAATAGTAGTTTTTATTTTGATGTAAAGAATGATTTAACCGTAAATAATAAATTTGATCTATCTATTGGTGATGTAGTCTCAATAAGTGCTGTAAATCAAGATAAAATGGTTTTTGAAGTAGGTAATAATGCGAGCTTGGATACAAGTGGTGTAACTATTTTTTCCTTTGATCAATCAAAATTACAATTTGATATTGGAAACAACATGGAAATAATCTCGGGAAGCACAGCTTTGATAGCAGAAAATCAAGGTGAGATAGAGATAACTGCTGGTAATAATTTTGTTGCAAAAACTGGTGCTTCAGCCATTATTTCTTTAGGTAGTTCCCAAATAGATATTATTGCTAAAAAAATTAATATTGATTCAAAAGGTTCTGGTCTCTATGTGAATACTGGCAGTGTTGTTAATTTAACAGCAGAGAATAGTATTGCAATTGAAAGTAGTGGAAGTACAATTCTTAATGGTTTGGGTGGTGGGATAGGAAATATCAAAGCTAAAAATGATATTACGTTAAAAGCTACTGACCCAAATATAGTTACCGTTGGCGTGAATGCCAATGGTGCAGGAGCAGTCTTTAATATTGAGAGTGAGCAAGGGAATATTAATGTTGATGCGACAGGCAGAGGCTTAAGGGCAGTAAATGGTGCTAGGATTAACGCATTATCAGATATTTATGTAAAAGCAGGAGCTACAGGTTCTGAAGTGCGTAATGGCGGTATAGTAAATGTTGAAAATGGATTAGAAATTGTCGCAGATATAGCAATTGATATTGCAGGTGCGAACTCTAAATTTATCGCGACTAATGCATCGAAACGGAAAGCTATTACAGGTGATATAATTTCTAATGGGCCAAATACAGCTATGGTAGATGTTAAATTTGGTACTGCGGATTCATTTTTCAAAGGAAAAACAGAACGAAATGCTTTTGGCTATATTAAATTAGATTTTGCTAATAACTCTGTTTGGAATATGACTGGAGACAGTGAACTTACTGATCTAATCAATAGGGCTACAGTAGATATGACATATCCAGGCCCAGGAACTTATAAAACTTTAACTACAGCAACTTTAGATGGTGGCGGCGTATTCAAAATGAATACTGATCTCCAAAAATCCTTTGATAACAAAGATGTATTAACAGATAGCGATAAAATTGTTATTACAGAAGGTTCAGCTGGTAAGCACTACATTGAAATAAAAGATAAGAGCCTTATTGGTGGTAACTCTGCAGAAGGTTATCTCCTTTTAGTAGAAGACCAAGGAGATAAACAAGCTACTTTTGAAGGTAAAGCAACTTCAACAGGAGGCGTATGGAAATACATGCCAATTATCACAGATGTAGATCCTGATCCTAGTGAATTTAGTAATGCGCCAGTAGGTAGTCGTAACTGGTATTTAAAAGCTTTTGAAGCAACAGAAATCTCAGAAAATACTGAAACAAGTATTAGTTTAAGCGATACTCGTTATGACAACTATTTCCGTGAGGATGATACTCTCTTAAAACGTCTTGGTGAACTTCGCTTTGTGAAAGACCAACCAGAAACAGACGGCATTTGGGTACGTTATCGCAGAGGTGGAACAATAACAGATCGTTTTGACGGCACTTTCACAACTATGCAAGTAGGTTATGATAAAAAGACTAGTGATAAACGTTATACTGGTCTTGCAATCAGTCATACAACTAATAAACATGACTTTGCAGAAGCAACAGGTGAAGGTTCTCAAACAGCATTATTACTTTATAATACTTGGCTTGGCGATAAAGAACATTATTTTGATATCGTAGGTAAAGTAGGTAAAATGCGTGGCGAAAGTAATTTCTATGATAGAAATAATTTCGCTTATAACGAAAATGGCGATTATAGAACTTGGTACTATGGCGCAAGTTTTGAATATGGTCGCAAAAATAGAAGTGAAAGCGGTTGGTATTATGAACCACAAGCACAACTCACCCTTGGTCGCATAAATGGTACTGATTACACAACAAGTCTTGGTACAGCAGTACGTCAAGATGCAGTAAACACTATTTTACTAAGAACAGGTGTAACAGTAGGTAAAGAGTTTAACTTAGATAATCCACAAAAACGTGCAAATATCTATGGTAAAATTAACTGGTTATATGACTTTAAAGGTGATGTAAATACTAGTTTACGTGACGCAGCTGGTGACACTTATTCTGAAACTAATGCATATGGTGGAAGTTCTTGGAATGCAGGTGTTGGTGCAACTGTTAACTTAAATAGAGCAACACACTTCTACTTTGATGTTGAAAAGAACTTTGGTGGTAAAGTAAGAAGTAACTGGATGGCACAAGCAGGCTTACGCTGGGCATTTGGTGGACCAAAAGGTTAAAAATCAACCGACAGATACAAATGAGACAGTAGAAGATAGAGTAAATGATCGTCGTGTAAATATTTTTGAATATAAATAAGCAAATAAAAAAGCCAACCTTTTAAAGGTTGGCTTTTTGTTTTACCAAGTTAGATATGTATAAGTGCTGAATATTGTAAGTATGATAACTTCAATTATAAAGACAGGTTTTAAGGATTTGAAGATATTTGCTTTAAAATAATCCAATGTTACTACTAAGCATACATGAGTAGGAGTAAGCATTTGACCTGCAATACCAAAAACCATAGCAACTCCAACAAGATTTAAATTACCAGGGGCAAGAGCAGCTACAATAGGCATAATAATGGCTACATGTCCTTGAGACATACCTGTTAGTAGGCCGACAATAAAAGAAGCTGTGGCTAGAATAACAGGGACAGGAAGTGCAGTAGTATTAAGCATGGTAACAATATCATTTAAAACTTTTGTTTCAGTAAGAATCTGAATAAAGTAGAGTATAGATAGTACATTAGCTAACATTTTCCAATCTAAGGCACCAATAAATACTTCTTTTAGATTTAAAACTCTATTAGAACATTTTAGTATAGGTATCAAGCCTAATACAACGAGTAACATTGCCATAGAAGGACCCATATCAAAAAATACTATTAAACAAAAATTCACAAGTACTGGTGATAAAGATAATAATGTATCGATAATGTTGCTATTTCGTTCTGCTTTATCAATAGGCATTTTGTCTTCTTTTGGTACTTTTATAGGTCGCATTAAGAAGAACCAGCCTAAAGCAAATGCTACAGGAGTAAGCCAACAAAGGTGTGAAATCAAATCTTTGAAAGATACTCCAGCAATAGCACAGGCCATGATCATACCTGGAATTACTGGACTACAAAATTCTGTAACATGTCTAAACCAAAAATTTATTGCTGATTTATATTCGCCAGAAAGACCTAGATCCTTGCTGGCTTCATCTACAATTGGTGCAGAAAATCTTGCTCCACCTAGAGATGGCAATAATCCTAAAAATGCAGGCATAATTGCTAAGGTGAATTTCACACTTGAAAATATGCGTTGTAAAGCTCTAACCATACCATCTAATGCACCACTAGAACGTAGTTCTACTTCTAAGCACATAATTAAATATAAGGCTAGTAGTAAATCATATGTGCGATGCATAGTAAGAGTTTTTTTTGCAGCGACTAGGAGGTGATTAGGATCTGGCGCCATTGTAGCCCAAATAAAAAGACCTGCTGCAAGTATAGATGGTCCGATAGGCACTTTTTTTCTTAAAAGAAAAATAATTAGTACCATAGCTAAGAATATAACTAAAAAAACATTCATATTTAAAATTAAGGATATTTAAATATCCTTCCCCCTAACTGTATTCCCTCATAATTAATACGGTATTTCCCAATTATATACAATATTAGACAATATTTCAACATTAAGTGTAACGGAAATCACAAATTAAAGGATTTTTACCATTGTTGGCGAATAATTTATTGATATATATTTTTATAAAAGGAGCGAATATAATGCTTAATACAAAGGCGTTTAAAGCGTACGATTTAAGAGGCATTGTCCCAACTGAAGTAAATGAAGAACTTGCATATAGAATAGGTAGAGTATTTGCTGCACTTTTTGCTGCTGAAACAGTAGTAGTAGGGCATGATATTCGTTTAACTGGTAGAGCATTAGTAGATGCTTTGACAGAAGGACTTACTCATGGTGGTGTAGATGTAATTGATATTGGTCAATGCGGTACAGAAATGATTTATTTTGCAACCTCATTTTTAGATACTGATGGTGGTATTATGGTTACGGCAAGTCATAATCCTGCTGATTATAACGGGATGAAACTTGTGCGTAAACATTCTCGTCCAATCAGTGCTGATACAGGCTTAAAAGAGATTGAACAAATGGTAGTTAAAGAACCTTTTGCTCATCATCAAGTAGCAGGTAAAAAACTTGGCAAAGTATCTAAAGTTGAAATTATGGATGACTATATCGCTCATCTTTTAGGTTATATTGATGTTGAAAAGTTGAAAAAATTGAAGATTGTAGTTAATCCTGGCAATGGTGGTGCTGGTGCTGTTATTGATGCATTAGAGCAATACTTACCATGTGAATTTGTGAAAATCAACTACAATCCTGATGGTAACTTCCCTAATGGTGTACCTAATCCATTATTGCCTGAAAAACGTGATGAAACTGCTGAAGTTGTAAAACGCGAAAAAGCTGATTTAGGCATTGCTTGGGATGGCGATTTTGATAGATGCTTCTTTTTTGATGAAAAAGGCGAATTTATTGAAGGTTATTATTTGGTAGGTCTTTTAGCTGAATGTTTCTTGAAAAAAGCACCTGGTTCTAAAATCATGTATGATCCACGATTGACTTGGAATACGGAAGAAGTAATTGCTGAAAATGGTGGTACTCCTGTTAGATGTAAAAGTGGACATGCATTTATGAAAGAGTGTATGCGTGCTAATGAAGTTATATATGGGGGAGAAATGTCTGCCCATCATTATTTTAGAGATTTTGCATATTGCGATAGCGGTATGATTCCATGGCTTTTAGTAGCTGAATTGCTTTCTGTTGAAAACACAACATTGTCTGCATTAGTAGAAGCTTGTATGGAAAAATATCCTTGCAGTGGTGAAATTAATAGAAAAGTAGAAGATTCAGAGGCAATTTTAGCTGAAATCGAAAAACGCTATGGTAATGAAACATTAGATAAATTAGACGGTTTAAGTATTGAATATCCTGATTGGCGTTTTAACGTACGTCTTTCTAATACCGAACCTGTGATGCGTTTGAATGTTGAAACTCGTGGGAACAAGGCTTTGCTAGAAGAAAAGACAAAAGAATTATTAGAGCTAATTGGTGGAGAAGAAGCCTAAAATAACGGAGGCATTTATGATAAAACCTATTAAGAAAGCTGTAATTCCAGCAGCAGGACTTGGTACAAGATTTTTGCCAGCTACAAAAGCAACTCCTAAGGAAATGTTGCCTATTGTAGATAAACCTACAATTCAATATATTGTAGAAGAAGCGCTTGCTTCAGGAATAGAAGACATCTTAATAATTACTGGTAAGAATAAACGAGCTATTGAAGATCACTTTGATAGAAATCTCGAATTAGAACTTTCTTTGCAAGAGTCTGCTAAGGAAGAACTTTTAGAGGAAATTCGTAAAATTTCTGATATTCGTGTTCACTATATTCGTCAAAAAGAGCCACGTGGTTTAGGACATGCTATTTTATGTGCTAAGTATTTTATTGGAGATGAACCTTTTGCAGTACTTTTGGGTGATGACATTGTTTATAACGAAAAATCACCAGCATTGAGTCAATTAGTTGATGTATATGAAGCTAAAGGTGCTAGTGTTTTAGGTGTGCAAGAAGTTGCTAAAGATAAAGTTTCCTCCTATGGCATAGTAGAAACAGAAGCACTTGGCAATAAAACTTATAAAGTTAAAACTATGGTTGAAAAACCTGAAGCTGATAAAGCACCATCTCAGTTAGCTGTTTTAGGTCGTTATATTATTACACCTGAAATTTTCCCAATATTGGAAAAGACAGAACCTGGTCGTGGTAATGAAATACAATTAACAGATGCTTTAAACGAACTTGCAAAAGTTCAAGATGTTTATGCGTATGAATTTACAGGACGTCGTTATGATGTAGGTGATAAGCAAGGGTTTATTGAAGCAACGGTAGAATATGCTTTAAGAAGACCAGAACTACATGATGGTTTGATGAAATATTTAAAAGAAATAACAAACAATTAGAGGATATAATGCAAGTTATAGCAGAAAACATAGCTAAAAGTTTCGGAATAAATACTATTTTTAGCGATATAAATTTTAAAATTTCAAAAGGCGAAAAAATTGGTCTTGTTGGTGTCAATGGCAGCGGCAAGACCACACTTTTACGTATATTACTTGACCCAAGTTATGCAGACTCTGGGCTTATTCGTTTTGATACAGGGCTTAAAGTAGGGTATGTGGAACAAGGCTTTGGTGCCATAAAAGACGAAACCATTTGGGAATTTATGCTTCGTGCTTGTCCTGAAATATTGGTGTTAAGAGAAAAGCTAGAACGATTAGAAGAAACTATAAGCTCTGGAAATGAAGAGGTGCTTAATGATTACGGCAAAGCTACAGCAAGATATGAACATTTAGATGGTTATAACTACGAAATAACTATTAAAAAGGTTCTCTTAGGACTTGCGTTTCCTGAAGATATGTGGCAAGATAATGCTCTTAATTTAAGTGGTGGACAGAAAACACGTTTAATGCTTGCAAGCGCACTTGTAAGTTCTCCAGATTTTTTAATCCTTGATGAACCGACTAATCATTTAGACATCAAAATGATGGAGTGGTTAGAAGGGTATTTGCGAGACTACAAAGGTGGTCTTATTCTTGTAAGTCATGATAGAGCATTCCTAGATAATGTAACAACGAGAATATTAGAAATGGAAAAAGGAAAATTAAAATCGTTTCCTGGCAACTATACAAAATATTTAGTGCAAAAAGAAATTCAAACAAAAACACAAGAAGCAGCTTATAATGCACAGCAAGAATATATTGCAGACACAGAAGCATATATTCGTAAATTTAAAGCTGGTATAAAAAGTAAGATGGCACGTGGACGTCAATCTCAATTAGATAGATTAGAACGCATCGACGCACCTGTCTACAATGAAGAGTTTAACTTAAGGTTACCGCCTGCACCAGAATCAGGTGAAAAAGTACTTTCTATTGAGTATTTAACTGTTGGGTATGGCGAAAAAGTTTTAGCAAAAGATATTACCCTTGAAGTTCGTAAGGGCGAAAAGATAGCACTTTTAGGTGCAAATGGTACTGGTAAAACTACTCTTTTAAGAACTATTCTAGGGGAGACAGATTCTATTAGTGGACGAAGTAAATTAGGTAGTAGAGTACAAGTTGGGTATTTTTCTCAAAGTTATGAACGTTTAAATCCAAAGCAAACTTTATTAGATAACTTCTTGACGGAATATGGTTTTACAGAAGAAAGAACTAGATCAATGCTTGGTGGAATGTTATTTCATGGGGATGATGTTTTTAAAGAGATAGGAACTTTAAGTGGTGGGCAAAAAGCTAGACTAGTATTACTAAAGTTAGTATTAGACGGTGCTAATTTCCTAGTGCTTGATGAACCTACAAATCATCTAGATATTTTAGCGAAAGAAACTGTAGAGGCGGCACTAGCACTTTTTGATGGCACTATTTTAGTTGTAAGTCATGATAGATATCTTGTTAATGATATTGCAGATAGAATCTGGGAGATTGAGGATAAGAAAATCTATGATTATAAGGGTGATTACGATTATTATCTAAACGAGAAGTCAAAAAGAAGTCAAGTTGGTGTCAATAATAAAAACATTGAACAAAAGGTTGAAAAAAAGATTGTTGAGAAAGTTACTACTGATACAACAAGTAAAAAGGCTGCACAACGTAAATACAGTCCCCAGGAACTTGCTAAACTTCTTGGTAAGATAGAACTTAGTATTAGAGAGCAAGAGGCTATGAAAAGCATTTTAGAACGCGAGATGGAAGACCCTAATAATCATCTTGATGCTGAAAATAGTGTGCGGATGGCAGCAGAACATAAGGTATTCGAAGATAAATTAGCAGAGCTTATGGAAAAATGGGAACTGCTTATGGAAGCGCAAGAAAGTTTGAATGAGTAAGGATGGTTGTTATGCAAGATCAAGATTATATGAAAATTGCATTAGAAGAAGCGCAAAAAGCTGCAATGATTGGAGAAATTCCTATAGGAGCAGTTATTGTTTGTGATGGAGAAATCATTGCAAAGGCTCATAACATGCGTGAAACTTGGCAAGATGCGACAGCTCATGCAGAGATTATTGCGATTAAGCAGGCCTGTGAGAAACTAGGACGTTGGCGTTTAACAGGTGCAACGCTTTATGTAACAGTAGAGCCTTGTCCGATGTGTGGTGGTGCTATTATGAATAGTAGATTAGATAAATTAGTATATGGTTGTAAAGATAGTAAAGCAGGTGGAATAGAATCGATTTTTAATATTTTATCTAATCCAAATTTAAATCATAGGGCAGAAGTATTAGGTGGAGTTTTAGAAGAAGAATGTGCCCAAGTGATGAAAGACTTTTTTAAAAAACGTAGAGCTGAAAATAAAAGTAAGTGATATAATAAGTAAGTATGGAGAGGTACCGAAGTGGTCATAACGGGGCTGACTCGAAATCAGTTAGGCGTTTACGCGTCACGCGGGTTCGAATCCCGCCCTCTCCGCCAAATAAAAAAGAGAGTAGGTGCCGTTGTGGAAAAAGTATTTTTCCCAAGTTGTCATGTTACAAGAGCTTTTCCGGAACAACATGCAGCATTAAGGGCTTATTTGAAGGAAAAATTAGATGTAAATCCAATTGGTTGTTGTCGTCCTACTCATAAAGGACTAAAAAAAGAAGATTGCGCAATTGTTATTTGCAATACTTGTGCAGCAGTTATAGAAGAGAGTTCTCCTGCAGAAAAATTGGAGTATGTGTGGGAAATTATTGATAATGATCAAGATTTTGTTTTCCCTGATTATAAAGGTGAAAAAATGACCATACAAGATTGCTGGACTGCTGGCGGTAGAACGAGTGTGCAGTTAGCGGTAAGATCTCTTTTGAAAAAGATGAATATCGAAATAGTAGAACAAGAGGAAAATTTTGATAAGTCTTGTTATTGCGGTACTATGCTTTTAAGAGCTGTACCAGAACGTAATTCTAGCCTGGCTCCAAAACGCTTTTTGGAAAGAGGTAAGGACGCATTTAGGCCTATGGATGAAGCGGAGCAAGACGAATATTTAAAAGATCATTGTTCTAAAATTTCTACAGAAAAAGTTGTGACTTATTGTAGACCTTGCACAGCTGGAATTAATGCAGGTGGCAAAAAAGGAATACATATTATCGAATTATTATTTAGCAAATAAAAAAAGCTCAGTCGTTTGACTGAGCTTTTTATTTTGTTATTAGCCTTGAGCAGGAAGTAATCTGCTCATCCAAGCGCCGAAGCTACCAGGATTTCTGCTTTGTAAGTAGATTTTACCAGGACCTGTAAATTTACATACGAGCATTTCGCCTGAAGTCATACTAGTCCAAAGTCCAGGAGCTGCTTTTTGCATAGTATAGCTTACACTAGAATCCCAAGCAACAATGTGTCCGTTATCTACGATATATTCTTCACCTGCTTGAAGTTCAACGGTGTAAAGCGCACCAAAAGCATTAAGGAAAATGGTGCCAACACCACTTGCTTTAACTACAAATAAACCAGCACCAGAGAAGAAACCTTTACCAAGACTTTGCATTTTTGTATCAATGTTAACACCAGGTTCTGCTGCTAAAAAGCCACCTGTTTGAATCATAAGATCGTGACCGTTAAGTTGATGAGCAACTAAGTCGCCAGGAATTGCAGGAGCAAGAATGACTTGTCCAGCAGCGCCTTCTGCAGTAAGCGTTTGGAAGAACATGCTTTCTCCGCCTAAGATACTGCGTTTTAGACCACCAAAAAGACCACCTTCCATTTTTGATTCAAGTTTAATGTTAGATGTCATGGAAAGCATTGCATCAGATTCAGCTTTAATAGTTTCACCAGCTTCTAAATGTACTTTAAGCATTGCAAAAGCACCTGGTTGTAAAATTTCATGTTGCATAGTAAACCCCTCCTTCTTTATATATATATTATAACAATGTTTCACATTTTCGTCAAAATGCAAAAACAATAATAATGAAGATAGTTTTGTGATGTAAATGAATGGATAAAAAGTTTGCAAAGTATTCACAAAATAAAAGCAGGGATAATTGAAAAACGAGCGAATCATAATAAGTATTTCCAGAAAGAAGGTGATGAGGTTGCAGTTGTACCGATGGAAAGCAAAAAATGCTCAAGGCGTTATTTATAACGGTGAGTTTACAGCAGAAAATGAAAATCAAGTTGCGGTGTTTGTACGGGAAAATTTTGGATACGTGATAAATATCAAACCGGTGAAATCAAAATTATCGGTACAATGGTCGCAGCAGAAAAAACAAAAAATAACAAATGAAGAAAAGGAATTATTTTTTAGGCAATTCCATATTTTATTAAAGAGTGGAATTCCTATACTAAACGCTTTGGAGTTATTAGAGCATCGATTAAGTGAAAACTGTGCGGATATATGTCGAGTGCTTAACAAAGATTTATGTGAAGGAAATCAACTATCTAAGGCAATGGGGAGAATCCCGGAAGTTTTCCCTAAATTGGTAGTGACACTAATTCAAGCTGGAGAAATAAGCGGAAATTTAAATCAATCTCTTTCAGAATTAGCTAATTATTATCGTAAGACAAATGAAACAAAAAAATATTTAAAACAGATTAGCATATATCCAATGTTTCTTATAGGATTTACGCTACTTACTTTTCTATTTTTTGTTTTTAAAGTTTTACCTATGTTTGCTGAATTGTATAATGGGTTTGATGTTGAGCAATCTTTATTATTAAAAATTATTTCGTCAGTAAAAGAGTTTCCAGAACAGAATTTGTTATTACTATTTTTTATATTGGCAATTGTATTGGAAATAGCATTTGCTAAGAAAAAAGTATTGATAAAACAAGTTATGAAGATCCCCCTTATAGCTAAAGTACAACAGCAATTTCAAGAAATAGCATTTGTTAGATTGTTAGGAGTCTTATTAAACAGTGGCGTTCCTATCGTTGAAGCTATTGAAAGCGCTAGAAATATTTTAAATAACAAAGAAATGGAAGCACGTGCGGATTTTTTTTATAAAGGTGTTGTGAGAGGAATTAGCGTGGCTGATTCAGCAGCAATGTCAGGTAAGTTGTTTAGTTCAACAAGTATAGAATTTATTAGTATAGGTGAGAGTACAGGTAATTTAGCAGAAATGCTAATTGAGGCCTCGGAAATATTAGAGCAGGATGCCTTTGATCGAATTCAAAAACTCAGAAGTTTAGTTGAACCGGTATTGTTAGTTATTATATCAGTGGTAGTTTTAGTCATGGTGATGATTGTTTTAACACCGATGCTGACTTTAATAACGCAAATGCCGGAATGAATTTAAATCGGAGGCGTGTTATGAAAGAATTAAAAAGCAAAAAGAATAAGAAAAATGCAGGGTTTACATTGATTGAAGTTGTAGCAGTAACAGCAATGTTAGGTGTTTTGACAGCAATGTTGATACCGTCAATTAATGGTGCAAATGATAGAACTCGTAATGCAAAATTGAAAAGTGATTTAGCAACTTTAGATCAAGCTATTCAAATTTACAAGTTAGATAAGGGTGCTTTTCCAGGAACATTAGATGTATTAGTTCCTGACTATGTTGCTAAAAACTCAGGATTTCTAGATGCACAAAATACAACAATGTCTTATTCAGGTTCAGGAACTACATATTCCCTAAAGGGTAAAAATGCTGCTGGGGAAGAAGTTGTTTCCGATGGTAGCGAATCTAAACAAGAATAATAAAGGGTTTACTTTATTAGAATTAGTTTTAGGTATAGCAATTATTTTGGTATTAGTTAGTTTTTTGTACGGTGGTTACAGTTCATACCGAAAATATATTTGTAAAAGCAATATGCTTATTATTGCTAAAACTCTTGCTTTAGATATTGCTCATGTCCAACAACTAACTTCGAGAAATGTTTTAGCGCTTTCTATAATTATTAATCCGGATAAGAATGGTTATAATTATATGGAACGCTTAAACGTTAGACGAAGAATTGTTTTCCGTGAGGATCCATCAATCTACTTTACTGATGGTAGTATGGTTAAAGTAAGCTTTACTGGCAATGGAGCACCGCAAGCTACTGGTAGTTTTAAATTAGGAAGTAAAGATTTGCCAGGATATCAAATATTAATTGAGGTACAACCTGTTAATGGAAGGGTTGTGATTCGTGAAATTTAACACAGTAAAAAGAGCATATACTAAATTTAGAATTAAAGTTTTCTCTCGCAAAGGTTTTTTGTTATTAGAAGTTATTCCCATGGTTATTTGCATAATATTAGTGGTTTCTACAATGTTTGTTTTTTTGGCTAAAAATGTTTCTATATTGCTAAAAGGTGATACTGAAGATCGAGCTTTTGTTTTTGCTGAAAAAATTTATAATGGTATGACTACTTCAAATGAGTTTCGCTACGACATCAGCGAAAGCTATCTTACAGCTTTTGGTGGCATACGTAAAACACAGATCAATGTTTATAAGAACAATAGTAATAAGGTTTTAATAAGTGTGCTGCACTTTGATAAATAAAATATTGAAGTCTCGAAAAGGATTTATCTTATTAGAAATAAATTTAGTTCTTATTTTTCTATTGGTAATATTTACAATGTTTTACAGCTCATTTAGTAATTTGAACAGTAGTTTAAGTGGTGTTGTTGCAAATATTTCTTTTTATAATGCAGATCGTTACACTATTGGATTTATCGAAAAAGAACTATCCTTTCATACTTCAAAAGCCAATATTAGTAAAGATACTACAGGTAGGAAGCAAGTAACTTGCTACGACCTTAGTAGTGGCATTAAAAAGAGATATTATCTCAAGAACCATGTCATTTATAGAGAAACTTCAACAGCTACAACAGTTGGGATTAATCCAATTTCTTTAGCACAAGCATATATTTTGAGTTGGGATATAACAAGAATTGCAGAAAATAAAATTATGATAACGACAATTTATAGGGATACAAGAACAGAGAGAGAGAAAGAGTTTACTCACTTGATTAGGTTGGTGAATGGTACTATTGAAGAAGTCAATTAAATCAAGAAATGGTAATGTAAGTATAGTTCTTGTCATGAGCATAATGTTAGTAAGTGTGGTTATTTTAGCTTCCAAAATGTTATTTACAGAATTCAGTATGTTAAGAACTGAAATAAAGTATAGACAAATTAGTAGTATGGCAGCAGATATCATTACTTGTGCATTAGCTCACGAGAAAGAGAGCGGGCAAGAGCTGACAAAGTATGAATTTGTCGAAGGTGATTTAAAACCAGGAGTAATGCCTCTTTATATAAGTGTTACACCTACTTTTAATAAGGATTTAGCGATTAGATTATTAGAGGTTAAAGTTACTGACAACGATCAATTCAATACTATATTAAGGCAGTTAAAACAAACATATGATAATGAACTTTATAATCAAGGTAAAAGTTATGCATTAATTAGTAGTGGCAATATTGAGGGAGGAACTGCAGCTTTAGAGGACCTGCTATATACAAGCAATAGTGGCGCAAAATTTCCAGAATATAATGTAGAAGCATTTGCGGGGTGGTCACCTATAACTGTTTTCCCTTCGTCTTCTGACATGAAAACTAATGGCCTTGATAGCAGATTATATTTAAACTTAAGTAATAACTTTACGCTTGCAGAAAATACCCATGTTAAAGGCGATGGCATCCTAGTGTTTAAGTATGCAACTACCTTTAAAGCTAATTCATCTTTTGATGATAGAGTAGTAATATTTTCTAATAGCGCATTAACACTAGAAAATGGTGTGAAATTAAAAAACGTATTGTTAATATGCAATGGTACTTTAAAAATTGGTTCTAATTGCCAAATAAATGGCGTTGTTTTTGCAAAGAACACTGTTAAAATTGGTGATGATTTCACGTTGACGCATAATCCCAAAGTACTAGATGCATTTCAAGGAAGTATTTATAATTTGTAAAATAAAATATTTGTTAATTTGTACCAACCTCTAGAATTAGAATAAAACTAACTTTAGAGGTTGGTTTTTTATTCGCACAAAATATGCTTTTGTATTATAATAGAAGTATGAATATAATTATTTAGAAACGAGGTGCTTGAATGAAAAACTATGCGGCAGCAGATGAAATTATGTATCATATAGGACTTTCTAAGGAGATGCTTAAAGGTGCTAAGTATGCTTTGCTTCCTGGTGATCCTGGTAGAGTGGAAGGCCTTGCAAAAGCTTTAGGTGAAGCAGAATTCCTTGCATCTCATCGTGAATATACAAGTTATTTGGCAGAGGTAGCAGGACACTCTGTACTAGTTGTTTCTACTGGTATGGGTGGTCCTTCTGTTGCAATAGGTATGGAAGAATTAGCGCGTATAGGAATAGAAAACTTTATTAGAGTTGGTACAACTGGTTCTATTCAAGAGGAATTAAATTTAGGGGATGTTCTTATTTCTAAAGCAGCAGTTAGGCTAGAGGGGGCATCTCGTGCTTATGCACCTGTGGAATACCCAGCAGTTGCAGATTTAGATATTACTTTTGCTTTAAGAGAAGCGGCGATTGAACTAGATGTTCCTCATATGTTAGGAATTTCTGCCTCAACAGATACTTTTTGGCCACAGCAAGAAAGATATGACAGTTTTACTGGATATGTGTTAAAAGATTTGCAAGGTAAACTTAAAGAGTACCAAGCCCTTGGTGTTACTAATTATGAAATGGAAGCAGCGACAGTATTTGTCGTAGCAGAAGTTTTTGGATTGCGTGCTGGTGCTATCTGCGGTGTTATTGCTAAACGTACTTCTAGTGAAGCTGTAGCGCCTAAGGAAGTATATCGACTTTCCGAAAAGCGCTTCCAAGCTGTAGTAAAAAAAGCCTTAGAAATATTATTGAGTTCCAAATAGAGAGGTCATTATGAAAAGAGCAATTATAGTTGTTTTAGATTCTTTTGGTTGTGGTTATGCGCATGATGCTGAAAAATTTGGTGATATAGGTGCTGATACCTTAGGTCATATTTGCGAATGGATTGCTAAAAACCGTAAAGATGAAAATGGTGCAGTAAAATATTTACATCTGCCTAATTTAGATACATTAGGATTAGGAAAACTTTATGAATTAGCAAATAAAAAGCCTTTAGTTCATTCTTTAGGCGGCGCAGAATTGCAAGGTGCTTGCACTTATGCTGAGGAAATTAGTAAAGGTAAAGATACTTTGAGTGGACATTGGGAAATGGCAGGAGTGCCTGTAAATTTTGAGTGGGGTTATTTTCCTGACAAACCAAAATGCTTTCCACAAGAATTAGTTGATAAAATAATAGAAATTGGAAAACTTCCAGGTGTATTAGGCGAAAAACATGCTTCAGGAACAGAGATTATTAAAGAACTTGGCGAAGAACATATGACAACAGGGAAACCAATAATTTATACTTCTGCAGATAGTGTTCTTCAAATTGCTGCGCATGAAGAATCTTTTGGCTTAGAACGATTGTATGATTTATGTAAAATCTGTTATGAATTAGTTAAACCTTATAAAATTGCGCGCATTATTGCAAGACCGTTTGTGGGAGTTAATGCAAATGATTTTGAAAGAACTGGAAATCGTCATGATTATGCAGTTCCAGCGCCCGAAGAAACTTTGTTGGATAAAGTTATCGGAAGTGGCAAAGAGGTTGTAGCTGTCGGAAAAATAGCGGATATTTTCGCGCATCGAGGGATTAGCAAACATTTCCCAGCTTCAGGACTAGAAAATCAAATTAATGCTTGCATAGACGCAATTAAATATGCGCCAGATAATTCTTTGGTTTTTGCTAACCTAGTTGATTTTGATTCATCTTACGGGCATCGAAGAAATCCACAAGGATACGGAGAAGCATTAGAATATTTTGATACTAGATTGCCTGATTTGTTAGAACTTTTAACTGAAGATGATATCATTATACTGACTGCTGATCATGGTTGTGATCCAACATGGAAAGGTAGTGACCATACAAGAGAAAAGGTTCCGCTAATTTTTGGTGGAAAGAAAGTAAAATCTCAAGTTTTACTACCATGTAAAACCTTTTCAGATTTAGGTCAGACTTGTGCTAAACATTTAGGTGTAGCAGCGCTTGATAATGGTAGTGTGATTGATGTTTTTTTATAAATATAATATAATTAAAAGTAAACAAGTATTGTTTGGTTTGAAAGAGGTGATTTTATGAAGAAATTTTTAAGATTATTTGTAGTTGTTCTAAGTTTAGTATGTATACCTATGCTTTCAGTAAATGCCGAAGCTTTAGAAATTCCAAAAGCAGCATTTTGTCTTGTTGATTATACAGGAGATGCTACACCGGCAAATGTGAAAGCTTGGAGTGATCCGGTGAAGTGGGCATATTATTATCCTAGATATGAAATGGTAAATTTATCTTCACAAATGAATTCAGATGTTGAACAAGCTATTTATGATGAAAAAAACAAAATTAGCAAAGAAACTTTAGCTGCAATTGCTAAGAAAAATGGTGTAGAAACTATTGGTTTAATTGTATTAAGAGACATGCAAAGCTATATAGTGAATTATAGTTGGGGTGTTGAACCTGGATGTATTGCGGTACGTAGTATTTTACGTGCTGACTTATACAGTTATAATGCAGATGGAGATAAATATAATCGTAAAATTATTCGCAAGAATGAACTTGAAGATCTTGGACTTGCTCCAAATTTAGAAGATACTCTCAAATGGGAGTTCGCTAATGTGATTAATAAAATGGAAGGTAGACCACAGATTTAGATAAAACTAAAGAGACACAAAAGTTAAGGAAATATTAACTTTTGTGTCTTTTATATTGTCAATACAAACTCGAAAGTTCACAAACTGTTTACAAAAACAAGGGAGAATGATATAATGAATTATCAGAATATTAGGCTATTACAATTAAGAGTGTTATATAGGGGGACAAATAGTTATGAAAAAAAGTAAAATTGCAAAAATTTTATGTATGGCAATGGGGATTGCTCTAGTAGGTAATGGTGCAGAAGCAGCACCATTATTTGGTCAAGGTAATTATGATATACCTGGTGGTGTTTATGAAAATAACGATACAGTATTGCATCATGGGGGATATAATGAGGTTAACAATAATACCGCATCTGGAGATATAGTTTTTGTATCTCAAAATGGAGGTGGGATCGTCGTCAACAATGGTGGTTCTATGAATTTTGATTTTCAAAATCATGATTTTACAATAATTTCTTATAAGCCTACAGCTACTGTTGCGATACAAAACGCAAATAGCTTTGTGAATGCTACATCCCATTTAACGAATGCTAATTATATAAATATACGAAATCTTGAGATCGATATAATAAGTGGTAATGCTTTGCTAAATTGGGAAGGAAAATTCGTAATGCAAGCAGAGAATATCAATATTCGCAATCAAAAGGACACAAATCCTGGGGTAGTTTGCTCACGAGCTAATGGCACCATGGATATAGCTGTTTTGAATGATTTTAATATTGATTATAATGGACAGGCTGTAAGAAGTAATGCTAATACAAGAATTAATATTACATCTGCCCAAGGAAATATAAATATAAATTCTCGTGCGCTTATAGGTGCAATATCACGTGGTGGTTTATTAAATATTCAAAGTAATAAAAATCTTCAAATTTCATCTAGTGGAACAGCTGCTGTAAGTAGTATTTTACAAAATGGGATACAGGGAATTGTTAATCTAAAAAGCGATACTGCTAAAATAAAATTAATTGGGCTTGGCTCAGCAACAATTGCTGCAGAAGCAGATGATGGTATTATTAACCTTAATTCAGACACGGAAGCAACAAGTGAAGCAATAGGCTTGCAAGCGATGAACAGTGGTAAGATTAATGTAAATGAAGGTCTTGAAATAAACGCACCAATTGCAATGAAAGCAATAGATGCAGGTTCTAGCATCAGCGCAATTAATGCTACTAAACGTAAAGCAATCACTGGTGATATTCAGTCAGATGGACCAAATACAGCAATGGTAGATGTGAAATTTGGTACAGCAGACTCTCACTTTACAGGTAAAACTATCCGTAATGCTTTTGGATTTATTAAATTAGATTTCGAAAATAATTCTGTATGGAATATGACTGGAGACAGTGAACTTACTGATCTAATCAATAGGGCTACAGTAGATATGACATATCCAGGCCCAGGAACTTATAAAACTTTAACTACAGCAACTTTAGATGGTGGCGGCGTATTCAAAATGAATACTGATCTCCAAAAATCCTTTGATAATAAAGATGTAATCACAGATAGTGATAGAGTCTTTATTTCAGAAGCTTCTGATGGAGCGCATGAAATTGAAATTCATGATGTAAGCATGACTAGTGGCAATTCTGCACAAGGTTATCTACTTTTAGTAGAAGATAGAGGGCTACAAGCTACTTTTACAGGTAAAGCATTATCAACTGGTGGTATTTGGAAATACACACCAGTTATTACCGATATTGATCCAGATTCTGCTGAATGGGCTAATGTTCCAGCGCCAATAACCATGCAACGTAACTGGTATTTGACTGGTTTTGAAGCAACAGAAATTACAGATAATACCGAAACAAATATTAGTTTAAGTGATACTCGTTATGACAATTATTTCCGTGAAGACGATACGCTTTTAAAACGTCTTGGCGAACTTCGTTTTGTGAAAGATGAGTCAGAAACAGACGGTGTATGGGTACGTTATCGTAGAGGTGGCACAGAAACAGACCGTTTTGATGGCAGTTTTACAACAATGCAAGTAGGTTATGACAAAAAGACTAGCCAAAAACGCTATACAGGTCTTGCAATAAGCCATACAAAAAACAAACATGACTTTGCAACCGCTAGTGGAGATGGCTCTCAAACAGCGGTGTTACTGTACAATACTTGGTTTGGTGATAAAGAACATTACTTTGATGTCGTAGGTAAAGTAGGTAAAATGCGCGGGGAAAGTAACTTCTATGATACTTACAATCCTATCTATTCTGAAAATGGAGATTATAAAACTTGGTACTATGGTGCAAGTTTTGAATATGGTCGCAAAAATAGAAGTGAAAGCGGTTGGTATTATGAAC